>NZ_JBKEZQ010000013.1:0-128604 GCF_053345175.1 Methylobacterium sp. M6A4_1b
ATGGCCAAAGAGAAATTCGCGCGTACGAAGCCGCACTGCAACATTGGCACGATTGGTCACGTGGATCACGGCAAGACGTCGCTGACGGCGGCGATCACGAAGGTTCTGGCCGAGACGGGCGGTGCGACGTTCACGGCCTACGACCAGATCGACAAGGCGCCGGAGGAGAAGGCGCGCGGGATCACGATCTCGACGGCGCACGTCGAGTACGAGACCGCCAACCGGCACTACGCACACGTGGATTGCCCGGGCCACGCCGACTACGTGAAGAACATGATCACGGGCGCGGCACAGATGGACGGCGCGATTCTGGTGGTGTCGGCGGCCGACGGCCCGATGCCGCAGACCCGCGAGCACATCCTGCTGGCGCGCCAGGTCGGCGTTCCGGCGCTGGTGGTGTTCCTGAACAAGGTCGACCTCGTGGACGACGCCGAGCTTCTCGAGCTCGTCGAGATGGAGGTGCGCGAGCTCCTCTCGAAGTACGACTTCCCCGGCGACGACATCCCGATCACCAAGGGCTCGGCCAAGGTGGCGCTGGACAACGGCGACAAGGCGGTCGGCCACGACGCGGTGCTGGCGCTGATGGCGTCGGTGGATGCCTACATCCCGCAGCCGGAGCGTCCGATCGACAAGCCGTTCCTGATGCCCATCGAGGACGTGTTCTCGATCTCGGGCCGCGGCACGGTGGTGACGGGTCGCGTGGAGCGCGGCATCGTCAAGGTCGGCGAGACGGTGGAGATCGTGGGCATCCGCGACACCCAGACCACGACGGTCACGGGCGTCGAGATGTTCCGCAAGCTGCTCGACCAGGGCCAGGCGGGCGACAACGTGGGCGTGCTGCTGCGCGGCACCAAGCGCGAGGACGTGGAGCGCGGCCAGGTCGTGTGCAAGCCCGGCTCGGTCAAGCCCCACACCAAGTTCAAGGCCGAGGCCTACATCCTGACCAAGGAGGAGGGCGGTCGCCACACGCCGTTCTTCACCAACTACCGCCCGCAGTTCTACTTCCGCACCACGGACGTGACCGGCGTGTGCGTGCTGCCCGAGGGCACCGAGATGGTGATGCCCGGCGACAGCGTGACCATGGACGTCACCCTGATCGTGCCGGTGGCCATGGAAGAGAAGCTGCGCTTCGCCATCCGTGAAGGCGGACGCACCGTCGGCGCCGGCGTCGTCGCCGCCATCAACGATTAATCGCGCCGTCCAAACGGTCAGTCTGCAGGGAACGATTGAGGGGCGGGTCCTCGCGCCCGCCCCTTAATCGCCCCGCCAAGGTTTCAGGTCATGAACGGTCAGAATATTCGTATCCGCCTCAAGGCGTTCGACCATCGCATCCTCGATGCGTCGACCCGCGAGATCGTCTCGACGGCCAAGCGTACCGGCGCCACCATCCGTGGCCCGATCCCGCTGCCGACGCATATCGAGAAGTTCACCGTCAACCGCTCGCCGCACATCGACAAGAAGTCGCGCGAGCAGTTCGAGATGCGCACCCACAAGCGCGTCCTCGATATCGTCGATCCGACGCCCCAGACCGTGGACGCGCTGATGAAGCTCGACCTCGCCGCCGGCGTGGACGTGGAGATCAAGCTCTAAGTCCCGCCGGGATTTGGAGCTTACCGTAGAATCGCGCGAGGGAGACACCTATGCGCTCAGGCGTCATCGCACAGAAGGTCGGCATGACCCGCATCTTTACGGATGCTGGGGAACATGTGCCCGTCACAGTGCTTAAAATCGATCAATGCCAGGTGGTTGCCCACCGTACCGTCGAGAAGAACGGCTACGTCGCCCTTCAGGTCGGCGTCGGCAAGGCGAAGGTCAAGAACGTGTCGGCTGCCGAGCGCGGCCGGTTCGCGGTCGCCAAGGTCGAGCCCAAACAGAAGCTCGCCGAGTTCCGCGTGTCCGAGGACAAGCTGATCCCGGTCGGCGCCGAAATCACCGCCGATCATTTCATTCCGGGGCAGTTCGTCGACGTGACGGGCACCACCACGGGTAAAGGGTTCGCCGGCGGCATGAAGCGCTGGAACTTCGGCGGTCTGCGCGCCACGCACGGCGTGTCCATCTCGCACCGTTCGATCGGTTCGACCGGTGGCCGTCAGGACCCGGGCAAGACCTTCAAGAACAAGAAGATGCCCGGTCACATGGGTGTCGACCGGGTCACGACCCAGAACCTGCGCGTCGTGCGCACGGATCCTGAGCGCGGCCTGATCCTCGTCGAAGGCGCCGTTCCCGGAGTCGCCGGTGGCTGGATCCAGATTCGCGACGCGGTGAAGCGCAAGCTCCCCGCGGACGTTCCGCAGCCTGGCAAGTTCCGTGAGCAGGGTGCCTCCGCCCCCGTCACCGAAGCGCCGGCTCCCGAGGCTCCCGCTTCCGAGGAGAACGCGTGATGAAGCTCGATATCACCACGCTCGACGGCACCGGTGCCGGTTCCGTCGACCTGGACGAGACCATCTTCGGTCTCGAGCCGCGTGTCGATCTGCTCCAGCGCATGGTCCGCTGGCAGCTCGCCAAGCGTCAGGCCGGCACCCATGCGGTCAAGAACCGTTCGGACGTGAACCGGACGCGCAAGAAGCTGTACAAGCAGAAGGGCACCGGTAACGCCCGTCACGGCGCCGCCTCCGCTCCGCAGTTCCGCGGCGGTGGACGCGCCTTCGGTCCGGTCGTGCGCAGCCATGCCCACGACCTGCCGAAGAAGGTCCGTGCGCTTGCTCTGAAGCACGCGCTCTCGGCGAAGGTGAAGGATTCGACCCTCATCATCGTCGACGACGTGAAGCTGGCTGAGGGCAAGACCAAGTCGCTCGTTGAGCGCTTCGAGAAGATGGGCCTGTCCAGCGCCCTGATCATCGGCGGTGCCGAGGTGGACGTGAACTTCGCGCGCGCCGCCCGCAACATCCCGCAGATCGACGTTCTGCCGATCCAGGGCATCAACGTGTACGACATCCTGCGTCGCGAGAAGCTTGTGCTGACCCGCGCAGCGATCGAAGCGCTGGAGGCGCGTTTCCAATGAGTGCCGATCCGCGCCACTACGACATCATCGTCTCCCCGGTCATCACCGAGAAGGCGACGAACCTCACCGAGCAGAACAAGGTCGTGTTCCGGGTTTCCCCGAAGGCGACCAAGCCGCAGATCAAAGAGGCGGTCGAGAAGCTGTTCGACGTCAAGGTGACGGGCGTGAACACGCTCGTCACCAAGGGCAAGAAGAAGATTTTCCGCGGGCTTCGCGGACAGCGCTCGGACGTGAAGAAAGCGATCGTGACCCTCGCCGAGGGTGAGACGATCGACGTCACGACCGGCCTCTGAGACAAGTCGGGTTAAGGATTACCACCGATGGCCTTGAAGACATTCAAACCGGTCACGCCGAGCCTTCGCCAGCTCGTGCTCGTCGACCGCCGTGAGCTCTACAAGGGCAAGCCGGTCAAGAAGCTCACCGAGGGCAAGTCGTCGTCCGGCGGCCGCAACAACCTCGGCCGCATCACGGTCCGCTTTCGCGGCGGCGGTCACAAGCGCACGCTCCGCAACGTGGACTTCAAGCGTCGCGAGCAGATGGGCGTGTCCGCAACGGTCGAGCGGATCGAATACGATCCGAACCGCACCGCATTCATCGCCCTGATCGCTTTTCCGGACGGCACGCAGAGCTACATCCTGGCTCCGCAGCGCCTGTCGCCCGGCGACAAGGTGATCGCGGCCGAACAGGTCGACATCAAGCCCGGCAATGCCGGACCGGTCGGCAACATGCCGGTGGGTACGATCGTCCACAACGTCGAGCTCAAGATCGGCAAGGGTGGCGCGATCGCCCGCTCCGCCGGCAACTACGCCCAGATCGTCGGCCGCGATCAGGGCTACGTGACACTGCGCCTGAATTCGGGCGAGCAGCGCCTGGTCCACGGTCAGTGCTTCGCCAGCGTCGGCGCGGTGTCGAACCCGGACCACATGAACATCTCGCTCGGCAAGGCCGGCCGCAACCGCTGGCTCGGCAAGCGCCCGCACGTGCGCGGTGTTGCCATGAACCCGGTCGACCACCCGCACGGCGGCGGCGAGGGACGTACCTCCGGCGGCCGTAACCCGGTCACGCCCTGGGGCGTTCCCACGAAGGGGAAGAAGACCCGCTCGAACAAGCGGACCGACGTCTTCATCCTGTCCAGCCGTCATAACCGTAAGAAGTAACGCCCATGGCACGCTCGCTCTGGAAGGGGCCGTTCATCGACGGCTACCTCCTCAAGAAGGCCGAAGCCGCTCGCGGTTCCAGCCGTAACGAAGTCATCAAGATCTGGAGCCGCCGCTCCACGATCCTGCCGCAGTTCGTCGGGCTCACCTTCGGTGTGCACAACGGGCAGAAGCACATCCCGGTCTACGTCTCCGAGGAAATGGTCGGCCACAAGTTCGGCGAGTTCTCGCCGACCCGCACCTTCCACGGTCACGCAGCCGACAAGAAGTCGAAGAGGCGCTGATCATGGGCAAGCCCGCCACTCCCCGCGCGCTCCCCGAGAACGAGGCTCAGGCCGTCGCGCGCATGCTGCGCGTCAGCCCGCAGAAGCTCAATCTCGTCGCGCAGCTCATTCGCGGCAAGAAGGTCGACTCGGCGCTCGCCGATCTCGAATTCTCCCGCAAGCGGATCGCCCGCGAGGTCAAGAAGTGCCTCGAGAGCGCCATCGCCAATGCCGAGAACAACCACAACCTGGACGTCGACGATCTCGTCGTCTCCCAGGCCTTCGTCGGCAAGGCGCTCGTGTTGAAGCGGTTCCACGCCCGTGCGCGTGGCCGC
Organism: Methylobacterium sp. M6A4_1b; assembly: GCF_053345175.1. Taxonomy (NCBI): domain Bacteria; kingdom Pseudomonadati; phylum Pseudomonadota; class Alphaproteobacteria; order Hyphomicrobiales; family Methylobacteriaceae; genus Methylobacterium; species Methylobacterium sp. M6A4_1b. The sequence continues at coordinate 4,757 of NZ_JBKEZQ010000013.1, forward strand.
GGCGCCCGTATCCTGAAGCCCTTCGCGAACCTCACCATCGTGGTGCGCGAAGTCCCGACCGCCGAAGCGGCGTGAGGAGGACCTGATGGGCCAGAAAGTCAATCCGATCGGTCTGCGGCTCGGTATCAACCGGACCTGGGACTCCCGCTGGTTCGCCCAGAAGGGTGAATACGCCAAGCTCATGCACGAGGACGTCGCGATCCGCGCCGCCCTCATGAAACAGCTCAAGCAGGCCGCCGTCTCGAAGATCGTCATCGAGCGCCCGCACCGGAAGTGCCGCGTCACCATCCACTCGGGTCGTCCGGGCGTGGTCATCGGCAAGAAGGGTGCGGACATCGAAAAGCTGCGCAAATTGGTCGGCACGCTGACCAAGGCCGAGGTGACGATCAACATCGTCGAAGTGCGCAAGCCGGAGATCGACGCCACGTTGGTGGCCGACTCGATCGCCCAGCAGCTCGAGCGCCGCGTCGCATTCCGGCGCGCCATGAAGCGCGCCGTGCAGTCGGCCATGCGCCTTGGAGCCGAAGGCATCCGCATCAACTGCTCGGGCCGTCTCGGCGGCGCTGAGATCGCCCGCCAGGAATGGTACCGTGAGGGGCGCGTTCCCCTACATACCCTCCGCGCCGACGTCGATTACGGCGTCGCCACTGCCTTCACGACCTATGGGACGTGCGGCATCAAGGTGTGGGTGTTCAAGGGCGAGATCCTCGAACACGACCCGATGGCACAGGACAAGAAGGCGCAGGAAGAGGGTGGCCGTTCGGGCGGCCGTCGCGAGCGCGATGGTGAGGGTGGCCGCGAGCGCGGCCGGCGCGAACACGCCTGACGGCGTGTTCGTGACCCCGTCACCCAGAAAGGTGTTGAGAGGCTGCCATGTTGCAACCCAAGAAGACCAGGTTCCGTAAGCAGTTCAAGGGTCGCATCCACGGTGCGGCCAAGGGCGGCTTCGACCTCAACTTCGGGACGTTCGGCCTGAAGGCCGTCGAGCCCGAGCGCATCACCGCGCGCCAGATCGAGGCGGCCCGCCGCGCGATCACCCGCGAGATGAAGCGCCAGGGCCGCGTCTGGATCCGGATCTTCCCGGACGTCCCGGTCACGGCCAAGCCCACCGAGGTCCGCATGGGCTCCGGTAAGGGTGCTCCCGAGTTCTGGGCTGCCCGCGTGCATCCCGGTCGTATCATGTTCGAAGTCGACGGCGTGGCCGAGGACGTTGCGAAGGAGGCCCTGCGCCTCGGCGCTGCGAAGCTCCCGATCCGCACGCGCGTCGTTCAGCGCATCGCTGATTGAGAGGGAGGGGATCATGAAGTCGTCGCAGAGACAGTCGGATCTGGCCGCCCTATCGCCCGATCAGCTGAACGATGAGCTGCTGAACCTGAAGAAGGAGCAGTTCAACCTGCGCTTCCAGGGCGCCACCGGCCAGCTCGAGAACGTCGCGCGCGTCCGCGAAGTCCGCCGCGATATCGCCCGTGTCCGTACGCTTCAGCGTCAGAAGACGCTGAAGTCGGCGCAGGCTTGAGGAGTACATCATGCCGAAGCGCGTATTGCAGGGCGTCGTCGTCAGCGACAAGGGCGAGAAGACCATCGTCGTCAAGGTGGAGCGCCGCTTCACCCACCCGGTGATGAAGAAGACCGTCCGTCGCTCGAAGAACTACCACGCCCACGACGAAGCCAACGTGGCCAAGATCGGGCAAACCGTGTCGATCGAGGAGTGCCGTCCCTTCTCGAAGACCAAGACCTGGAAGCTCGTCGAGGGTGCCGCCGCTGGAGCCGCACCGGCCGAGGCCTGAGCGTCCTGCACGGACGTTGAAGCGGGCGCCGATCCTGGCGCCCGCTTTTTCGTTGCGACCTTCGGCTCGACGGCCGAAAGCTGCGCGATCCATGCGTTCCCGACGGAACGCGCGGTTCCGCGATTAGACCTTGCGCGTTGGAGCCGCCCGGTGTAGTGGGCATGCCTTCGCGACAGATAAGAGGGGTGTCCGCACCCCTCGTACGCGGCGACCGCGCCGGGGTCCACGGACACCGATTGCGCGGCGTTTCATATGAGCCGGGGACATCAGATCCCCATCAGGCGTCGTCCGCCGGACAATACCGTCCGCGTGCGGAAACCCGCCTGAAACAATGGAAAGGTCACTGCCCGTGATCCAGATGCAGACGAATCTGGACGTCGCCGACAACTCTGGTGCGCGCCGCGTGATGTGCATCAAGGTTCTGGGCGGGTCGAAGCGCAAATACGCCGGTGTTGGCGACATCATCGTGGTCTCCGTCAAGGAAGCGATTCCCCGGGGCCGCGTGAAGAAGGGCGACGTCATGAAGGCGGTCGTCGTTCGCACGGCGAAGGAAGTGAAGCGTCCCGACGGTTCGGTGATCCGCTTCGACAAGAACGCTGCCGTTCTGATCAACAATCAGAAAGAGCCGATCGGCACCCGCATCTTCGGACCGGTTCCGCGCGAACTGCGCGCCCGCAACCACATGAAGATCATCTCGCTCGCGCCGGAGGTGCTGTGATGGCCGCCAAGGTCAAGAAAGGCGACAAGGTCGTCGTCCTCACCGGTCGCGACAAGGGTCGCTCGGGCGAGGTCATCCAGGTGCTTCCGAAGGAAGATCGTGCGCTGGTGCGCGGCATCAACCTGGTCAAGAAGCACCAGAAGCAGACGCAGAACCAGGAAGGCGGCATCGTCTCCAAGGAAGCTGCGATTCACCTGTCCAACATCGCCGTCGCCGACCCCAAGGATGGTCAGCCCACGCGCGTTGGTTTCCGCATTCTCGACGACGGCCGCAAAGTCCGGTTCGCCAAGCGCTCGGGGGATCTGATCGATGGCTGAGAAGAACACTGACGGGTACGTCCCGCGCCTGCGCAAGCACTACGACGAGGTGGTGCGCCAGAAGCTGATCGAAGAGTTCGGCTACAAGAACCCCATGCAGGTTCCGGTCATCGAGAAGATCGTGATCAACATGGGCGTGGGCGAGTCGACCGCTGATTCGAAGAAGGCGACTGTCGCCGCTGGCGATCTCGCCCTCATCGCCGGCCAGAAGCCGGTCATCACCAAGGCCCGCAAGGCCATCGCGACCTTCAAGGTCCGCGAGGGCATGCCGATCGGCTGCAAGGTGACCCTGCGCAAGCAGCGCATGTACGAGTTCATGGATCGCCTGATCACGATCGCGCTCCCGCGCGTCCGCGATTTCCGCGGCCTGAACCCGCGTTCCTTCGATGGCAACGGCAACTACGCACTGGGCCTCAAGGAGCACCTCGTGTTCCCGGAGATCTCGTACGACAAGGCCGAGGCCACCTGGGGCATGGACATCGTCATCCAGACGACGGCCCGCACCGATGCTGAGGCGCGCGCGCTCCTCACGCAGTTCCGATTCCCGTTCCGGCAGTGAGCCCTTCCTAAGGTCTCAGACGCGGACACCGGAGAGAGAAATGGCAAAGAAAAGCTCGATCGAGAAGAACAAGCACCGCGAAGCGCTGGTGAAGCTCTATGCTCCCAAGCGCAAGGCGCTGCTCGCCACGGCGAATGACGAGTCCCTCGAGATGGAGGAGCGCTTCGAGGCGCGCCTCAAGCTCGCGGAACTACCCCGCAATTCGTCCCCCACCCGCATCCGCAACCGCTGCGGCATGACCGGCCGTCCGCGCGCTTTCTATCGCAAGATGGGCATCTCGCGCATCGCGCTGCGCGAACTCGGCAACCAGGGTCTGATCCCCGGTCTCGTCAAGTCGAGCTGGTAAGGAGCAACCACCATGGTCAACGATCCCGTGGGTGACATGCTCACCCGCATCCGCAACGGTCAGCAGCGCCGCCGCAACGTCGTTCAGACGCCCGGTTCTCGCCTGCGCGCCAGCGTGCTCGACGTCCTCAAGTCCGAGGGCTACATCCGCGACTACGCGACCACGGATTACGGCAACGGCCGGACCGAGTTCGCGATCGAGCTGAAGTACTATGACGGCCAGCCCGTCATCCGCTCGATCCAGCGTGTGTCGAAGCCCGGTCGCCGCGTCTACTCGTCGGTCGGCGAGCTGCCGCGTGTCGCCGATGGTCTCGGCGTCACCATCGTGTCCACCCCGCAGGGCGTCATGGCCGACCACGAGGCGCGCGAGCGCAACGTCGGCGGTGAAGTGCTCTGCAAGGTGTTCTGATCTCGGACTTGGAGGAATAAGGCGATGTCTCGCGTAGGCAAGAAGCCCGTTCCCGTCCCGTCCGGCGTGACGGCCACGGTGACCGGTCAAACGGTGAAGATGAAGGGCTCCAAGGGCGAGCTCCAGTACGTCGTGCCCAACGTGGTCGACGTGAAGTTCGAGGACGGTGCCGTTTCGGTGCAGCCCAAGAACCAGACCAAGGAGGCCCGCTCGCTCTGGGGCACCTCCCGGGCGCAGGTGGCGAACCTCGTTGAGGGCGTCTCCAAGGGTTTCGAGAAGAAGCTCGAGATCACCGGCGTGGGTTACCGCGCCGCGATGGCCGGCAAGGCTCTGAAGCTCTCGCTCGGCTACAGCCACGACATCGAGTACGAGATCCCCGCGGGGATCACGATCGCGGTGCCGAAGCCCACCGAGATCGTCATCTCCGGTATCGACCGGCAGGTGGTCGGCCAGGTGGCCGCCGAGATCCGCGACTATCGCGGCCCGGAGCCCTACAAGGGCAAGGGCGTGAAGTACGCGGGCGAGTTCATCTTCCGCAAGGAAGGCAAGAAGAAGTAAGGGCCGCCGAACATGTCACGCAAATTCGATGCACTCGACCGCCGCAAGGCGCGTGTGCGCCGCGCGCTGCGGGCGGCGGCCAATGGACGGCCCCGGCTCTCGGTGTTCCGTTCGTCCAAGCAGATCTACGTCCAGGTCATCGACGACGCGGCGGGCAAGACCCTCGCTTCGGCTTCGAGCCTCGACAAGGATCTCCGCACTGGCCTCAAGACCGGTGCCGACGTCTCGGCCGCCCAGGCCGTTGGCAAGCTTGTTGCCGAGCGCGCCAAGGCCGCTGGCGTCACCCAGGTGATCTTCGATCGCTCGGGGTACCTTTACCACGGGCGCGTCAAGGCGCTCGCCGATGCCGCCCGCGAAGGTGGCCTCGAGTTCTAGGATTGGCGGAGGAGGGCGGCTCGCGCCGCTCTCCGTTCCAAACGATTCAAGCGAGCGGGTCCGCCACCCGCGCCAGTGAGATGGACATTCAGTATGGCACGTGAACGTGAAGGCGGGGGCCGCGGCCGCCGCGATGAGCGCGAGGAGCGCGACAGCGAGTTCGTGGACAAGCTCGTCCACATCAACCGCGTCGCCAAGGTGGTGAAGGGCGGCCGTCGCTTCGGCTTCGCGGCCCTCGTCGTCGTCGGCGATCAGAAGGGCCGCGTCGGCTTCGGCCACGGCAAGGCACGCGAAGTGCCCGAGGCGATCCGCAAGGCTACGGAAGCCGCCAAGCGCGGACTCGTCCGCGTGGCGCTCCGCGAGGGCCGCACCCTGCACCACGACGTCTACGGTCGTCACGGCGCCGGCAAGGTCATTCTGCGCGCCGCCCCACAGGGCACCGGCATCATCGCCGGCGGTCCGATGCGCGCCGTGTTCGAGACGCTGGGCATGCAGGACGTCGTGGCCAAGAGCCTCGGCTCCTCGAACCCCTACAATCTCGTGCGCGCCACCTTCGAGGCGCTCAAGAACGAAGACAGCCCGCGTTCCGTCGCGGCCCGTCGCGGTCTCAAGGTGTCGGCCCTCCAGGCCCGTCGCCGCGATGCCGATCCGTCCGACATGTCCGAAGCCGCAGTCGCGTAAGGGGAGGGTCCGATGGCACAGAAGACTCTCCGGGTCGAGCAGATCGGCTCGCCCATCCGCCGCGAAGGCGACCAGCGCGCGACGCTGATCGGCCTGAAGCTCAACAAGCTGCACCGGGTCTCCGAGCTGGAGGATACCCCCTCCGTGCGCGGCATGATCCGCAAGGTGCAGCACCTCGTGCGCGTTCTCAGCGACGCGGCCTGAGGGAGGGCATCATGAAACTCAATGAACTCCGCGACAACGACGGCGCCACCAAGAACCGGATGCGCGTCGGTCGGGGCATCGGCTCCGGCAAGGGCAAGACCGCGGGACGCGGCGTGAAGGGTCAGAAGGCCCGCACCGGCGTCTCCATCAAGGGCTTCGAGGGCGGTCAGATGCCGCTGCATCGCCGCCTGCCGAAGCGCGGCTTCAACAACCTGTACTCCACGGACCTGAACGAGGTGAATCTCGGTCGCGTCCAGCAGGCTGTCGATGCCGGCCGCATCGAGGCGGGCGCCACCGTCACCGTCGAGACGCTGATCGCCGCCGGCATCTGCGCTCGCGCGCGGGACGGGGTGAAGCTCCTCGGCGTCGGTGAACTGACCACCAAGCTGACTTTCGAGGTCACCCGCGCGTCGAAGTCGGCGATCGAAGGTGTCGAGAAGGCCGGCGGCTCGGTCGCCGTGACCTTTGGCGACGGCGTCTCGACCCGGGGCAAGCCCGCCCGCGTGGTTGCGTAGCCCAACGCCAGACTTTAAGTCGAAGCTCTGAGCGGCGGCCCGTGCGACCTCGCGCGTGGCCGCCGTTTCAGTTTATGGGGAGCCTGGGCTCCCGTACGGATCGATATCAGGAACCGGTGCCATGGCCTCAGCCGCCGAGCAGCTTGCCGCGAACCTCAATTTCGGGGCCATCGCCAAGGCCGACGAGCTCAAGAAGCGCATCTGGTTCACGCTGGGCGCGCTCATCGTGTTCCGCCTCGGGACCTACATCCCGATTCCCGGCATCGATCCCGAGCAATTCGCGCGAAACTTCCAGCAGCAGTCGGGCGGCGTGCTCGGTCTCTTCAACATGTTCTCCGGCGGTGCCGTCGAGCGCATGGCGATCTTCGCGCTCAACATCATGCCGTACATCTCGGCCTCCATCATCATCCAGCTTCTCACTTCGGTGATCCCGAGCCTCGAAGCGCTGAAGAAGGAAGGCGAATCCGGCCGCAAGGTCATCAACCAGTACACCCGCTACCTCACGGTGGTGCTGGCACTGGTCCAGTCCTGGGGCATCGCCTTCGGCCTCCAGGGGTCGAGCGCCGCGATCGAGCCGGGTCCGTTCTTCATCCTGTCCACCGTCATCACGCTCACGGGCGGTACGCTGTTCCTGATGTGGATCGGCGAGCAGATCACCTCGCGCGGCATCGGCAACGGTTCATCGTTGATCATCTTCGCCGGCATCGTCGCTCACCTTCCGGTGGCGATCGTCGGGGCGCTGGAGCTCAGCCGCACCGGTGCACTCTCCTCCGCCGTCATCCTCGGAATGGGTGTGGCAGCCGTCGCGCTGGTCTACTTCATCGTGTTCATGGAGCGGGCCCAGCGTCGCTTGCTGATCAACTACCCGAAGCGTCAGGTCGGCAATCGCATGTACGAGGGCCAGACCTCGTTCCTGCCGCTGAAGCTCAACACCGCCGGCGTGATCCCGCCGATCTTCGCCTCCTCGCTGCTGCTCCTGCCCGCCACGGTCGCGAGTTTCTCGGCCAATAACGGCGGCACCGGCGTCCTGGCCACGATCACGACCTATATCGGGCATGGCCGGCCGCTCTACATGGTGCTCTACGCGGCCCTGATCATCTTCTTCGCGTTCTTCTACACCGCCGTGGTCTTCAATCCGGAGGAGACGGCAGACAACCTGAAGAAGCACGGCGGATTCATCCCCGGCATCCGTCCCGGCGAGCGGACCGCGGCCTTCATCGACAAGGTGCTGACCCGCATCACCCTGATCGGCGCGCTCTATCTCACCTTCGTCTGCCTGGTACCCGAGATCCTGGCATCTTACTCGTCGGCCGCCATCGGCTTCGGAGGCACCTCCCTGCTGATCGTGGTCTCGGTGACCATGGACACGGTGGCGCAGATCCACGGCCACCTGATGGCCCACCAGTACGAAGGCCTCGTCAAGAAGGCGAAGCTTCGTGGGGCGACGCGCCGGCGCTGATGACGTGGCGGCGGGCTTCGAGCCCGCGTCCGCCCCGCTAGAGTTCAGAAACCCGGCGCCGCCCAGGATCGCCGGATAACCAAGCCGAACCGATCTGAGGAAACGACACCATGCGCATCATCCTGCTTGGGCCGCCCGGCGCGGGGAAGGGGACGCAGTCCGAGCGGATCGTGGCACGCTATGGCATTCCGCAGCTCTCGACCGGCGACATGCTGCGCGCGGCCGTTGCGGCCGGCACCCCGGTCGGCCTGCAGGCAAAGAGCGTGATGGAATCGGGCGGCCTCGTTTCGGACGCGATCGTGGTCGGCATCGTCGCCGACCGCATTGAGGAGGCGGACGCCAAGACGGGCTTCATCCTCGACGGATTTCCGCGCACGGTGGAGCAGGCCAAGGCTCTCGACGCGATGCTGGCGCAGAAGGGCATCGCCCTCGACACCGTCATCGAATTCGCCGTGGACGAAGACGCCCTGGTCGGCCGAATTGCGAAGCGCGCCCAGGAAACGGCGGCCCGCGGTCTGCCCGTGCGTAAGGACGACACACCCGAGGTCTTCAAGACCCGGCTCGACGCCTACCGCAAGCAGACGGCGCCCCTGTCCGACTACTACGCCGGGACCGGGCTCCTGCAGACCATCGACGGTATGAAGCCGGTCGATGCCGTCTCCGAGGATCTCGCGGCGATCCTCGACCGCCACACCGCCTCCGCGAGCTGACCCGATGCGTGGGTGATGCGGCCGTTCCGCCGCGGCCTTCCCGGGTTGACACATTCTCCGGCCCGCGCTAGTGGGCCGGTCTTCGTTCAGCGGAAGTGGGTCCGGATCGCCTCTCCAAGAGGCTGATGCGGGCCGATTTGTCGTTTTGGACGGCGCGCAGGGGCCGGTCTCCACCGGACGCGCGTGACATCTGGCCCGGCCTCAGGTCCGGCGCCCCCATGGAGAGACATCTTGGCTCGTATCGCTGGCGTTAACATCCCGACCAACAAGCGCGTCGTCATCGCGCTGCAGTACATCCACGGCATCGGCCCCAAGAAGGCCGAGGAGATCACCGGCAAGGTCGGGATTCCGGCCGAGCGCCGCGTCAACCAGTTGACCGACGCCGAAGTGCTGTCGATCCGCGAGACCATCGACCGCGACTACATTGTCGAGGGCGACCTGCGCCGCGAAGTCTCGATGAACATCAAGCGCCTGATGGATCTCGGCTGCTACCGTGGCCTGCGCCATCGCCGCAACCTGCCCGTCCGCGGCCAGCGCACGCACACCAACGCGCGCACCCGCAAGGGCAAGTCCAAGCCGATCGCCGGCAAGAAGAAATAATCGGATCGAATTGGGAGGCCTCGCTCTGCTCGGCCTCCCGCCCGTTGCGCGGGATCTCCCGCGCGGCGGATCCCGCCACGTGGCACGGTGATTCAAGGCCGCGCCTCCGGCATCTTAGAAGACTCCCGAGCGCCTGGAATGACGGGCGCGCCTGAAGGACGAGAGAACACATGGCCAAGGAAGCAACCCGCGTTCGTCGCCGCGAACGCAAGAACATCGTTTCGGGCGTCGCGCACGTGAACGCCTCGTTCAACAACACGATGGTCACCATCACCGACGCCCAGGGCAACACCATCTCGTGGTCGTCCGCCGGCGCCATGGGCTTCAAGGGTTCGCGCAAGTCGACCCCCTACGCGGCTCAGGTCGCGGCCGAGGACGCTGCCCGCAAGGCTGCCGAGCACGGCATGCGCACCCTCGAGGTCGAAGTCTCCGGCCCGGGTTCCGGTCGTGAATCGGCGCTGCGCGCCCTGCAGGCTGCTGGCTTCACCGTGACGTCGATCCGCGACGTGACCTCGATCCCGCACAACGGCTGCCGTCCGCGCAAGCGTCGTCGCGTCTGAGCGGACGCCTTCGCGAACCTTTTGGGGCCTGTCACGGAGACGCGCGTGTCGAATGCTCAGAATCCGCTTCCGGGTGTGCTGCGGTGGAGCTTGGGTGATCTGACGGTCACGGTGATGAACGACGGCTACCTTCAAGGGTCGCTGGATCTCGTCACCGGGATTGATCGTGCGGAAGCCGGCGCGCTCCAGGCTGCCGGCTTTCGTGCGCAGGATCCCCGGATCACGCTCAACGCATTCCTGATCACGGGTTTCGGGCGCAAGCCGCTCCTCATCGATAGCGGGATGGGCCATTTCGGCGGCCCGTCCCTCGGCCGTGTCCCGGCCGCCCTCGCGGCGGCCGGCGTCGCGCCGGAAGCCATCGAGACGGTGCTGCTCACCCACCTGCATCCCGATCATGCCGGCGGCCTGATCACGGCGGAGGGCGCCGCGGCCTATCCGAATGCGGAACTCGTGGTGCATGCCGACGAGGCCTCACACTGGCTCGACGACGGGGCCCTCTCGCGCGCGCCGGATGGGTCGAAGCCGTATTTCGAGATGGCCCGCAAGGCGACCTCGCCCTACGGCCGGCGCCTTCGCACCGTCACCGGGGGCAGCGTAGCACCCGGGATCGAGGTGGTTCCGTTGCCGGGCCATACGCCGGGGCATGCCGGCTACCGCATCACGTCGGGCGACGCGTCGCTTTTGATGTGGGCGGACATCGTTCATCTGCCGGCGATCCAGTTCAAGCAGCCGGAAGCCGGTATGGTCTTCGACACCGACGGGGATCAGGCGCGCGCCGTGCGCCGCCGGATGCTCGACGCCGTCGCAGCCGACCGGACCTTCGTGGCGGGTGCGCATCTGGAATTTCCGGCCCTCGGCTACGTCGCCCGGGACGGAGCTGCCTACAGTTTCGTTCCGGAACTCTGGGTCGCGGCCCAGTAACGGTTCGCGCGCGACGCGGACGCAACAGTTTCCAGCCCGCCGGGCGCCGTTGGCGCGGTGCCGACGGGCAATGCGTGGACCACCTGTGTGGCCCGCGCCGATCTTGCGAGAGGTAGCATCGTGGTCATTCAGAAGAACTGGCAAGAGCTCATCAAGCCGAACAAGCTCCAGGTCTCGACCGGGCACGACCCCAAGCGGGTCGCCACCGTCGTCGCCGAGCCCCTGGAGCGCGGCTTCGGCACCACGCTCGGCAACTCCCTGCGCCGTGTGCTGCTGTCCTCGCTTCAGGGCGCGGCCGTGACTTCGGTGCAGATCGACGGTGTCCTGCACGAATTCTCGTCGATCCCCGGCGTGCGCGAGGACGTGACGGACATCGTCCTCAACATCAAGACCATCGCCATCCGCTCGCAGACCGAAGCGCCCAAGCGCCTGACCCTGCGCAAGACCGGACCCGGAATCGTCACCGCCGGCGACATCGGCACGGTCGGCGACGTCCAGATCCTGAACCCCGATCTGGTGATCTGCACCCTCGACGACGGCGCCGAGATCCGCATGGAGTTCACGGTCGCCACCGGCAAGGGCTACGTCCCGGCCGAGCGCAACCGTCCCGAGGACGCACCGATCGGCCTGATCCCGGTGGACGCGCTGTTCTCGCCGGTCACAAAGGTGTCCTACCGCATCGAGACCACCCGCGAGGGCCAGGATCTCGACAAGGACAAGCTGACGATGACGATCGAGACCAACGGCGCCGTGTCGCCGGAGGATGCCCTGGCCTATGCCGCGCGCATCATCCAGGACCAGCTCCAGGTGTTCGTCAACTTCGAGGAGCCCCGCAAGGAGGAGGCGCAGCCCCTCGCTCCGCAGCTCCCCTTCAACCCGGCCCTTCTCAAGAAGGTGGACGAGCTCGAGCTCTCGGTGCGTTCGGCGAACTGCCTGAAGAACGACAACATCGTCTACATCGGCGACCTCATCCAGAAGTCGGAGGGCGAGATGTTGCGCACCCCGAACTTCGGCCGCAAGTCGCTCAACGAGATCAAGGAAGTCCTCGCCGCGATGGGCCTCCACCTCGGCATGGACATCCCCGGCTGGCCGCCGGAGAACATCGAGGACCTCGCCAAGCGCTTCGAAGAGCACTACTAAGCCGCTCCAACGTCGTTCCGGGGCTGCGCGGCAGAACCCGGAACCCAGAAACGCCTGGGGTGCCGACCGGATCGGGACCCGAGGTCTGAATCCCGGGCTCGCCTTCCGCGCCCCGGGATGACGGGGCGGATGAAGCCTGCCAGATCCGGCAAGCTTCCCGGCACCGAGAATCCCGCCGCGGGGTCATGCGGAATGAACAGCCCCGAAGAACCATTCGGAGGGGCGCTTGGCCGTACCGTGGCACGGCGGCCATCAACCAAGGACAGCCATCATGCGTCATGGATTTCGCGGTCGTCGTTTCAACCGCACCACCGAGCACCGCAAGGCGATGTTCGCCAACATGTCCGCCGCGCTGATCAAGCACGAGCAGATCGTCACCACCCTGCCGAAGGCCAAGGACCTGCGTCCGGTCATCGAGAAGCTGATCACCCTCGGCAAGACCGACAGCCTGCATGCCCGCCGCCTCGCCATGTCGCAGATCCGCGACGAGGCTATGGTGCGCAAGCTCTTCGCCGTGATCGGCCCGCGCTACGACACCCGTCCGGGCGGCTACTGCCGGATCATGAAAGCCGGCTTCCGCTACGGCGACAACGCCCCGCTGGCCGTCATCGAGTTCGTGGACCGTGACGTCGACGCGCGCGGCAAGGATTCCGGCCCGGTGCTGGTGGACGACGCGGCGTAAGCGGCACCGCCATCGGACGACGAATCAGGCGGCCCTTCGGGCCGCCTTTTTTGTTGTCCGCCGGCACCGGCCTCAGGCGGCCCGGTCGAGGAGCCGCGAGACCGCAGCCGCGAGCTCGGCCGACTCGAAGGGCTTGCGCAGGACGGGCAGGTCGGCAGGGATCGGGATCGCCTCGGCGTGGCCGGTGACGATGAGCACCGGCACGTCGGACCAGCGCGCGCGCACGATCTCGGCGAGCTCGACGCCCGTCATGCCGGGCATCGCCAAGTCGGCGACGACGAGGTCGAAGCGACCCTGTTCCATCAGCGACAGGGCAGTCGAGCCATCGCTGGCCTCGCGCTCGCTGTAGCCGAAGCTCGACAGGAACGAGGCGGTCACGTGCCGGACCTCGGAATCGTCGTCGACGACGAGGATGCGCGCGGCCCGGGCGGCGGGCATTGCGGCGCCGGGCGGTTCCACTTCGCTCGTGCTCGCCGCCTCGACCCGCGGCAGAATGATCTGAACGCGAGTGCCTTGCCCCGGCGCGCTCTCGATACGAAGGCGCCCGTGGGATTGCTGGGCGAGACCGAACACCATGGCGAGGCCGAGGCCGGTGCCCTGGCCCACCGCCTTGGTGGTGAAGAACGGCTCGCAGACCCGGGCGAGGATTTCAGGGGCGATGCCGCTGCCCGAATCGGCGATCTCCACGGACAGGTACGCCCCGGCCGGCAGATCCGGATCGGCCTCGAGGGCGAGGCTGTGGGTGGCGACGACGATCCGGCCGCCCTCCGGCATCGCGTCGCGGGCGTTGATGCAGAGGTTGAGGATCGCGAGTTCGAGCTGGTCCGGGTCCACGCAGGCGGCGGGCACCTCCGGGGCGAGGATCGTCTCGACGGTGACGAGACCGCCGAGGCTCCCGGCGAGCAGGTCGTGCATCCCGGTGATGAGGCCATTCACGTCGACGGCGCGGGGGCGCAAGTCGCGGGAGCGGCTGAAGCTGAGGAGGCGCTTGGTCAGGGAGGCGCCGCGCTGAGCCGCCTGCATCGCGTTGCCGACGAGGCGCTGCACCCGCGGCTGCTCGGCGACCTTGGGCGCGACGAGTTCGAGGCTGCCGAGGATCGCCATCAGCAGGTTGTTGAAGTCATGCGCGATGCCGCCGGCCAGGGTCCCTAGCGCCTGCATCTTGTCCGACTGACGCAGGCGTGCCTCCAGGGTCTTCTGCTCGGTGACGTCACGCTCGATGGTGGCGAGGTGGGTGATCTGCCCCGATGCGTCGCGGATCGGCACGCGAGTGACGTGGCGCCAGCGTTCCGCTCCGATCGCGCCCTCGGCGATCAGGCTGTCGCTGGGCTCGCCGGCCGCGATGGCGGCGGCATCGGCGCTGCGGATCGCCTCCCCGTCGTCGAGAACCGCATCCTCGGTGCGCCCGAGACAGCCGGCGACATCGCCGCCGAGGCGCGCGGCCTTGCGGGCGTTGAGGCGCACGAAGCGTCCATCCGCATCCTTGAAGGAGATCGCGTCCTCGGCATTGTCGAGGAGGCCGCGCAGGAGCGCCCGCTCGGTGGCGAGGTCCCGGCCGAGCTGGTGGCGCTCGTAGGCCTGGCGCACGGTGTTGCGCAGCAGGGACGCGTCCCAGGGCTTCGTCGCGTAACCGGTGATGCCGCCCTGGTTCAGGGCCGCGACCACCGCGCTCATGTCGGCGTAGCCGGTGAGCAGGATCGCCTGGGCGTCGTGGACCTTGCGCGCCTCGGCCAGCATGGCGTCTCCGGTCATGCCCGGCATGCGCTGGTCCGAGAGGATGACGGCGATGTCCGGGTTGGCGGCCAGGATCTGAAGCGCCTCGGCCGGCTTCGTCGTCGTGACGACGCGGTACTGGTCCTCGAAAAGGTCTTCGAGAGCGATGAGGATGTCCGGTTCGTCGTCGACGGCGAGGATCGTGCCCAGTGACATGCTCAACCCGTCTGCCGTGGAATGCCGATCATGAAACAGGCCCCGCCTCCGGGAGCGGCCTCGACGCTGAGCGTGCCGCTATGCGCCTGGACGACACTGTAGGCAATCGCGAGGCCGAGGCCTGTCCCCGAGCCGACGGGCTTGGTGGTGAAGAACGGCTCGAAGATCTTCTCGCGCAGCGTTTCGGGAATGCCCGGTCCGGTGTCGCTGATGCGGATGACGTCGGTGTCGGGAAGGCTGCGCGTCTCGATGGTGATGGTTCCGGCATCGGGCATCGCGTCCGCGGCATTGCCGAGGATGTTCATGACGACCTGATTCAGGAGAGCGGGCGTGCAGTGGATCTCCGCCCGCCCAGCGAAATCGCGCACCACCGTGATCCGTTCGCCGAGCTTGTGCTGGATCAGCGCGAGCACGGTCTCGATCGCCTCCGGCACGTGCACCAGGGTGCGCTCGCCCTCGTCGAGGCGCGAGAATTTGCGCAGATTGAGGACGAGGTCCTGGATGCGGGTCAGGCCCATCCGCATGGCCCCGACCCGGTC
Source organism: Methylobacterium sp. M6A4_1b (assembly GCF_053345175.1). Lineage (NCBI taxonomy): Bacteria > Pseudomonadati > Pseudomonadota > Alphaproteobacteria > Hyphomicrobiales > Methylobacteriaceae > Methylobacterium > Methylobacterium sp. M6A4_1b. The sequence goes on from NZ_JBKEZQ010000013.1 coordinate 19,765, forward strand.
GCCGCATTTTTTCAGTCGGCGCGGGCTGTCGGGCGAATCGGGTGCGGCGGCGACCTCGCCCAGAATGCGTTCCACGGTGCCCTGATGGGCGAGGATGAAGGCGAGGGGATTGTTGATCTCGTGGGCGATGCCCGCCACGAGCTCGCCGAGGGAAGCCATCTTGGCTGCCTGGACGAGCTTGGCCTGGGCGTCGGTGAGCTTGCGGTTGGCGGTGGCGAGGTCCGCATTGGCCTGCTCGAGGGCTCCGGCCAGGGCCGCCCGCGCCTCCGCCGCCTCCGCCTCCGCTCGGGCGCGCTCAAGGGCGCGCTCGCGGGCACCGAACTCCCCGGCTATCCGCCGGTTATCCTCTTCGAGAAGCTTGCGGCGCACGAGGCTGCGCACCCGCATCACCAGGATCTCGCCGTCGGCTTTCGACACGACATCGTCGGCGCCGGCCGCGAAGGCCTCGACGAGGAAATCCTTGGCCGGATTGGAACCAGCGATCCCGACCACCTGGAAGGTCGGGGCGCCAGACTCTCGGCCCGCGAGCCCGGCATTGCGGTGGTCGCTGATCGCCCGGCACAGGGCAAGTCCGTCATAGGTCGTGGCGAGGAGATCGATCGTCACACAGTCGAAGGCGGCGCCCTCCGCCGCGAGGGCCGCGAGGGCCGCGTCGTGGCTATCGGCGGTGGTGACCTCCTGGCCCTCGTGGGCCAGGAGGCTGGCCAGGAAGGTCCGGTAGGTGGCGCTGGCATCGACCACGAGGACGCGGCCGCGGCGGAAGGCGGAGACACCCGGCCCGTCGCTGCCGCCCATGCGCTCGCGCAGCAGGGCGCGGATGCGCAGCACGAGGAGGTCGCGATCGGCGGATTTCGCCACGTAGGCGTCGGCGCCGCTCTCCAGGCCCTGGCGCTCGCCATCGCGCGCGCCGGTGAGCATCAGCAGGGGCAGGGCGCGGGTGCGCAGGGAGAGCCGGAGCTGCCGGGCGAACTCGTCGCCGTTCATGCCGGGCAGATGATGATCCGCCACCACGAGATCGGGCAGGCGGGTGTTGAGGTGATCGAGGGCCGCCTCGGCGGTGGCACAGCGCTCCACCGCGTAACCCTTGGATTCGAGCAGGAGCCGCAATTCGAGGGCCTGGGTCTCGGAATCCTCGACGAGGAGGAGGCGGGGCGGAGCGGCCTCGGTCACGGCGCGGCCTCCGCGGCGCGGGCGAGATGGGCGGCGATCCGGTCCAGGGGCAGGACGGTTCCGGCAGCAGAAAGGCGGATGGCGGCGGCCGGCATCCCGAACACCACTGCGGTGCTCTCGTCCTCGGCTACGGTGAGACCTCCGGCGCGACGCATGTCGAGGAGGCCGAGGGCACCGTCCTCGCCCATCCCGGTGAGGAGGACACCGAGGCCGCGGGTGCCGGCATGCCGGGCGACGGATCGGAACAGGGCCGTGGCGGCCGGGCGCTGGCCACCGACCGGGGCAGCGTCGGTAATCCGCAGGTGACCGCCGCCGCCGAGCTCCAGGTGTCGGTCCCCGGGCGCCACGTAGACGCGGCCGGGCTCGGCCCGCTCGCCCTCGCGGGCGAGGGCGACGGGCAACCCAACGACCCCATTCAGCCAAGTCGCGAAGCCCTCCATGAAAGCGGGGCCCATGTGCTGGACGACGAGGACCGGAAGCGGAAAGCTCGCCGGCAGCGCCCCGATCACCCGGGCGAGGGCGGGCGGCCCGCCGGTCGAGGCGGCGATGGCGAGCACGCTGGCGGGTTCCGGAACCCTGAGGGCCGCGGACGCCGGCGGGGTCGCGACGCGGCCGGCCCATTCCGAACCGATCGGTCGGCGCCGGATCACCGGCACGGCGGCCATGATGCGCAGCTGCGTGCAGATCTCGCTGGCGGCGGCATCGTAGCCGGCATGGGTGGTGGCCACCGGCTTCTCCACCACGGACAGGGCGCCGGCCCGCAGGGCGTTCATCGAGATCCGAAGGGAGGAATCCTCGATCGAATCCGCGATGACCACGATGGGCGTCGGTCGCTCGGCCATGATCCGCCGCGTCGTCTCCAGGCCGTCGATGCCGGGAAGCCGGATATCCATCGAGACGACATCCGGCCGGACCTCGCCGATCGTCGCCAGGGCCTCCTCACCAGAGGCCACGGCCGCGACGACATCCAGGCGCGGATCCCGGCCGACGATGTGGATGAGGAGCTGGCGCACCACCAGGGAGTCCTCGACCAGCATCACCCGCACGGGCGCCGGCGCCCCCGGCGTGGTTTCGTCCCGCCCGTGTCCGCTCACAGCAATTGTCCGATGGTGTCGAGAAGCTTGCGCTGGTCGAAGGTCTGCTTCGTCAGGTAGGCGTCCGCCCCGAGGTCGAGGCCGCGGGCCACGTCCTCCGCATCGCCGCGCGACGTCATCAGGACGATCGGCAGGCGCGCGAAGGCCTCATCGGCGCGCAAGGCCTTGAGCAGGCCGAACCCGTCGAGGCGCGGCATCTCGACGTCGGCGACGACGAGGTCCACGGGCTCGATGCCCGCGCGCAGGCGGTCCAGCGCATCCTGGCCGTCCACGCAGACGACGACGCGGTATCCTGCCGCTTCCAAGATACCCTTCTCCAAGGTTCGCGTCGTGATGGAATCGTCTACGACAAGGATCGTCGAACGTGGCGTCTGCGCGATCGTTCCGCGGGTGCCCGTGGGTTGCGGCGCCGCAGCCGCGCCGGCCTCGCCTGCTCGTGCGACCAGCCCCTCGGCGTCGAGGACGAGGGCGGGCCGGTCCCCAGGCAGGATCACCGTTCCGGTGATCAAGCGGGGGTCGGTCCCGATCGGTGGGGCCGGCAGCACCCGCAGCGTCGTCACGTCCGACAGCGCATCCACGGCGAGCACGCAACGGCGCCCGTTGCCGCGGAGCAGGATCGCCGAACGGGTGGTCTCGCCCCCTTCCGCAGGATCCGGAAGGCCGAGGAGGACTCCCAGATCGAGGACCGGCAGGCTGACGGCGCTGCCGTCGATCTCCACCTGCGCCACGGTGCGGCCCATGACCTGCGCGAGATCGCCACGATCCAGACGCAGCAGGCGCTCGGCCGAGACGCTCGGGATCGCGTAGATGATCCCGCCCGCACGGACGAGGAGCATCGCCCGGCGGGCGGCCGCGAGTGGGAGCGCCATCACGAGTTCGGTTCCGAAGGGGCTGCGCGGACCGAGCCGGACCGTGCCGCCGAGCCGACGCACGGCGTCGGCCACCACCGAGAGGCCGATGCCGCGACCCGAGAGGGTGTCGATGGCGGAAGCGGTGGAGAAGCCGGGCTCGAACACCAGGGCGAGAAGCGCTTCCGGTGCCGGATCGGCATCCGGGCCGAGCAGGCCGCGGCGGCGGGCGGTCTCCGCGATGGCGGCGAGGTCCGGTCCGCGGCCGTCGTCGTGAACCCGGACGACGAGGCGCCCCCCCTGAACCTCGACGTCGAGGCCGATGGCCAGGGCCTCCGGCTTGCCGAGGCGCCGGCGCGTCTCTGGCGACTCGGCCCCGTGGCTCAAGGCGTTGCGAAGGGCGTGCAGGACGGGGTCCTTGAGGATCTGGAGCATCCCCCGGTCGACGGGAAGATCAAGGCCGCGCGCGGTCACCTCAATGGTCCGGTCGGCCTCGCGGGCATGGTCGCGCAGGGCCCGCGCGAAACCGCCGAAGGCCGTCTCGGCCGGGACCAGGGCCAGGCGCTCGGCCTCGCCGGCGACCCGGCTCATGGCGCCATCGACGGAAGAGGCGAGGGCGCTACGAACCCGTATGAGATCGGCGGCGTCGCGCGCCAGGGCGAGGAGCCCGGTCTCCAGAGCCCGCACGTCCGCCTCGGTTTCCGATCCGCGGGCGCCGCGCCGACGCTCGGTGAGGCGGGCGAGGTCCGCGGCCCGGCGGCCGAGGCGAGCGATGCCGTCGGCCAGCACCGCCTCGCCGCCGAGGGCGCTCGCGAGCTCGTGCGTCGCCCGCGTCAGCGCCTCGACCGCGTCGGCCGGGACCCGCAAGAGAGTCTGCGCACCCTCGCCGGGGACCTCCGCCTGAACGGGCTTTGGTGCCGGAGGCACGGGCAGGACGCCGGGGGCAGGCGAGGCAGGGGGAGCCGGCTCGGGCACCGCAATGGCCTGCGGGTCGAGGGCACGGTCGAGGGCCGAGAGGGCGTCGCCCGGCATGTCCGGACCGGCGCCGTCGGTCAGTCCCGCGACATAGGCCTCGATCCGGTCGAGGGCGAGGTGCACGGCGGCGGTGTCCGTGCGCGACAGGCCGGTCTCCTGTGCCACCACGCGCTCGAACAAAGTCTCCAGGCGATGGGCAACGGCTTCCACTGCCGGCAGGTCGACGGCCCGGGACGCGCCCTTCAGGCTGTGCGCCCGGCGGAAGACGTCGTTCCAATCGGGTACGTGCTCGCTGCCCTCGCCTCCGAGGGCGGCGCGGATCGCGTCGATGTGCTCGCGGTGCTCGACCTCGAACGCCGCGAGAAGAAGCTGGCGAATGTCCATCGGTCGCCTAGGGCCGCCCCAGGGTTGCAGCGGGTTCCGAATCGACGGAACCCGCGCGAAGCCATTCGTAAACCATGCGCTTCCAGGTCCTTTCGGCCTTCGAAAAAATCCGAAACCCGTGTCAGTGCCGGTAGCGCTCGGCCAGCGCCATCAGGGCCTGGGCGAGTTCGGTGAGATTGGCGGAGGCCGCCTCGACCTCGCGGGTGCCGGCCGCGGTCTGCTGGCTCGCCTGGCGGATGTTCTGGAGGGCGCCCATCACCTGCTCGATGCCGAGCTGCTGCTGGTTCGTCGAGGCGACGATCTGCTGGAAGGTCTGCACGCTCTCCTCCACCCGGGCGGTGATCTCCTCGATGGTCCGCTGGGTCGTGTCGGAGCGGGCCTTGCCGGCGGCGGCGCGCTTGACCGCTTCCTCGGTGAGCATGACCGAAGTGTTGATGCCGCGCTGGATCTCGCCGAGGATCGTGCGCACCTGTCCCGTGGCCGCCTTGGCCTGGTCGGCCAGGAGCTTCATCTCTGAGGCTACCACCGCGAAGCTGCGCCCGCCTTCTCCAGCCGCCGCCGCCTCGATGGCGGCGTTCAGCGCCAGGAGGTGGGTGCGCTCCGAGATGTCGTTGACCGTGGTGATGATGTCGCCGATCGCCTGGGTCTTCTCGGAGAGCGCGACGATGTTTCCGGCCACGGCCTCGGCCTGCTCGCGGATCGAGTCCATGGCGCGGGCCGTGTCGGCCACCGCGCGCAGGCCGGCCCTGGAGGTCTGGGCGGTGGATTGTGCGGTGGCGATGACCTCTCCGGCGCGCTTGCCGATCTGGGCGCCCGAATGGGTGATCTCGTCGACCGTCGCAGCCGTTTCCTGCACCGCGGCGAACTGTTCCTCGACGCTGGCCGCCTGCTCCTGGGCGGAGGCGCGGATCTCGGCCGCCGCGGCGTTGAGGTCCGAGGTGGCGGCCCGGTTGGTCCGGGCGAGGTCGGCGAGGCCCGCGACCATGCGGTTGAGGGTGCGCCCGAGGCGGCCGATCTCGTCCTTGCCGCGAGCGTCGAGGGTGCTCGAGAGATCGCCCTCGCCGACTCGCTCGGCGAAGGCCATCACCGCCTCCAGGGGCCGCACCACGGCGCGGCTGATGAGCAGGGTGATGAGAACGCTCAGGACGATGCAGGCGGCCAGCGTCAGCAGGATGGAGAGACGGCTGCGCTCGTAGAGATCGGCGACACTGCGCTGCCCGGCGGCGATGCCCTCGTCGAGGGCGTTGCGGGTGCGCTCGATGTCGTTCAGGAACATCTCCTGGCTGCGGTTGAGCGCCTCGTTGCGCGCTTCGACCCCATCGACATCCTTGGCGGCGACGGCGGCGAGCTGCGCCTCGCTCGCGCTGCGCAGCTCGCGCAGCTCGGCCATGGCTTCGATGGCGACGCCGTTGATCTTGCGCCAGGCGATGGCGCGTTCCTCGGATGCGGAGCGGGCGCGATAACCCTCCGTGGCGCGGACGAGTTCGGCCAGGATCGCGTCGGCCTCCGTAGCGGTCCGGCGCCAGGAGGCGGAGCCGTCATCCCGCTCCGGGCCGCCCCGGGCGCGCATCAGCAACGCGATGATCGCATTGCGGCGTTGGAGGCCCATGTCGCGGGCCTTGTTGGCGAGGTCGTCGAGCTGGCGCCCCACCAGGAGGTCGCGGGTGACGATGGCATCGGTGGTATCGCGCACCACGCCGATCTGCCCGAGCGCATAGAAGCCGAGCGCCACGATGACCACGGTGATGGCGACGAAGCCGAGGAGGATGCGTTTTCCGATCGAGATCGACACGAGGGGCTCCAGGCTCCGGAAAATCGACCGAGACCGTGGCAGGTGGCGCCCCGGGATCTCGGCATCACGAGAAGTCTCACCGCCGGAGCGGCATCGGGGCAGGATCGGTCACGGCAGGTAGCGGCGCAGCAGGTGCGCCACATCGACGATGACGAAGCCGGGTTCCCCATCCGGTCCGGCGCCGGGCGGGGCATAGCCCGAAACCGCCTCCGTGCTCAAACCGGCCTCACCGAAGGCCGGGGCCTCCGCCGCCTCGGCGATTTCGGCGACACCGAGAACGCGGTCGACGGCGAGCGCCACCGGCACTGCGCCCCCGCGCAGCAGGACCACGTGGCCCTCGCCGCTCGCCGCCTGCATGCCGCGTCCGAGGGCGCCCCCCAGGGCGATCAGGCTGACGACGCGGCCGGAGATGGCGATGAGACCGAGGACCGCCGGCGGGGCCCCGGGGAGAGGGGTCACGGGCCGGGCCGGCAGCACCTGCGCGACCTGGGAAAGGGCGAGGGCGAAGCGGTCGTCGCCGCAGGCACAGACGAGGACGGCGCGGGTCGGCGTCCCAGCCTCGGCCGTCGCGCGTCCGCGCCGGGCGAGCAGACGGGAGCGCTCGGCGCGCAGGGCCTGCAGGCGGACGGCGGGGGCTTCGGCCCGGGTCTGCGTCACGGCCCTTCTCCTGTCACGCCCGCACGGGCAAGGGCGGCGCTGCGCGCGAGCTCGTGCGGGCCCAGCCCATCGCCTTCGGCCACCACCGCATCCGGCGCCAGGGATTGGGCCAGACGGATGGCGTTGTCGAGGGCCCGCACCGCTTCCGAGCGCCGGCCGAGGCCGATCATCAGCAGACCGAGCTGGTAATGCGCCATCACGAACGCGCGGTCGAGGTAGAGCGCGCCGCGCCAGGCCCGCTCGGCTTCCGCCTCCCGTCCGAGGCTGTGGGCGAGGAGGCCGTCGTAGTAATGCAGGACAGGGTCGGTCGGTGCGGTCTGGATCGCCCCCCGCACCGTCCGCCAGGCCGCCGCGGTCTCGCCGGCATCGGCCAGCGTCCGGATCCGCTCCAGATCGCCCGACGGCCCGTCGGCCTCAGGCTCGACGCGCTCCCAGACCCCGGACAGTCCGACTTCTGCCAGAGATGGCACCGCGACGGCGGGCGCGAAGGCGGGACCGGGAGCCGGCGCGGGGTCGGGCATCGGCGCCGGCACCCAGGGCGCCGGCGCGACGACGGTCGAGACCACGCCCCGCGGACGATAGGCAACGGTCCCGGGCAGGTTCACGGGCTCCAGCATCGCCGCGATGGCGGGATTCGGCTCGGCATGGCCGATCAGGAGCCAGCCCTCCCGCGTCAGGCGTCGGCCAAGGCCGCGGACGATGCCGAGGACGATTTCGGCCTCGAAGTAGATGAGCACGTTGCGGCAGAGGATGAGATCGAACTCGGCCATGGGCGGGACGGCGCGGACATCGAGGAGGTCCATCAGGTTGCGTCGCTCGAAGCGCACCATCCGGCGGAATTCCGGGCGCAAGGCGTAGGTGCCGTCGCGGCCCGGCCCCGCGACGGCCGGACCCGGCACGAAATAGCGCAGGCGCTCGCCGGGTGGCAGGGTGCGCAGGGCCCAGCGGCCGTAGATCCCCGTCCGCGCGGTCTCGAGGGCGGCGGTGCTGATGTCGGTGCCGAGGATCGAGACCCGCCACTCGGGCAGGGCAGTCCCGAGGAGCTCGTGCAGCAGGATGGCGATGGAGTAGGGCTCGGCCCCCGTGGAGCAGCCGGCGCTCCAGACCCGGAGGGTGCGCTCGGCCGCACGGGCAGCGATCAGCGCGGGCAGGATGGTGGTGCGCAGGGCCGCGAACTGCTCCGCGTAGCGGAAGAAGAACGTCTCGCCGATCGTGATCTCGGCCTCGAGCGCCGCCCATTCCGGACCACCGGTCAGGCGGTCGTCGAGGCAGGCGGCGTACGCCGTCGAATCCGCGATCCCGAGTGCCCGGAAGCGCTTGCGCAGGCGGTCGAACAGCAGGTCGTCCTTGTCGGCATAATAGTGGTGGCCGGTGCGCGCGATGATCCGGGCCTTGAGGGCGGGGAAGCCCGGATCGACCTCCGGGCCGGAGCGCGGCGGACGCGTCATGGGCGCTGCATGCCGGATCGCGACCGGGTCAGGCGGTCGTCAGCGCGGCGAGGCGCTCGGCCGCCGCATCGGCCAGGGCCGACAGGCGCGCCTGCTCCTCCGCCGTCAGGAGGCGGGACATGCCGAGCACGTGGACCAGCCCGTCCTCGCGCGCGATCTCGGCGACCACGCAGCCGTTGAGCGTCCGCTCCGCCACGATCGGGCGGAGCGCCGCATCCTCGACCGTGATCAGGTCCTCGACGCGGTCGACCAGGAAACCGATGCCCCGTGGCGCATCGAGGAGAATGTGCCGGTAGGCGTCCTCAGCCTCGCCGCGCGCAGCTTCGGTGCGCAGACCGAGCAGCCAGGCGAGGTCGACCACGGGCACTGGTGTGCCGCCGAGATTGAGGAAGCCCGCCAACGGCCCGCCCCCAGCCGGCGGTACGTGCAGATCCGGGAGCGGCAGCACCTCGCTCACCGACGTCCGCGCGAGCGCGCAGGGGACACCCGCCACGTCCAGGAGAAGGAAGGCGCTGGTCTCGGACAGGGGCGGGAATCCTCGTAGGCAGGCCGGAACCGGACGCGATCCGAGCGCGGATCTCGGCCTTGATAGGACGGCGATGCACGAGGGGGCAAACACGAATCCGTGGTCTCGCCTCGGACAGCGCTCTCGCGATGCCGGTCGATCGCCCCTAGACTCTCCCGCACCGGCGCTCGCCGGAACGTCCCGTCCCAGGAGCCTTCGCATGTCCCGACCCGTCCATGCCATCCGTGCCGCTGCCCTGACCGTCTTGCTCCTCACCGGCCCCGGGATGGCGGCGGCCGATACGCCCGGCGCGGACTGGCTGACCCCGGCTCAGACGAAGCAGGCCCTGACGAGTGCCGGCTACAGCGAGATCACCAAGCTCGAAGCCGATGACGGTCACTGGGACGGCGAGGGGATCAAGGACGGGCGGCGCATGCGGTTCGATGCGGACCCGAAGACCGGCGCCATCCTCGGAGAAGTTCCGGTCGAGTAGATCGACCTCCGTCCGACGTCCGTGGCTTGGGAAAGTGCGACGCCGGAACCGGCAAGATCATGCGTCTCGGCGTTGACCGGTGTCTCGGCCTTCGGTATGACACCCCACACGATTTTTCGATTCGTCCTCTCGGGCGGACGAACGAGGCGGACGAAGACGCGATGCGTGCCATCCTTATCGTAATGGAAGCGCCACCGACGGGGCGGACCTGACAGCAGGGTCCGCGATCCGAATGGTGGCGCATGCAGGGTCCCTCGGGACCCTTTTTTATTGCCGCGACGCGCCGGACGACACGAGCAGCACAGACAGTTTCAAGGAGCAGGACGATGGGCGGCGAGGTCATGACCGGGGCCGAAATGGTCATCCGGGCGTTTCAGGATCAGGGTGTCGACACGCTGTTCGGGTATCCCGGCGGGGCGGTGCTGCCGATCTACGACGCGCTCTTCCACCAGGAGACCCTGAAGCACATCCTCGTGCGCCACGAGCAGGGCGCCGTCCACGCGGCGGAAGGCTATGCCCGCTCGTCCGGCAAGGTCGGCTGCGTGCTCGTCACCTCGGGGCCGGGCGCCACCAACATCATCACCGGCCTGACCGATGCGCTGCTCGACTCGATCCCGCTCGTCTGCATCACGGGCCAGGTTCCGACGCACCTGATCGGCACGGACGCCTTCCAGGAATGCGATACGGTCGGCATCACGCGCCATTGCACGAAGCACAACTACCTGGTCAAATCGATCGACGACCTGCCGCGCATCCTGCATGAGGCGTTCTACGTCGCCGCCAACGGGCGCCCCGGCCCGGTCGTCGTCGACCTGCCGAAGGACATCCAGTTCGCGTCCGGCGTCTACGAGCGCCCGACCCAGAACGGCCACAAGACCTACAAGCCGGCATTCAAGGGCGACGCAGGCCAGATCCAGGCCGCCGTCGAGCTGATGGCATCGGCTCGCCGGCCGATCCTCTACACGGGCGGCGGCGTCATCAATGCCGGCCCGCACGCCTCGGCCCTGCTGCGCAGGCTCGCCGCCGAAACGGGCTTTCCCGTCACCTCGACCCTGATGGGCCTCGGCGCCTTCCCGGCTTCCGACGATCAGTTCCTCGGCATGCTCGGCATGCACGGGACCTACGAGGCCAACCTGGCGATGCATGATTGCGACGTCATGGTCTGCATCGGCGCGCGCTTCGACGATCGCATCACCGGCCGCCTCGATGCCTTCGCGCCGTTCTCGAAGAAGATCCACATCGATATCGACGCCTCGTCGATCAACAAGGTCGTCAAGGTCGATGTCGGGATCGTCGGCGATTGCGGCTCGGTGCTGGAAGACATGCTCGCCGCCTGGACGGCGCTTCCGCGCCAGCCGGACAAGGCCCGCCTGGAGGATTGGTGGACGAAGATCCGCACCTGGAAGGCGCGCGACTGCCTCGCCTACTGGCCGTCGGGTACGATCATCAAGCCGCAATACGCCGTGCAGCGCCTCTACGAGGCCTGCAAGGATCGGGAGACCTACGTCACCACCGAGGTCGGCCAGCACCAGATGTGGGCGGCACAGTACTTCAAGTTCGATGAGCCGAACCGCTGGATGACCTCCGGCGGCCTCGGCACCATGGGCTATGGCCTGCCGGCGGCCATCGGCACGCAGCTCGCCCACCCGGACGGCCTCGTCATCGACATCGCCGGCGAGGCCTCGATCCTGATGAACATGCAGGAGCTCTCCACGGCTGTGCAGTACCGCCTGCCGGTCAAGATCTTCATCCTGAACAACGAGTACATGGGCATGGTGCGCCAGTGGCAGGAGCTGCTGCACGGCTCGCGCTACTCGCAGAGCTATTCCGAAAGCCTGCCCGACTTCGTGAAGCTTGCCGAGGCCTATGGCGCCAAGGGCATCCGCTGCGAGAAGCCGGGCGACCTCGACGCGGCGATCGCCGAGATGCTCGACTATGACGGCCCGGTCGTCTTCGACTGCGTCGTCGACAAGAAGGAGAACTGCTTCCCGATGATCCCGTCGGGCAAGGCGCACAACGAGATGCTGCTGTCCGACTATCTCGGCGAGACCGGAGTGGAGCTCGGCGACGTCATCTCCGCAGAGGGCAAGATGCTGGTCTGAGCCTCCGGACCCATCCTGACGCACTCGGACCGGGCGCCGCCGCGCCCGGTCTCATCCGATCGGCCCGGCCGGGCCTCACACGACACGCCATCGCAGACGAAGGTCCGGGGCACGCCATGAACGCCATGAACACGCACTATCCCGATGCCGGCCGGGTCGAGCCGATCAACCGGCACACCCTGGCCGTCATCGTCGACAACGAGCCCGGCGTGCTCGCCCGGATCTCGGGCATGTTCTCGGGACGGGGCTACAACATCGAGAGCCTGACGGTGTCGGAGACCGAGGTGGCGCGCCATCTCTCCCGCATCACCATCGTCACCGCCGGCACCGACGCGGTGATCCAGCAGATCAAGGCACAGCTCGACCGCCTCGTGCCCGTGCACCGGGTCGTCGATCTCACCCTCCAGGGCAAGGCCCTCGAGCGCGAGCTCTGCTTGGTCAAGGTGGCGGGCACGGGCGAACACCGCACCGAATCCCTCACCCTCGCGGCCGCCTTCGGTGCCAAGACCCTGGACGCGACCCTGAACTCCTTCGTGTTCGAGGTCACCGGCACGACCGAGGAGATCGACCGCTTCATCGGCCTGATGACGGTGATCGGCCTCGTGGAGATCTCGCGCACCGGTATCGCCGCGATGGGGCGCGGCGCCGAGCCGATGTAGGTTCGGCGCGCCGGCGCACAATGCGCCTTCCTTCCGGCGGAAGATCGAGCGTCGGGGGCTAGGCCGACGCGATCCGGGCACGCGTTCGTTCACCGGATTTCCGGCGGGATCGGAGCGACGTGCGGCGTCAGGATCGAGCCGGCGCCCGGCGGGCGCGCGCTCCGCACGATGGGTCATGGGCCGGGCGGGATGCTGGCGAGCGTCCGGCGCAGGCTCGACGCCGATTGAAGCGGCTTGGAAGGATGCCATGACAACCCTCTACTACGCCCCCGGCGCCTGCTCGCTCGCCGCCCACATCGCCCTTGAGGAGACCGGCACGCCCTACGAGACGGTGCGGCTCGACCTTGCCAGGGGCGATCAGCGCGCGGCCGAATACTTGGCCGTCAACGAACGCGGCCGCGTGCCGGCTTTGGTGGAAGGAGAGTGGGTTCTCACGGAGAACACCGCGATCCTGCGCCACATCGCCCGCACGCATCCCGGAGCCGGCCTCTGGCCGGAAGCGCCGCGCGACCAGGCCCGGGTGGACGAGTGGCTCGGATGGCTCTCCACCGGCCACCACATCGCCTACGCGCATATCCGCCGGGCCGAGCGCTACACGAATGACGAATCTGCTTTCCCGGGCATCCAGGCCAAGGGGGCGGAAAGCTGCGGCGACCTGTTCACGATGACCGAAGTCAAGCTTTCCAACGGCGGCTGGGCCGTCGGCGATGCCTACAGCGTCGCCGATCCCTACCTGTTGCTGTTCTGGATCTGGGGCCGCGGCCCGGCCCTCGGCTTCGACATGGCCGAGCGCTTCCCCGCTTGGACTGCGCATGCCCGCGCCATGGCCGCGCGACCCGCCGTACAGACGGTCTTCGCCCGCGAAGGCCTCAAACTGCCCGGATGAGGTCTGGCGAGGCCCCCTTGCCCGCGTGGCCGAATCGGCTTAGGAAGCTGCGTACCGTACGTTACGGTACTGGCACATCGGAAGCATGTCCTCGAGTTCGGCTCACCCAGGCGAGACGGTGCACGACGCGCCCTCGGCCCGCCAGCAGGCGGTGCTCGATGCCGTGCTCGCTCTCCTCGTCGAGAAAGGCGACCAACTCACCATGGATGCGGTGGCGCGCCGCGCGAGCTGCTCGAAGGAAACCCTCTACAAGTGGTTCGGGGACCGGGACGGTCTCCTCACCGCCACGGTGCGCTGGCAGGCCTCGCGCGTCCATGCGGGGCGCGACGCCGGGAGCGCCCTCGACGCGGCCACCCTGCGCAACCGCCTGCTCGACTTCGCGGTGACCTGGCTCGACGTCATCGCGGGCCGCACCTCGGTGGTCCTCAACCGCATCGCCATCGCGCATGCCGGCTCGCGCAAGAGCAACCTCGGTGGCATCGTGCTGGCGAACGGGCGGCTCGCGATCGGGGGGCGGGTCAAGCCCGTGCTCGAGGCGGGACGCGCGGCCGGGTTCCTGGCCTTCGAGGACAGCGAAACGGCCTTCCGGACCTTCCTGGGTCTGGTCGGGCGCGACATCCAGATCAGACTTCTTCTCGGCGACGCCCTCGACCTCGACGTCGCCGAGATCCGATGCGACGCGGCCCGCGCCGTCGACCAGTTCCTGGCCCTCTACGGCCAGGCCCGACCCTGACACCCACGAAAAGAGGAACCAACCCATGCGGGTCTATTACGATCGCGACGCCGACCTCAACCTGATCAAGGGCAAGAAGGTCGTCATCGTCGGCTACGGCAGCCAGGGCCATGCCCACGCGCTGAATCTCCGCGATTCGGGCGTCAAGGGCATCGTCATCGCGCTCCGCGAGGGCTCGGCCACTGCCAAGAAGGCGGAGCACGAGGGCTTCACGGTGATGAACGTCGCAGACGCCGCCAAGCAGGCCGACGTCGTCATGATGCTCACCCCCGACGAACTCCAGGGCGACATCTACAAGGAGTCGCTGGAGCCGAACATGAAGCAGGGCGCCGCCCTCCTGTTCGCCCACGGCCTCAACGTGCACTTCAACCTGATCGAGCCCCGCAAGGACCTCGACGTGCTCATGGTCGCCCCGAAGGGTCCCGGCCACACCGTGCGCGGCGAATACCTCAAGGGCGGCGGCGTTCCGACCCTGATCGCCATCGCGCAGGACGCCTCGGGCAACGCCCACGATCTCGGCCTCTCCTACGCCTCGGCCAATGGCGGCGGCCGCGCCGGCATCATCGAGACCACCTTCAAGGAAGAGTGCGAGACCGACCTGTTCGGCGAGCAGGCCGTGCTCTGCGGCGGCCTCGTCGAGCTGATCAAGGCCGGCTTCGAGACCCTGGTCGAGGGTGGCTACGCCCCCGAGATGGCCTATTTCGAGTGCCTCCACGAGGTGAAGCTCATCGTCGACCTCATCTACGAGGGCGGCATCGCCAACATGAACTACTCGATCTCCAACACCGCCGAGTACGGCGAGTACGTCACGGGTCCCCGCATCGTCACGCCCGAGACGAAGGCCGAGATGAAGCGCGTCCTCAACGACATCCAGTCGGGCAAGTTCACCCGCGATTGGATGCTGGAGAACAAGGTCGGCCAGACCTCGTTCAAGGCCACCCGCGCCAAGCTCGCCGCCCACCCGATCGAGGAGGTCGGCGCCAAGCTGCGCGGCATGATGCCGTGGATCTCCGAGAAGGCCCTGGTCGACAAGGCCAAGAACTGATCGGCGCCAAGAACTGATCGGCATTTCGAGGCCGGCTTCGCTCGGCCTCGGAGGACGAAAAACCCTCCCTCGCAACAGCCCTCGGGCTTGCCCGAGATCTGCCTCTAAGTGCTCGAGTCGGGCAGGCCCGACTTGAGGTGGGGGAGGGTGCCTGCGGAGCAGGCGGGAGAGGGAGCGACCTCTCCGGGACAGCGCGCTCCCCTCATCCGACCCGCTGACGCGGATCACCTTCTCCCGCAGGAAGGAGAAGGACGCGCGCCGCTGTTGTGATTCTCAGGAAATCCCGGCAATCCTCCCCGCAACGGCCGCCCATCTGAGAGCAGCCGAAACCCGGAGGACACCCATGGCATCCCTCTACTACGACGCGCATCGCGCGCTCCAGGAAGAGTTCAAGACCGTCAAGCTCGCCGAGCGCCTGGATACCGGCTGGGTGCAGGACAGGATCGGCGAGACCGAAGCCGCCTTCATCGGCAGCCGGGACATGTTCTTCCTCTCGACCGTCGACCCCGATGGCATGCCCACCGTCTCCTACAAGGGCGGCAGCCCCGGCTTCGTGAAGGTGATCGACGGCAACACCCTCGTGTTCCCCGGCTTCGACGGCAACGGCATGTGGTACTCGATGGGCAACATCGAGGGCCAGTCCAAGGTCGGCCTGCTGTTCATCGACTTCGAGACCCCGCACCGGGTCCGCGTCCAGGGCCATGCCCGGATGCTGCGCGACGATCCCCTGATGGCCGAATACACGGAAGCCAAGTACCTCGTCCGCGTCGAGGTCACGAAGGCCTGGGTCAACTGCCCGCGCTACATCCACAAGTACCAGAAGGTGTCGCAGAACCGATACGTCCCGACTCCCGAGAAGCAGACGCCGCTCGCCCTCTGGAAGCGCCTCGACATGGTCGCGGACGTCATCCCCGAGGAGGACAAGGCCCGCGTGGCGAAGGAGGGTAGGATCGAGCTGCCCGAGTACGAGGCTCGGGTGGCGCGCGGCGAGAGCTGAAAACAGCGAGACCGCCCTCTCTCGCTGGGAGAAGAGGGCGGGCCGCCTCAAACGCTCCGCAGCCGCGTCCGCCGAACGAAGCCCACGATGTCCTTGACGGCATCCAGGGTCGGGGCCGCGATGGCTTCGGCGCGCTCGGCGCCGTCGGCGAGCACCGCGTCGATCTCGGCCGGGTCGGCCACGAGGCGCTTCATCTCGGCGCCCAGCGGCGCCAGGGTCTCCACCGCGAGTTCCACGAGCGCGCCCTTGAAGGCCGAGAACTGGGCACCGCCGTAATCGCGCAGCACGTCCTCGCGCGCGACGTCCTTCAGGGCCGCGAAGATGCCCACGAGGTTGTCGGCCTCGGGGCGACCGGCGAGCCCGGCCACCTCGGAGGGGAGGGCGTCCGGGTCTGTCTTGGCTTTCCGCACCTTCGCTGCGATAGCATCGGCGTCGTCCGTGAGGTTGATGCGCGAATTGTCGGAGGCGTCCGATTTCGACATCTTCTTGGTGCCGTCGCGCAGGCTCATGACGCGAGCGGCCGGCCCGCCGATCAGCGGCTCGGTGACGGGGAAGAAGCCCGCACCCGCGTCGTGTCCATGGGCGGCGATCGATCCGGCGAAGTCGTTATTGAACTTCTGGGCGATGTCGCGGGTCAGTTCCAGGTGCTGCTTCTGGTCCTCGCCCACGGGAACGTGGGTGGCACGGTAGGCGAGGATGTCGGCCGCCATCAGCACGGGATAGTCGTAGAGACCGATCGAGGCGTTCTCCCGGTCCTTGCCGGCCTTGTCCTTGAACTGGGTCATGCGGTTGAGCCAGCCCAGCCGTGCCACGCAGTTGAAGATCCAGGCGAGTTCGGCGTGCTGGGGCACTTGGCTCTGGTTGAAGACGATCGATCGCTTCGGGTCGATGCCGGCCGCGAGGAAGGCGGCGGTGACCTCGCGGATCTGGCCCTTGAGCGCGGCCGGGTCCTGCCACAGGGTGATCGCGTGAAGGTCGACGACGCAGTACAGGCACTGCGCATCGCGTGCCTGCATCTCGACGAAACGCTTGATGGCGCCGAGATAATTGCCGAGATGCAGGTTCCCGGTCGGCTGTACGCCCGAGAACACCAGTTCCTTGAACGCGGTCATCGCGGCGGGGTCCTCGTGCGGATTGGGAGTGGCGGCGACCGGCAAGGCCGGCAGGGCCGCGCGCCGGTTTCTGGACGCCGCGCCGGAGCCGGTCAAGACTGATCGGTCCAGGCGATCCGATCACGGGGTGCCGCTCATACCCGCCCCATTACGGCTCCCTGAGCGCTCCACCCCCGCCCATGCGCGCCTGTCCCTCGGGGCAGAGGTCGAGGAGCACGCAGCGGCCGCAGGCAGGATTGCGGTGGTGGCAGACCTCCTGCCCGTGCAGCATCAGCACTTCGTGGTTGTCGTAGAGGGCCTGCGCGCTCCAGTCGGCGGGCAGTTGCGCCCGCAGGATCGGGTGCGCCGGCCCGACATCGACGCGGGGTCCGATGAGTCCCGTGCGCTGGGCCACCCGGTGGTGGTGGCTGTCCACCGGCAGAGCCGGCATCCGGAGGATGCTGAACGAGAGCACCGCCGCGCTGGTCTTCGGACCGACACCGGGAATCGCCTCGAGCCAGGCCCGTGCCTCCTCCACCGCCATGTCCTTCAGGAAGTCGAGGGTGAGTGCGCCGTGACGGGCCTGCACGGCGAAAAGGATCGCCTGGAGCCTTGGTGCCTTCAGTTCGGGCCAGGTCACCCCGGCGATCGTCGCCTCGATCTCGGAGACGGGCGCGGCCAGCATCAGCGCCCAATCGGGGTAGCGCGCCCGCAGAGCCTTGAAGGCGCGGCCGGATTCGGCGTTGCGGGTCCGATGGGAGAGGAGCGAGGAAACGAGTTCGCTCAACGGATCCAGACTGTGGAAGTACGGGATCGGGCAGCCGTAGACCAGACAGAGGCGCATGTGGATCGCCAGCGCCTTGTCGCTCAGGGCCGGGTCGACCGCAGCCGCTGCGGGCTTTGCGGAGCGGGTCCGGCGGGGGCGGGGGCCGGCGAGGTCGTGCCCTGATGGGATCGGCATGCTGGGTGAATCCAGCCCGAGTCTGCGTGGTTCCCGACGTCAATTCCGGACCATGCCCGGGCTGACGGATCCGGCGAAGCGTAACGTGCAAACCCGGCAGAGCGCCTTGCATGATGCAGTGCAATGTGAAACCCTGACTCGGTCATCAAAGACGATACGGGAGAGCCCAGGTCGAGCGTTTCACAGATAGAAGCCTTCGAACCATGGCGCCGACGGAGCAACCACCCCCGGAAACTCTCAGGCACAATCACCGTACCGTTGGACAATCTGGAGAGAGGCGCCTGACGGCGTCCACCGAAGGAGAAATCCCGAACCGCAACTGCGGTTGGGGAGAAGCTCTCAGGTAACCGCGACAGATGGGGGCAGCCGGAAACGCTCATTCGAGCTTCCGGAGGCTTTGTGTCGTGGAGAGATCCGATGTCCCTCGCTGTGGCCCGCACACCCCTGCATGCCCTGCACTTGCGCCATGGCGGCCGGATGGTTCCGTTCGCGGGCTATGCCATGCCGGTGCAGTACCCGGCGGGCCTGCTCAAGGAGCACCTGCACACGCGGGCCCAGGCCGGCCTCTTCGACGTGTCGCATATGGGCCAGATCCGGCTGGTCCCACGCTCGGGAGACATTGAGGACGCCGCGCGTGCCCTGGAGGCCCTTCTTCCCATCGACGTGCTCGGCCTGCAGCCGGGCCGACAGCGCTACGGACTCCTGCTCGACACGTCCGGCGGCATCCGCGACGATCTGATGGTCGCCCATTGCGGCGACAGCCTGTTCCTCGTGGTCAACGCGGCCAACAAGGTGGCCGACGAGGCCTATCTCCGAGCGCACCTATCGGACGTCTGCGAGGTGACCGTGCTGGCCCGTGCCCTCGTCGCCCTGCAAGGGCCGGGTGCGGAGGGAGCCCTGGCCCGGCTGGCGCCGGAGGTGGCCGAGATGCGCTTCATGGACGTGCGGATGCTCGGCCTCCTCGGCACATCCGCCATCGTCAGTCGCTCCGGCTATACCGGCGAGGACGGCTTCGAGATCTCCGTACCCGAGGACAGGGCCGAGGCCCTGGCCGAAGCGCTGCTGTCCGATCCGGCCGTGCTGCCGATCGGGCTCGGCGCCCGCGACTCTCTGCGCCTCGAAGCCGGATTGTGCCTGCACGGCAACGACATCGATCCCGGCACCGACCCGGTGGAGGCCGGCTTGTCCTGGGCCATTCCGAAGGTGCGCCGGCGCGGCGGGACCCGGGCCGGTGGCTTTCCCGGCGCCGCGCGTATCCTCGACGCCCTGGAGGCCGGACCGGCCCGCAGGCGCGTCGGCCTGGCGCCCGAAGGACCCACGCCCGTACGGGCAGGCGCGCCGCTCTTCGCCGACGAGACCGGCGCGGCGGTCGGCCAAGTGACCTCCGGCGGCTTCGGGCCGAGCCTGCAGGCCCCGATCGCCATGGGCTACCTGCCGGCCGCGCTGGCCGCCCCCGGCACCCGCGTCTTCGCCGAGGTGCGCGGCAAGCGCCTCGCCGTCGCGGTGGCGCGCCTTCCCTTCGTGCCGGCGGGCTTCAAGCGCGTCTGATCCGGCCCGTTCCATCACCCCGGCCTTGCCATCAACCAGGAGAGAGCGATGCGGAAGTTCACGGACGAGCACGAGTGGCTGGACTGCGTCGGCGACGTCGCCACGGTGGGCATCACCACCCATGCCGCCGAGCAGCTCGGAGATCTCGTCTTCATCGAACTGCCGAAGGTCGGCGCGAAGCTGACCAAGGGCGAGGCCGCGGCCGTCGTCGAATCGGTGAAGGCGGCCTCCGACGTCTACGCCCCGGTCTCGGGCGAGGTGACCGAGGTCAACGAGGCGGCGGTGGCCGACCCGTCCAGCGTCGGCGCCGACCCGCAGGGTGCCGGCTGGCTCTACCGCATCCGCCTCGACGATCCGGCCAGCCTCGACGGGCTGATGGACGAGGCCGCCTACGCCGAGTTCGCCAAGTAGTCGTCGCCAAGTAACCCTCGCCGAGCAGCCCTCGCCGAGTAGCGCCGCGCCGACGTGGGACGACGACCGCCTCACAGGGCACGCCGTCATTCCGGGTCGCCGCAGGTGAGCCCGGAATCCGGAACCGCCGACGGCGCCGCAGTCCGTGCACCACCGGCGGTTCCGGACCCTGGGCTCCGCTGCGCGGCCCCAGGATGACGCGGTGCTTCGAGCAGGTACCAGACACGCCCTACGCCCCCTGCGCTCCCTCTCGCAGAGACCGGTGAGAGCCTCGGCGCAGTCCATACACTTCACCTTCCGAGGCCACACATGACGACCGATCGCTACGACCCCTACGACTTCGCCAACCGCCGCCACATCGGACCGACGACGCAGGAAATCGACGCGATGCTGGGCATCGTGGGCGCCGAGAGTCTGCACACCCTGATGGACGAGACCCTGCCGGCCGACATCCGCCAGGAGGAGCGCCTCGATTTCGGGGTCGCCATGACCGAGCGACGGGTGATCGAGCACATGCGCGGCATCGCCGACCGGAACCGGCTGCTCGTCTCGCTGATCGGCCAGGGCTACCACGGCACCACCATGCCGCCGGTGATCCAGCGCAACATCTTCGAGAACCCGGCCTGGTACACCGCGTACTCGCCTTACCAGCCCGAGATCAGCCAGGGGCGCCTCGAAGCGCTCCTGAACTTCCAGACCCTGGTCTGCGACCTCACCGGCCTCGACATCGCCAACGCCTCGCTCCTCGACGAGGCCACCGCCGCCGCGGAAGCCATGGGCATGGCCCATCGGATCTCCGCCAATGGCAAGACGACCTTCTTCGTCGATGCCGAGTGCCTGCCCCAGACCATCGCGGTGCTGCGCACCCGCGCCGCGCCGCTGGGCTGGACCATCGCGGTCGGCGATCCGGCCAGCGACCTCGACCCCGCCCAGGTCTTCGGCGCGATCTTCCAGTATCCCGGCGTCTGCGGCGGCATCCGCGATCTGACCCGGCCCATCGCCGATCTGCACGCGGCCGGTGCGGTCGCGGTCGTGGCAGCCGACCCCCTGGCCCTGACGCTCCTAACCTCTCCGGGCGAGATGGGTGCCGACATCGCCGTCGGCTCGATGCAGCGCTACGGCGTGCCGATGGGCTATGGCGGCCCGCACGCGGCCTACATGGCCACCCGCGACGCGCACAAGCGCACCCTGCCGGGGCGTCTCGTCGGGGTCTCGGTGGATGCCCGCGGCAACCGCGCCTACCGCCTGGCGCTCCAGACCCGCGAGCAGCACATCCGCCGCGAGAAGGCGACGTCGAACATCTGCACCGCGCAGGTGCTGCTCGCCGTCATCGCCGGCATGTATGCGGTGTTCCACGGCCCGCGCGGGCTCAAGGCCATCGCCGCCCGGGTCCACCGCGACGCCGTGCGCCTCGCCGGCGGCTTGGAAGCCCTCGGCTTCACGGTGGAGCCGGAGCACTTCTTCGACACGATCACCGTGCGGGTCGGCGCCTTCCAGGGCCTGATCCTCGGACAGGCGGTGGCCAACGGCGTCAACCTGCGGAAAGTCGGCGAGGACCGCATCGGCATCACGGTGGACGAGCGCACCCGTCCCGACATCCTCCAGGCCGTCTGGCGCGCCTTCGGGGCCACGGACCCGGCCTATGACGAGGCCTGGCCCGAGACCCGCCTGCCCGCCGGACTGGTGCGGATCTCGCCCTACCTGACCCACCCGATCTTCCACATGAACCGCGCCGAGAGCGAGATGACGCGCTACATGCGCCGCCTCGCCGACCGGGACCTGGCCCTGGACCGGGCGATGATCCCCCTCGGCTCCTGCACGATGAAGCTCAATGCCACCGCCGAGATGCTGCCGATCTCGTGGCCGGAATTCGCCGAGATCCACCCCTTCGTGCCGGTCGATCAGGCGGAAGGGTATCAGGCCCTCATCGGCGACCTGTCCGAGAAGCTGTGCGCCATCACCGGCTACGCCGCGATCTCGATGCAGCCGAATTCCGGCGCGCAGGGGGAATACGCGGGGCTGCTGGCCATCCGCGCCTACCACCTGTCGCGGGGCGACACGCACCGGACCGTCTGCCTGATCCCGTCCTCGGCCCACGGCACCAACCCGGCCTCGGCGCAGATGTGCGGCATGAGCGTGGTTGTCGTCGGCGCCGACGCGCAGGGCAACGTCGATCTCGACGATTTCCGTCGGAAGGCCGAGCAGCATTCCGAAAAGCTCGCCGCGTGCATGATCACCTACCCGTCGACCCACGGGGTGTTCGAGGTCCAGGTCCGCGCGATCTGCGACATCGTCCACGGCCATGGCGGGCAGGTCTACCTCGACGGGGCCAACCTCAACGCCCTGGTGGGCCTGGCGCGGCCCGGCGACATCGGCGCCGATGTCAGCCACCTCAACCTGCACAAGACCTTCTGCATCCCGCATGGCGGCGGAGGCCCCGGCATGGGTCCGATCGGCGTCAAGGCGCATCTGATCCCGTTCCTGCCCTCCGACCCGCGCAACGGGGAAGAGGGGGCGGTCTCGGCCGCGCCCTACGGCTCGGCCTCGATCCTGCCGATCTCGTGGAGCTACTGCCTGCTCATGGGCGGGCGCGGCCTGACCCAGGCGACCCGCATCGCCATCCTCAACGCCAACTACATCGCGGCCCGCCTGAAGGGCGCCTATCCGGTGCTGTATTCCGGCGCCAACGGCCGGGTGGCGCACGAGTGCATCATCGACGTGCGGCCCTTCCAGAAAAGCGCCGGCGTGAGCGTCGACGATATCGCCAAGCGCCTGATCGATTGTGGCTTCCACCCGCCGACCATGTCCTGGCCGGTGGCCGGCACCCTGATGATCGAACCCACCGAATCCGAGACCAAGGGCGAGATCGACCGCTTCTGCGACGCCATGCTGGCGATCCGCGAGGAGATTCGCGCCATCGAGGAGGGCCGGATGGACAAGGCGAACAACCCCCTCAAGCACGCGCCGCACACGGTGCGCGATCTCGTCGGGACCTGGGAACGCCCCTATTCGCGCGAGGCGGCGTGCTTCCCCTCGGGAAGCCTCGGGATGGACAAGTACTGGCCCCCGATCAACCGGGTCGACAACGCCTATGGCGACCGCAACCTCGTCTGCGCCTGCCCGCCCGTCGAGTCCTACAGTGAGGCGGCAGAGTAGCGCCCGTCCGTCGAACGCTCCCGTCCCACCCGGGGCGGGAGCGCCGACCCGGGCTAGACCCGGTCGGGCAGCGTGATGGTTACCATCTTCCCGGTCAGAGGATCAAAGATCGTCACTGTCATGACAGCCTCCGCTGAAACAGCCGAGCGTCGAACCTTCCGCTCGAATGTGGCTGGAACTTGACCTTACGGTCATCCACAAGCATCGAGCCTGTTGATCGCCGGGGAAGACATTCCATTCCCGCAGCGAAACACGCCTCCCGCACACCGGCCTCGAAGGTCAGGAAACACGCGAATGCGCGGACCGCGCGACATCGCCACCAGCGACCGAGACTTTCCGAGCCGGGAGCGGAGGCCCACGACGCTGCGGGTGCCGGCGACGACTGCGCGGCCAAGGCCAGGCCGGGCGACCGAATTATCCGGCGCGGCGCGGGGACGTGGAGCCTTGTAACTGCGGGAGCTCGGCGACGCCGGGAGCGGCCGGGATGACCTTGGCCACCGCAATGGTACCGTCATCGAGGGTGAGAAAGCGGATGCCGCCCATTCGGAACGTCTCGACCACGAGCCGGTAGCTCCGCCGAGTCACGTCCTGCGGTTCCACTTCGACGCGCTTGATCGTCGAGATGGACAGACCGCTCTTCGAGGCCAGATCGGACATCGACCAGTTGAGCAACGCACGCGCCGCTCGCAGATGGTCTGCCGTCAGCCCGTCGGCCTCGATGTCGGCATCGCCCTCCGTCAGCACCACGTTCGGCCTGCCGAGCTTCTCGCAGAGCGTCGAGAACACGACCTCTCCGAGGCGCTTCTGCAGTTCGTCCTCGAGACCCGCAACCACGTCGACGGTCGGCGGTCGAAGGCCGATCGCGCCAGTCGGGGCGTCCTTGGCATAGGCCGGCGGCGCGACGCGTTCGCGCCGGTTCAGGTTCTCGAGCCAAGAAAGCGTGGGTTCAGTATACGGCATGGGGCGACACGGGCGGTTCGACCATCGACGGAGAGTTCACAACGCACACCATAGAATCTGGCAGCAAATACAACCGCGATAGCGGCAACACGTCGTAACGTCACCAGCATCGCTCCGATTTTATAGTAGAGACTGTCATAGTAAATGTCAAATTTTCGCAATATCGACACGAACTTGCGCAATCTTGACAAGCAAGACTGTGCCGTCGGTCGGATCAAGCCGGGCGATTGTTGTTCCGGCGCGTCTCGGTGGGTGTGCGGCCGTAGAGGCGGCGATACCTTTGAGCGAAGTCGCCCATGTGGACGAAACCCCAGTGGCGCGCGACATCGGCGATGGACAGGGGCTCCCCGGTGGACGAGACCAGATCCGCATGGGCCCGCGCCAGGCGCCGTTCGATGATGAACTGAACCGGCGTGCATCCGATCTCCCGCCGGAACTTGTCCTGGAGCGAGCGGACGCTGATCTCGGCGGCCGCCGCGATCTCGGCCAAGGTCAGAGCCTGCGACAGGTTCGCCTCGATGTAATCCAGCGCCGCCCGGAGACTGCGGGAGGAAATGTCCTTGGCACTGGACGGGGCAGATGCAACGCGCCTCGGCCAAGCCGACAGCAGCTGGTAGCTCAGGATCTCCTGGATAAGGGGAAAGATCAGGTCGTCGTGCCGGTCGGCTCCCTCGATTCGATGCTGGGCCTGCCGCAGCGTGAGGAACAGGGACCGTATGCCGGGTGCCGCCACATCGACGACGGGGGCGAGTTGGGCCAGATCGGGCTCGCTGCCGCCCGTGAGGGCGGCCTGGGCAGCCGCCAGGACATCGACTCCGAAGGTTCCGCCGACCGCACTGAAGGCGCTCGAGGCCTGGGTCTCGCGCAGATCGTCGAAATTGACGAGCGTCGCATGCGTCGGCATCCCTTCGATCTCGCCGCTCCGGCGCCGATAGACGATGTGCCCGGTCGTCACGAACCTGATCGAGAGCAGGCGTGCATTGTATTTCGGCTTGGTCACGAACCCGCTGGCTGAGTGCGTCCGCCACAGGCTCAAGGGTTCGCCGTAGAAGCCGGTGATCATGATTTCGGGCGTGGTCGAGCGCTGCGTGTCGAAATTGACCGCGATGCCGCCGTGATCGTTGAATTGCTGAAGCTGGCGCGGCGAGGTGATCGTCGCGGTGAAATGTCTCCGGGGAAGCGAGACGATCGGCTCGGAATGCGGATCACCCGCCATCGTGCTCACCTGAAATCCTGTCGATCGCCGAGATGTCGCACGGCACATTCATGTCAGGACGAGGAATCAAGACTTGCCGACACGTAAGGACAGCTCCTCCTACACACGCAAGCTATTTTCCTACGGTAAGTGGCCGATTCGCGGCCATTCTATCGCCCGCACCTAGGGAGCACCCGGGCGACATGCAAACTCTAGGTTGGTTTTTCTTCTTTTAGTTGGAGACGCAGGACGAAATTCAGACCTGTCGCCCGATAGCGCTTCGCAGCCGGCCGACATGCCCGTCGCGGGTGACGGGTTTGACCGATAGGGCGGCCCATGCCGAGACGACGCTACACGATCCTTCCGACCCCGATCGGTCCGCTGGTCCTCGCCGGCGCGGACGGGGCGCTGGCCTGCATCGGCTTTCGCAGTGGCCGGAGAGCGGTGACCCCGGCTCCGGACTGGCAGCGCGACGACGGTGCCTTCGCGCAAGCCCGCGTCCAGCTGGGTGCCTATTTCGACGGATGCCTCACCCGCTTCGACCTCGCCCTCGCACCACGAGGGACGCCGTTCCAGCACACGGTTTGGCAGGCACTCGCCGAGATCCCACCGGGCAAGACGATCAACTACGGCGAACTCGCCCGCCGGATCGGGCGCCCGAGCGCCAGCCGGGCCGTCGGTGCGGCCAACGGTGCCAACCCACTGCCCATCGTGGTGCCGTGCCACAGAGTCATCGGCGCCGGCGGAGCCCTGACAGGTTTCGCCGGCGGCCTCGAGACGAAGCGCTTCCTGCTGGAACTGGAACGGGGCCGGCGTACCGAGCGATCCCCGCAGGCCAGTCTGTTTTGAGGGAGCCGCCGCAGCCCAGTGCCCCTTCGGTGCGCGGCAAAACGATCTCCTTCCTATCGCTTTCGCCAGCATCTTCGCACCACCGGACTTCAGGTCAGGTCCGTAAAGCTAAGCCAGCGTGCAGGTCCTGCCTCCAAAGCCTCCGGCGGATGGCCTGCAGAACGGGGGGGCCAGCGGTCTCGAGGCCTATTCCGACGATTCGCTGAAGATGGAGATCCACTTCGACGGCTCTCGGCCGATCAAGAACTTCGTGGATCGCCTGCCAGATCTGCCCTCCAGGCAGTCGCCGCCCGACCTGAGGCGCGCGGGATGGAGCCCGATCGTCGTCGGCCATGACGACCGCTCCTTCGATGGGCGGGCCCGCGTGATCCAGCTCAAAAGCGGGAGGCGGCGCGGCTCCGCCCCGAACGCGGTCCGGCCGGCCGCTATTTCGGCAGGGCGTAGATGTTCACGTCGAGCTTCTCGTCGGCCTTGTCGTTCAGGTCGGTGACGTATTCCTCGATGAACCGGTCCTGCACCACGATGTCCTTGGCGTCGAGATAGGCCGTCAGGGTCTCGTAGGTGCCGTCGATCTCGTCGTAGGAGCCCTTGTGCGGGAAGCGCAGGGCGCGTCCGCTCGGTGTGGAGCCGAAGCGCAGACCGTCGGCCTCCGCGGGCTTAGGGTCTGGTATCGCGGCGATCGGGATCATCGCATCGTACTGGAAGCCATCGTCGTCCGTCTTGGCGAAGACCGCGATCGGACGCCCCACCGCCTGGATGCCGGCCTTGGCCAGGTCCGCCTCGATGCGCTGGAAGGCCGCCTTGAGGCTCGGCACCGCCTCCTCCCACTTCGTCCGCCCGGCGAGGATCGCCGCCGGCTTGGCGGGCAACGAGACCTCGTCGACGTCGTTGGCGTCGCCGGGCGTCGCCACCAGGGTCTGGCGCGGGCCGGCCGTCGGCGTCGCAGAGGGGGCCGCGCCGGCCTGGGCCGGCACCGGGATGTCCGCCGTGCCGGGCGACTTCGGATCGGGATTGGTGGTGGTCGGCAGCGGGTCGGCCGCGGCCGGCGGCGTCACCGGCTGAGCCGGAGCCGGGCTCGCGGCCCAGGCAACCGAGAGAGCGAGGCCCCCGGCGAGCAACTTCAAGCGTGGGCGGGTCAAGGCGGTGGCTCCGGATCGGCGCGGGGCAGGGCGAATCGCATGCCTCCGGGCTCGTGCCAGGAAACTAGGCCCGATGCTCCCGCCCGGCGAGACGTCCCGGGTGTCGCGCCGCACGAAGCCGGCGGGGCGCGGCGCTTCTGCAACGCAGCCGCGCCACTGGAGGCCCGTGCGTGCGCTGTCGCTTTGGCCTATAGCCCCGCGGGAGGCCTCGGCCTCACGGAAGGCCTTGGCCCCGATGGGGACCGGAGCCCCACGCGATCGAACACCCCGGACGCAAGGCACAGAGACGAGGCGGCATGAGCGAACTTGCCCATCGGCGGTTCCTGAAGATGCACGGAGCCGGCAACCAGATCGTGGTCCTGGACCTGCGCGGGACACAGACGCAGGTGACGGCCGGGGAGGCGCGCGCCATCGCGGCCTATCCGCGTGCGTCGTTCGATCAGCTCATGGTGATCCACGATGCCCGCACAGCCGGCACCGATGCGTTCCTGCGGATCTACAACACCGACGGTTCGGAAGCCGGGGCCTGCGGCAACGGCACGCGCTGCGTCGCCTATGCGATGCTCGACGATCCCGCCATGGCGCGGCCCGCCGAGAGCGGCCGGCTGCTTCTCGAGACCCGGGGGGGCCTCGTGGGCGTCAAGCGCGTCGCAGAGCGTTCCTTCACCGTCGACATGGGTCGGCCGAAGCTGGCCTGGACCGACATTCCCCTGGCCGAGCCGTTCCAGGACACCCGCCGGATCGAGCTTCAGATCGGCCCGATCGACGATCCGGTTCTGCATTCGCCCGGCGTCGTCAACATGGGTAATCCGCACGCGGTGTTCTTCGTGGACCGCGATCCCGACACCTACGACCTCGCCCGCATCGGCCCGATGCTGGAGAACCACCCGATCTTCCCGGACCGTGCCAACATCTCGGTCGCCCAGGTCGTCGGGCCGGACCGGATCAAGCTGCGGGTCTGGGAACGTGGGGCCGGACTGACGCTGGCCTGCGGCACCGCCGCCTGCGCCACGGTGGTGGCCGCCGCGCGCCTGCGCATGATCGGCCGCGGCGCGACCGTCGGCCTTCCGGGCGGCGACCTCGTCATCGAGTGGCGCGCCGACGACCACGTGCTGATGACCGGCCCGGTGGCCCTGGAATGGGACGGCAGCCTGCCCCCCGGGATCTTCGCCGCCGAGGATCCGGACGGGGATGCTGCCTGAGATGGCGGTCGAGACCCTGACCTTCGGCTGCCGCCTCAACACCGTCGAGTCCGAGGTGATGCGTGGGCACGCGGAGTCGGGCGCCGCCTCCGCGGACCTCGTCATCGTCAACACCTGCGCGGTGACCACGGAGGCCGGGCGCCAAGCCCGCAAGGCCATCCGCAAGCTCGCCCGCGCACGGCCCGGCGCAGAGGTCGTGGTCACCGGCTGCGGCGCCCAGGTGGAGACCGACGCCTACGCGGCGATGCCGGAGGTCGCGCGCCTCGTCGGCAACGACGCGAAGGGCCGGGCCGAGACCTGGTCACTGCCGGTCCGGCCGGATATGCGAACCAGTGTCGACGACATCATGGCGGTGCGTCGTGCGAGCCCGACCCGGATCGCCGGCATCGCCGGACAGACCCGCGCCTTCGTGCCCGTCCAGAACGGCTGCGACCATCGCTGCACGTTCTGCGTCATCCCGTTCGGCCGCGGAAATTCACGTTCCGTGCCTGTGGCGGATGTGGTCGACCAGGTCGCCCGCATCGTCGAGGCCGGCGGGTGCGAGGTGGTGCTCACGGGCGTCGACCTGACCGCCTATGGGCGCGACCTCGACGCGTCTCCGAGCCTGGGATTTCTGATACGGACCATCCTCGCGCGGGTCCCCGGGCTTGCCCGGCTACGCCTCTCCTCCATCGATTCCATCGAGGCCGACGCGGCGCTGATGGAGGCGATCGCGCACGAAGCGCGGCTGATGCCGCACTTTCACCTCTCCCTCCAGGCTGGCGACGATCTCATCCTGAAGCGGATGAAGCGACGGCACGCCCGCGCCGACGCGATCGAATTCTGCAACAGAGTCAGGATCTTGCGCCCCGATGCCGTCTTCGGGGCCGACCTCATCGCAGGCTTCCCCACGGAGACCGAGACGCAGTTCGCCCGCTCCCTCGACCTCGTCGCCGAATGCGGCCTGACCCATCTCCACGTCTTCCCGTACTCCGCCCGCCCCGGCACGCCCGCCGCCCGGATGCCGCCCGTGCCCGGCGACGTCGTCCGAGCCCGTGCCGCCCGCCTCCGTGCCGCCGGCGACGCCGCCCTGACGACGTACCTCGCCAGCGAAGTGGGCCGCACGCGCCGAGTCCTGACCGAGCGGGGCGGCCTCGGCCGCACGGAAGCCTTCACGCCGGTCCGGCTCCCCTCCGGAACGTCGCCAGGGATTCTCACCGACGTGACGATCACGGGGCATGACGGCAGGATGCTGATCGCCGCCTGAGCGCCCGCCGAAAGGCGGCCCGATCTCCCTCAGGACGGTCCAGAGGGCTCGGCTCCGCAGGCCGCCAAGCCTGCCCGCATGTGTGCGGGTACAGGTGCCTCGACCCGGATCGGTGGCTTCTTCGGGTAGAGCGGCACGCTGAGGGCGCGGGCATGCAGTTGCAGACCGGGCCCTCCGCTGCGGGGCGCAGTACCGTAGATGGAGTCGCCGAGAATCGGGAATCCCATCGTGGCGCAATGGACCCGCAGTTGGTGGGTCCGGCCGGTGACCGGCGAGAGGGCGAGCCAAGTCAGGCCGCCGCCGCGTCCAAGGACCGTGAAGCGGGTCAGCGCAGGGTCGCCGGCCGGATCGGCCTTCATCCACCAGGAGCGCGGATCGTCGGAGCGCCGCGCCAGCGCCAGGTCGATCGCGCCGGCTTGCTCTTCGGGGCCGCCTTCCACCAAGGCCCAGTAGGTCTTTTCCACCGTACCGCTGGCGGCGAAAAGCCTGTTGAGGCGCGCGAGCGCCTTGGCGTGGCGTCCGAGGGCGAGGCAGCCGGAGGTGTCGCGATCGAGGCGGTGGGCGGCCTCCGGCCGACGGGGCAACCCGAAGCGCAGGGCGTCGAGGTGATCGGTGAGGGTTTCGCCACCCTTGGGGCCGGGATGCACGGGCAAACCGGCCGGCTTGTCGATGACGAGCACTAGGGCATCGCGGTAGAGGAGGCGCGCGCCTATGTCTGTTACGAGGGCATCGGCTGGGGGCATACCCTCGCGCTAACCATGCCGGGTCCGGGGAGCAAGCGG
The DNA here is from genome assembly GCF_053345175.1 of Methylobacterium sp. M6A4_1b. NCBI lineage: Bacteria > Pseudomonadati > Pseudomonadota > Alphaproteobacteria > Hyphomicrobiales > Methylobacteriaceae > Methylobacterium > Methylobacterium sp. M6A4_1b. The sequence goes on from NZ_JBKEZQ010000013.1 coordinate 50,093, forward strand.
GAATGAGCGAAGACAAGAGGCCGGGCTGGCTGCTGCGCAAGATGTTCGGCACCAAGGAGGAGGAGCGGCCCGCGCCGGTACCGGTGCAGCCGCCGGACCCGAAGCCGGTCGAGACACAGGTTCCTGCGCCTGCAGCGCAGTCCGAGCCGCTCGTCGCCCCGATCGCGCCCCCGCCGGACTCCCCAGCCTCGTTCTCCGAAGGCCAGCCGGACTTTGCCACCGCCGCCACGGACGTCTCCCACGTACCGCCTCCGCCCGGCGAGCCTGCCACGGGCACGCCCGACAAGAACGCAGTGCCCGACGAACTCGAAGGGGCCGACCTCCAGCCCGTGGAGGGAGCCGAAGAGCGTCCGCCCGCCGGCACCGCCGGCGACGACCCAAATCGAGGCGCCGAGGCCGCCGGCACGACGAGCGAGGCATTCGCTCCCGTGCCTGCCGTCGCCCCCGAGGCGGGGCCCATGCCAGTATCCGAGCCCGACGAGGTCTCGACACAGATCTTCATGCCCGAGCCCGACGCGGCGGGCGAGGAGCCCAAGCGTGGCTGGTGGAGCCGCCTCACGGGAGGCATGAAGCGCACCTCCACGGCGCTGACCGAGAGGGTCACCGGCCTGTTCACCAAGCGCAAGCTTGACGCCGATACCCTGGAGGAACTGGAGGACGCCCTGATCCAGGCCGATTTCGGCATTGAGACCGCGACGCGGATCTCCGAGGCCGTGGGCAAGGGTCGCTACGAGAAGGGCATCTCGCCGGATGCCGTGCGCGAGATCCTGGCGACGGAGGTGGAGCGTGCGCTCACACCCGTGGCGATCCCCTTCCGCATCGATGCCACGAAGAAGCCCTTCGTGATCCTGATGATCGGTGTCAACGGGGCCGGCAAGACCACCACCATCGGTAAACTCGCACTCAAACTCAAAGCGGAGGGGCACTCGCTGATGCTGGCGGCAGGCGATACCTTTCGGGCGGCAGCGATCGAGCAGCTCAAGGTCTGGGGCCAGCGCACGCAGACGCCGGTGATCGCCCGGGCGCAGGGGTCGGACGCGGCGGGACTCGCCTTCGACGCCTACGAGGCGGCGAAAACCCAGGGCACCGACGTGCTCCTCATCGACACCGCCGGGCGGCTCCAGAACAAGGCCGGGCTGATGGCGGAGTTGGAGAAAATTCTGCGGGTGATCCGCAAGATCGATGCGCAGGCACCCCACGCCGTGATCCTCGTTCTCGACGCCACCGTGGGTCAGAACGCGCTGAGCCAAGTCGAGCTGTTCTCGAAGGCCGCAAACGTGACCGGCCTCGTCATGACCAAGCTCGACGGCACGGCGCGCGGCGGCATCCTGGTGGCACTGGCGGCCAAGTTCGGTCTGCCGGTTCACTTCATCGGGGTGGGCGAGGGGGTGGAGGACCTGGAGCCCTTCGAGGCCCGCGACTTCGCCCGCGCCATCGCGGGCCTGGACGCCGGCTGAGCCGGCACTCGCCACTGAAACGCCTTGTCGCGGCGGGTCGTCGCCCGCAATCTCCTAAGATGGACATCATGCAGATCGAAGCCGTTCCCCCGCACCGCCACCTTCCACCCCTCCTCAAGCTCGTCCTCGAGCTCGGGCCGCTGATGGTCTTCTTCTTCGGGAACGCCTACGCGGAGCGCCTCGGTGTGCATCCCGACCAGAAGCTGTTCGTGGCCACCGGTATCTTCATCGCCGCCACCGTGGTGGCACTCGGCATCCACTACGCACTGATGCGGCGCCTCCCCATCATGCCTCTGGTGTCCGGCGTGGTGGTCGTGGTGTTCGGTGGCCTCACCCTGGCGCTCCAGGACAAGACCTTCATCATGATGAAGCCCACCATCGTGAACACACTGTTCGGCCTGGTGCTGCTGGGCGGCCTCGCCTTCGGCAAGTCTCTGCTCTCGGTGGTGCTCGACTCGATGTTCGCCCTCACGGAAGACGGCTGGCGCAAGCTCACCTTTCGCTGGGGCGTGTTTTTCCTGGTGCTGGCAGCCATCAACGAGGTGGTGTGGCGCACCCAGACGGAGGATTTCTGGGTCAGCTTCAAGGTCTTCGGCATCATGCCACTGACCATTGCGTTCGCGCTGGCTCAGACGCCGCTCCTGATGCGCCATGAGCGCAAGGAGCCGGATGCGGGCGTGGGTCCAGCCTGAGGATATCCGGTCGGGTGCCGCTCCTCAGACGTCCTGAAGAAGGCGAGCGTATTCGGCCTCCGGAGCACCGTAGGACGCACCGGCGATCACCAGGAGCACGGCACGATCGCGGATCCCGATCCGAAAACCTCCGGCGGTCCAGACCTTTGGGACAGCCGCACTTTTGAAGTCACGGATCAATCCGGAAAGATGCTGCTCGAAATCGGGTTTTCATCGTCCGGTAGCGTGCTGGGCGAAGCACCATCAGACGAAGCGCGGCCATGCGAATTGTACGACATAGTACAAATGGCATCCTATGCGGTTTATTAGAACCTGGATCCGGCTATGAGAGACGTTCGTCCCCTATCCGAGCAGCAAAACGTTTAAAGGCTGCTCTAACGAGCCACCACGTTTCATGCCGGTGCCGTCCCAGCGCTACGTTCGAAACCACCTCCTCAGTATCCTTAGCCCCGATGATTATGCGGCGATCCACGCCGCATCGGAGGGCGTGGCAATGGGACGCCGGGACATCCTGATCGCTGCCAACAAGCCGATCACGCACGTCTATTTTCTGGAGTCAGGAATCGCTTCGGAGATTGCCGCTACACCAGAGGGGCGTCGCATCGAGGTGTGCATCACCGGGCCGGAGGGCATGGTCGGGGTCCCGCTTCTGCTCGACGTCGACCGGACGCCGCACGAGACATTCGTGCAGATCGAGGGGGACACCTGGCGGATTGAAGCCGCAGCCTTTCTGCGCCTCATCGAGGACCGACGGAACCTGCGTCGGCTCCTTGCTCACTATGCTTACGTGGCCCATCTCCAGACCGCAGGAACCGCCCTCTCCAATGGCAGCCACACCCTGGAGGAACGCCTCGCTCGCTGGCTGTTGATGTGCCACGACCGAGTGGACGGGGATGAATTTCCGGTCACTCACGAGTTCCTCTCGACGATGCTCGGTGTACGCCGACCCGGCGTGACGACAGCGATCCACAGCCTCGAGGGGGCCGGCATGATCAAAGCCAGACGCTCGCACGTGCAGGTGCTCGACCGGACCAAGCTGAAGGTCGCGGCCGGCGACAGCTATGGTGTGCCCGAGACCGAGTACCGCCGACTGATCCGGTCGGGGCGCTGAACACCCGGCGGGTCAGCGGGACGGAGGCGGCGCTCCGATGGAGCGGATCCGATCGAGCACGCCCGGATAGCTCTCCGGCGTGAGGATGCCCACGAGTTTGTCGCGGATGGTACCATCCGGTCCGATGATGAAGGTCTCGGGGACGCCGTAGACGCCGAAATCGATTCCGGTTCGCCCCTCCGAATCCATGCCAACCGCCTGGAAAGGAACGCCGTTCCGGGTCAGGAAGCGGCGCCCGTTCTCCGGGGTATCCTTGTAGTCGATGCCCACCAAGCGGATGCCGGGCTCGCGCGCCAGACGCATGAGCTGCGGGTGCTCGATCTGGCAGGGCGCGCACCACGAAGCCCAGAAATTGACCACCGTGACCTGTCCCAGGAGATCGGCGCGCGACAGGCCGGGGACGGGTGATCCGCCAGGGGCAAGACCCGGCATGCCGGGAAGGGTGAAGGCGGGCGCCGGCTTGCCGATCAGCGCTGAGGGAATGGCGGCTGGATCGGCGCCGGAGCGCAGCCGCAGGAAGAAGATGCCGGCGAGGACCGCGAAGGTGATGAGGGGCAGGATCACCAGGAGGGAGCGTCGGGCCGGCTCCGGAGCCTTTACGGCGGGCTCAGGCGCGCTCACGACCGGGCCCCCGCACCATCCTTTAACTCGCCCTGAAGGCGCTCCAGGGCCCGTTTCTGGGCTCGGTGATCGCGCAAGCCGTGGACGACCAATCCGGCGATCACCAGAGTGGCGAAGGCGTAGGCGCCCAGGATGTAGCCGGCATGTTGGCCGAGATTCATGGTCGGGACCACATTAACGAGGGTTCGAAGACGCGCAACTTTCGGGCGTACATCGACGCGAGGCTCACAGTCCCTCGACGACCCGACCGATCGGCGCATGGCCTACCGGCAGGTCCCGGCCGGGTACCGGGCCGGCATCCAGGCGCTCGGCCTCACGAAGGGTCAGCGCACGGACGCGGCGACGCAGGATTTCCGTGCGCATGGCATAGAGATGCTGTGTGACGCCGAGAAGGGTGAAGGCGAGGATCATCTCCAGCAGTGGATAGAGCATGCTCGGATCGATGGACGACCCACCCATCCGCATGATCGAGGCGGGCTGATGCAGGGTCGACCACCAGTTCACCGAGAACTTGATGATCGGCAGGTTCACCGCGCCGACCAGAGTGAGGATGGCGATGGCGCGTGCGGCCCGGTTCGGGTCCTCGATCGTCCGCCACAGGGCTATGATCCCGCAATAGATCAGGAACAGCACGAGCATCGACGTCAAGCGCGCGTCCCAGACCCAGTAGGTCCCCCACATGGGCTTACCCCACAGCGACCCGGTCACGAGGCAGATCAGCGTGAAGGCCGCTCCGATCGGAGCAGCGGCACGCTGGGCGACGTCCGCCAAGGGGTGACGCCAGACCAGCGTTCCGACGGCGGAAATCGCCATGGCGCCGTAGAAGAAGACGCCGAGCCAGGCCGCCGGCACGTGGATGTACATGATCCGCACGGTCTCACCCTGCTGGTAGTCGGGTGGCACGACGAACCAAGTGAGATACAGGCCGATGACGAGCAGCAACCCCGACAGTCCGGCGAGCCAGGGCATCGCGGGCTGAGTCCAGCGCAGGAAGTGGCCGGGATGGGCAAGGCGTGTCCACATGGTCCCGCCCTCTAGCCCAAGGTGCGGTGCAGCGGCAATGCGTGGGTTACGCGCAGGACGCGCGATGTCGGTCACGTTCTCAGGCGCTCACCCACCAGCCTGGAAGCCCTCGAGCGGGGCCACCACGCGGCAGACGAGGCCGCCCGGGAGGTATTCGAGGCTGATGGCGCCGCCGACGGCACCGACGAGGCCGCGCTCGATCAGCCGCGAGCCGAACCCCTTGTGCGTCGGCTGCGTGACGCGGGGCCCATCCGTCTCCGACCAGGTGAGCCGTACCGTGGTGCCGGCGGCGCCATCGTCGAGGCTCCAGGCCAGGATGACGCGGCCATCCGGAACCGAGAGGGCGCCGTACTTGGCCGCGTTGGTTGCCAACTCGTGCAGCATGAGCGCGAGAGCCAAGGCCGCCTTCGATCCGAGAAGGACAGGCGGCCCCGAGACATGGAAGCGGCCGGGCTGGCGATCGTCATGGATCGAGAGAGCACCGCGCATCACCGCCTCCATGTCGGCGCTCTCGTGCACGCCATCGAGCAGGATGTCGTGCGCCTTGCCCAAGGCGATGAGGCGGGCGGCGAGGGCTTCCTTGGCCGCCTCGATATCGGTGACGCTGCGCAGGGTCTGCGAGGCGATGGCCTGGACCATGGCGAGGGTGTTCTTCAGGCGATGGCTCAGCTCCCGGTTGAGGGTGCGCTGCTGCTCGTCCGCCTCGATCCGGGTGAGGCCGCCCCAGGCACGATCGGCCACCTCTCGCGCGAAGGCGATCTCGCCGGCACTCCAGTCGCGGGGCTCCTGGTCGAGAACGTACAGGATGCCGACCAGCCGTCCCCAGCGCAGGACCGGGACCTTGATGACCGCCCGCATCCCGAGCCGAGCATAGCCCTCCGGATCGTCGACGCGCTCGGGGGTCGCCGCCACGTCGGCGACGCTGATGACGTCACCGCGCCCCAATCGGTCGACGCTCGCGGCCAGCGTCGAGCGGGACGCGGTCGGCAGACCGAGGACGGTACTCGGATCCGCGACGCCCTCGGCGGTCCAGTCGGGATTGAGCGAGGCGATCTGGCCACCGGGATCGACCTGGGCGTAGCCGGCGCGGGCGACGGCGAGGGTCCGGCCCAGGCTTTCGGCCGTCGTCGCCACCACGTCTGCATGGGTGTGCAGGTCGCGGAGGCGATCGCCGAGGGCGATCAGGGCCTCGCGGCGGGCATCGGCGCGCTTCTCCTCGGTGATGTCCTCGATCATCGCCGTGGCGTGGACGTCGCCCCCCAGGCGCTGCGAGACGAGATTGACCCGCGCCCAGATGATGCGCCCGTCCATCCGGCGGTACCGCTTCTCCAGGCGGAGTTGCAGGGTTTCCCCGTTGGCGAGGCGCGCGTGCAGGGCGGCCCGGGCGTCGTCGTCCTCCGGCGGTGTCCAGCGGGCGAGCGAGTGCCCGAGGATCTCGGATTCCGGCGCCCCCCAGATCTCGCAGAGCTTGGCGTTGACCGCGAAGGCGCGGACGGTGCGCGGATCGAACTGGACGATGCCGACATTGGCGCCCTGGAACACCGCACGGAATTGGGCGCCGACCCGGTTGCGCTCGGTGAGGTCGAGCATCGCGGCGATCACCCGCAGGGCAGTACCGTCCGGATCGCGGACCAGGGTTCCCCGGTCGAGGACGTCGGCGTAGCTGCCGTCGGCGCGCAGGAAGCGGTACTCGTGGCTCCAGGTCTCGCCGTCGCCCGCGATGGCGCTGCGCAGGCTGGCCTCGACGCCGGACCGGTCGCCGGGATGGATTTGGGCGAGCCACCAGGCGCAGGTCGGCGCGACCGCGTCCGGCACCCAGCCATAGGCGGCCAGGTCGGCGTTCCACCGAATGGTGTCGGTGGCGAGGTCCCAGCCGCGGATGGCGTCGCGGGTGGGGCGGACGGTCGGCTCGGCCGTCCTCGTCTCGGTGACGTCCCGCATCGTGCCGACGAGGCGGGCCGGTCGCGCGTGGTCGACCACGCGGCGCGCGCGGGCCAGTATCCAACGGGGTCGTGTCGAGGTCACGCCCCGGAACGTGCAGTCCAGTGTCCCGGCGCCCGCCGGATCGAGGGCGGCGCCGACAGCCGCGTCCACGACGGCGCGATCCTCGGGGTGGAGGGCGGCCAGGAAACTGCCGGCATAGCCGACGGGTCCGTCCCGGGCGAGGCCGAGCAGGGTCCGGAGGCGGGCGTCGGCGCGGAGGGTCCCGGCGGCGGGGTCGTAGGCGAAGAGACCGAGGCCGGTCGAGTCCGCGGCAAGGCGCAGGAGCGCCGCCGCCTCGGCGGGCTCGAAGGCAGGGTCGACGGCGGCCGTTCCGTCCGCGTCGGCCGGGGACGGGACGGTCGAGGCCGGGCCGGGCTGCTGGTCTGCGGCGCGCTTCGTCATCGGGGGCGGGCGGGGGATCGGATCGTCGCGAGGGAGAGGGTCAGGCCGGTTCGGACGTCGCGAGTTCGCGCGACGCCTCGGTCTCCCGCCGGTCGGGCGGCGGCTCCACCGCCAGGAGGGCGCCGCCGGGATCGTAGACCGCGCCGAGCACCGTGGCGTAGTGGTTCCGGACGACGCCGTGGCACTCGCAGGCAGCCATCTCCACCAGCGCCCGGCTGCGGACGGTGATGCGGCCGCGCCCGACCTCGATCAGGCCCTGCTGCTGCAGGGCGCGCAGGATGCGCGTGAGATAGGTCCGCTGCACTCCGAGCATGGCGGCGAGCAACTCCTGGGTCACGGGCAGGACGTCGGTGCCGATGCGGTCCTGCAGGGTCAGGAGCCAGCGCAGGCAGCGCGACTCGATCGGGTGCAGGGCGTTGCAGGCCACCGATTGCAGGACCTGGGCGAGGAGGCAGTCGGCGTAGCGGGTGAACAGGTTGCGCAGGGCCGGGGAGTGCCGCTTGGCCTCCTGGAGGCGGAGCGCGTCCATGCGCAGGATCGGGCCGCCGATTTGGACGACGGCGTTGGAGGAGGCGGGCAGGAAGCCGCTGCTGACCACGCCGCCGACGGCGCCCTCCCGTCCCACCGTGGCGACCTCGGCGCTGCGGCCGTCGCGCATGGCGACGATGAGCGTGACCACCGTCTGCCGGCAGGGGAAGGCGATGGCGGTGACGTCGCTGCCGGCCTGGAACAGCGATTCGCCGCGCTCCCGCGGCAGGGGGTCGAGATGGGGTTCGAGCAGGGCGCGATCCTCGGGCCGGAGGCCGTCGAGGAGCAGATTGCCCGTGAGTCGATCGGAGGCCGGGCCCATGCAACGCGCTGTGTTCACCGTCTGTCTCTTCGGCCTCTAGCGCGGAGGCGACGCATCCGTCTGTCTACAAGTAGACTTTTGCTGAGACAATCTTGTCGTTTTGATGGGAACTCCGTCGGAATGTTCGACGAACGCCGTGAAATCCGGCCCCGAGCGGCGTCGGCCGATGAAGGAGCGGGGTCCCGCGCCGAACCTCAGCGGGCCTGTCCCGCCTCGTCGCCTTCGCCGATACAGTCGAGAGCTCGCTCCACGGCGGTCACCGCGTCCAGGAGGTTCTGGACCGTCCGCTCGACCTCGCGGGCCGGGCGTCCCATGGCGGCGGCCCGGGCGCTCACGAGCTCCAGCTGCTCCAGGAGCGCGAAGAGATCGTCGGCGACGGCCACCACGTCGGTGACGACGACCGGCGGAGCGGCGGGGCGGCGGAGGAAGGGGACGACGTTGCTCATCGGCACTATGTCTCGCGTGTTCGCGGGCAAAGCGCCAGCCTGGGAGCCCCCGGATTCCACATCTTCACCCCCGAACCGCCGCTTCCTTGCCGAGGTGGTGAGCATTTTCGTGGCACGGCGACATCAGTGCGGCAGGAACCGGAGACGATTCGTTAGCCTTTCGCTTGACGGGCGAGGGGGCCGGGCAGCACCACGGTCGCTGCTCTCGTCACAGGAAAACACCGATGCGCCTCGCTTCCCTCGCCCTCGCCGCCGCCCTCCTCGGCGGGCTCTGCGCCTGCAACAGCGACAGCCCGAGCGGGCGCAGCGGCATCTCGGATGCCTTCGACACCAGCAACTACCGTCAGTCCAGCGACACCAACGGCACCCAGACCCGCCGCGACGTCAACCGCCAGTACACCCAGCCCTCGATTCCTTCGATCGCCTTCCGCGGCAACTGAGGGGATGGCGGTTTCCCCCGGCGCGCCTTTTCCCCCCTCGTGGGGAGGGGGCATGGCGGTCGCGCCGCCCTCAGCGCGAGGCCCGCAGCGACGGGGCCCGACTCCGTCCAGCCGGGGCGATCGCCGGAACGGCTTCGGTCCCACCCCGTCATCCCGGGGCCGCGAAGCGGAGCCCGGGATCCAGACGCGCAGGTGGCGCAAGGCTTTGCACAGTCGGCGGCTCTGGATTCCGGGCTCGCCTACGGCGCCCCGGAATGACAATGTGGTGCCGTCGGCGATCGTACGGCCTGGACGACAGGCGCGTTCTTCCCCCCCTGGTGGGGAGAGGTTAGGCGGCGGGGTAGTTGGGTGACCCTCAGGCCGAGGAGGCCGGGGTCAGAACCCGATCCGCTCGAGCCTGCGAAGAGCTGCTGTGTGTGGGGAGCGGCCCCTGATCCTTCGCTCTGAAGCAGACGTTCCGCCATCGACCCGACTTCAGCGCTACAATCAGTCATTCCACTGCCATGAAGCAGCGTCTCAAGATTGATTGAACCGCCCAAGAAAGACAATCATGATAGGCTTATGTAAGATCTCACTATTCGCCGTTATGTGGAGCTAGATTAGAACGACTTCAGATTTGAAGCGCTCTAAGTGTGTGATAAATAACACGATTTCAACTTGCCACGTAAGTCGTATCTCGCAATGAGTACGATACTGCGCCGTTCGAGGCGCCTGCCAGCGTGCCCCATGCCCAATCGCTCTTCCCTCCGCGCTCTGCTGCTCGCCACGACGGCTCTCACCGGGGCCGCGACGGCTCAGGAACGAAGCGTTCGGCTCGACCAGCTCTCCGTCGAAGGGGCCTCCCCTGGGCCGGCGGCAGGTAGCGGAGCGAATCTTAGCGGTGGTGATGGGGGGACGGCGGCGACCAGCGGCGGCGGCGGCGGCCCTTCCGGGATCACCGGCTACACCGCCCGGGTCAGCCCCACGGCAACCAAAACCAACACGCCCCTGCTCGAAACCCCGCAATCGGTCACCGTGCTCACCCGCGAGGCGCTCAACGATCGCAACGTCCAGACCCTCAACGAGGCCATCGGCTATGTGGCCGGCGTCTCTTCGAACGTCTTCGGCTTCGATCCGCGCTTCGACTCGTTCTTCGTCCGCGGGTTCAGCCTGACCTACGACGGCATCTACCGGGACGGCCTGCGCCAGATCGCGTCGGGCCTGACGGTGCCGCGCATCGAGCCCTACGGCATCGAGGCGGCGACGATCCTGCGCGGACCGGCGTCCGGACTCTACGGGCTCGGCTCGCCCGGCGGCATCCTCGATGTCACCACGAAGCGGCCGGTCTTCGTGCCCTTCGGCGAGGTTCAGCTGCAGGTCGGCAACTTCGACCGCTACCAGGGCAATTTCGACATCGGCGGTCCGGTCGAGGGCACGGGCGGCACGCTCGCGTACCGCGTCACCGGCATCAAGCGACAGTCAGACACCTTCATCCCCGGGGGCTCGGACGACCGGAGCTACATCGCGCCGTCCTTCACCTGGAAGCCGTCCGCCGACACCACCTTCACGTTCCTGAGCGAGTATCAGGAAACCAAGCTTCCGGGCTCGACGACGTTCTTCAACCAGAACCTGCGCCCGACCCGGATTTACTCGGGCGATCCGGCCTTCAACGACTTCCGGCAGAAGCAGGGACGCGTCGGCTACGCGTTCGAGCACCGCTTCGACGCGGATCTGGTCTTCCGGCAGAACTTCCGCTTCTACGACATCAGCAACGATTATCGCTACGCGTCGATCGCCGCTCTCAGCCCCGACGGCACGAGCGCCAGCCGGTCGACCGGATACTCGCGGCAGTTCCTCAGCCAGATCACGCTCGACAACCAGATCGAGGCGCACATCACCACGGGACCGGTCGCGCATACGCTGGTGGCGGGTCTCGACTACGCGCATTCGGACTTCAATTATCGCTTCGGCTTCGGCGCGGCCCCCGATCTCAACCTCGTCACGCGCAATTACGGCCAGCAGCCGATCCTCGCGCCGCTGTTGGGTCCACGTACCGCGCAGAGCCAGGATCAGGTCGGCCTATACCTGCAGGAGCAGGCCAAGTTCGACCGCTTCGTGCTGACTCTGACCGGGCGCTACGACTGGGTGTCACAGACCACGACCGCGGCTCCCGCTGCCGCGACCCAGCAGAACGACCAAGCCTTCACGGGCCGCGTCGGTCTCAATTATCTCCTGGCGCCCGGGCTGGTCCCCTATGCCAGCTACGCCACCACCTTCGCGCCGCAGCCGGGCGTCGATGCCGCCGGGCGTGCCTTCAGACCGGCGACGGGGGACCAGATCGAGGCCGGCGTCAAATACCTGATCCCCGGCACGAACATCCAGGCAGGGTTCGCCGGCTTCGATATCGTTCAGAGCAGCGTCCTGCGCACGGATCCGAACAACGTCGCCTTCCAAGTGGCGACCGGCGCCGTAGAGTCCCGCGGCTTCGAGATGGAGGCCATCGCCAACTTCGCGCCGGGCACCAACCTCACCCTCGCCTACACGCACCTCAACCTGCGCTATCTGAGCCAGACCTCGTTCGCGGGCCAGTCCCTGGACGGCAACGCCCTTTCCGGCATTCCCGGGGACACGTTCACCGGCTTCCTGAGCTACCTGTTCCCGTCGAGTTCGGCCCTGCGCGGCTTGACCGTCGGCGGCGGCATCCGCTTCAACGCCAACAGCTTCGCAAACGACGAGAACACGGTCCGGAACCCGACGGTGACGCTGTTCGACGCGTTGATCGCCTACGATTTCGCCGCCATCGACCCGGCCTACAAGGGCTTCCGCGCTCAGGTGAACGCGAACAACATCTTCGACCGCGATTACTTCACCTGTCAGGCGGGCTTCTGCTATCGCGGCGCGCCAGCAACGGTCATCGGCAGCCTGATCTACCGATGGTAGACGGCGGACCCAGCACCGGGGCACCCATCTCCGCATCCGTTGGGTCGATCGCGAGCTGTGTCCGATGAGGGCACTTCTCTCGCGGCGCGGCCTGGCGGCTCTTCCAGGCGCCGCTTGGCTGATGCTCAAGCCGAGCTTGGCCGGTGCGGCTTCAGACGAGCCGGCTCGGCTCACCGGCGCCGTCGCCTTCGATCTTGGCGGCAACGGCAAGCAGATGCCGTGGCGGATCACGCTCTACGTTCCGCCCGGCGCGGTGCCCGCGGACGGTTGGCCGGTGCTGTATCTGCTGGACGGCAACGCGGTGACGGCCACGGCGATCGATATCGAACGCGTACAGGCGCCCTATCCTGACGCTACGGGTATCGCGACGCGCTTTGTCGTCGTCGGCATCGGCTATCCGGGGGACGAGCCTTATGATGGCTCGCGTCGGTCCTGGGACTACACGCCGCCGCCGGGACGGTCCTACCCACCGTCGAAGCTCGGCGGTCCTCCGGTCCAGACGGGCGGCGCCGACGCGTTCCTACGCTTCGTCTTGGACGACCTCCAGCCTGCGATCGCACGGCGCTGCAAGGTCGATCCATCGCGGCGGGCGGTGTTCGGCCACTCGTTCGGTGGGCTGTTCGTCCTCTACGCCCTCGCTCGGGCGCCCGCGGCCTTCTCGCACTGGATCGCCGCCAGCCCGTCCATCTACTGGGAAGACGCCGTGGTGCTCGGAAGCATCGCCGACTTGAAGAGGGCCGGCCCAAACGGCGCGCGCGTGCTTCTGCTGGCAGGCGCCTACGAGGAAGCGCTCGCCCCGTTCCAACGGGACGCTCCGGACCAGGAGGCCCGCCGCGCCCGCCTCGCATCGACGCGCACCGTTGAACTGACCCGTGCGATGACGGAGCGGTTGAGCCGGATCTCGGGCGTGACGAGCACCTTCCGCCTCATCGACGGCCGAACTCACATGACCCTCCTGCCCGAAGCCCTGAACGAGGCGGTCGCCTTCTTCATGCAACGATCGGGATAGCCTCGCGACGGCGGTCGAAGGCTTCAGCACACGGCTCGGATCGTTCGTTGAGGCACACGACAGAGTTGCTGACGGCCGCTGCTCCTCGCGAACGTCCGAAGTCACGAATTTACGTCCTGTGCGCAGTGCATCACTAACCCAGTCGTAGAGCTCTGCCTCATTGAATGCTCCGAAGCGGACGTTCCCAGCTTCGGCAAAGCGTCGGGTGCAGACCCTCGCAGGGCCAAGCGAGTCGGGTTTCAACCCGAGCGGAGCCACCCCACCGTCAACGCCACCCCACAAGGGGGAGGGGGGAGCTCCATCCCCCCATCCTCAGTTCTTGGCCAGCGCGTCCGCGAAGGCGATCATGCGGTTGCGGGCGTAGGTCGGCAGGCCGGCGCTGATCGAGGTGCCGGTGTTGAAGGACGAGTTGCCCATCAGCACCTGGGCCGGCAGCAGGTTCTTGAGCACCGGAACGCGGGCGTATTCCTGCTTGCGGTCGAGGACGTCGCCCTTGATCGCCAGCGCCATGTAGGTGGTCACCACGGTCTTGCCCGGGTCGCCCGGCATGGGCTGGAACACCGCCAGGAACTTGCCGAAGCGCAGGATCTGGTTGACCCAGAAGATCGTCTGCTCCAGCCCGCCGGTCACCGGCGTGTCGACCTTGGTGAGGTTGCCCAGGGCCGCGATCTCCGCCGGGGGCAGGGTGCGCAGCTCGCTCTGGAACGAGACGAACTCGGCGATCTTCTTCGTCGCCCCGTCCTCGAGGCGGTTGGCGAGCTTGACGCCCAGCGGCAGCTTGCCCTCGAGGTCGTAGCGCGACTCGATGCAGGTGGTGCCGACCTCGCACCAGGGCCGGTCCGGCCGCTTGGCGAAGGCGGCGGCCGGGTCCTTGTTCGGGGTCGCGTCGGCGGGGTTGAGCGCCTTGTGCTTGATCACCGGGTCCATCTTCGCGACGAAGCCGAGGGTGGCGTAGGACGCCAGGTCGATGCTCTCCGGGGCCTTCGCCACCACGAAGCGCCCCTGCGCCACGTAGACCTTGAGGGTCTCGTGCCGGCGCTTGGCGACCCCGTTGAGGGTCTGCACGTAGTCGGGTTCGGCGTAGTCCGGGTGCGGCGCCAGCACCGCGCGCTCGCCGGGGCGCAGCTTGCCCCAGTCGAGATAGGGCACGAGGCCGTTCTCGGGCTTGGCCGGATCGTCACGATGGTCGGTGAACAGGATGGTGCCGGGCTTCAGGCTCGCCAGACCCGCCGCCTCGATGGCGGGGACATCCTTGATCCGCTCCGAGACCACCGGGGCGGCGGGCGGCTGGAGCTTGATGCCCTCCTGGGCGCGCGCCGGACGCAGGGCGCCGCCCGTCAGGGCGAGCGCGAGGAGAAGGGTCGCCGGAAGTTGCCTGTGCACGTCGGGGCCTCGGAGGTCGGGAGAGGGGGGTCGGGAGCGGCGCCCGGGTCGAAGCGCCCTCATGCGGACTCCGGTCGATCCCATCGGGATGGCGGAGTTCGGTAATCCGCGAGCGCCGCGCGGGCTTGCCGAGACGGCGCCCATTTCGATCGCGCGGCCGTCGTATCAGAAGCGCGGCTCGTCGCCGAACAGGTAGTCGGGATCGCGGCGGCGCTGGCGCGGCCGGACCTCCTCCTCGTCGCCGAAGGGCGAGCGCTGCGTGCCCGGCCAGGGCTGGTAGGTCTCGGACTGCGCCCGGCGATTGCGCCGCTCGCCGAACGGATCGAGGACATCGGAATCGGGCTGCGCCCGGCGCCGATCGGAATCGGGCTGCGCCCGACGCGGGTCGTAATCGGGCTGCGCCCGACGCGGGTCGTAATCGGGCTGCGCCCGTCTTGCACCGTCGAGGTCGCCGAACAGGCCGCCCGCCACGTCGGGGGCGTCGTCCGCGGCGCCGAGGTCGCCGTCCTCGGGATCGGGCCGCATGGCGGTCCGGGTCTCGCGCGGCAGCAGCTTGTACTGGGTGTCGGCCATGCGGCCGTCCTTGATCCGGAAATGCTCCTGGAAGCCGCCGCCCTCCACGCGCTCGCCGCTGCGCGGGTCGATGGCGGCATCGGCGAGGTACGGGCGCGCCTCCGGGGAGGGGGGTGCGAGGGAGGTGCGCGGGACGCCGTTGGCCCAGGCCGCCTGGAGGATGGTGCCCGCGATGGGCACCGCGAGATGGCCGCCGGTCTGCCCGCGCCCGAGGGTCCGGCGGGTGCCGTCGGCATTGTCGTAGCCGACCCAGACCACGATGGTGATCTCGTTGGTGAAGCCCGCGAACCAGGCGTCGTTCTCGTTCTCGGAGGTGCCGGTCTTGCCGGCGATGGCGGACGAGAACCGGCTGAGCGCCGCGGCGGTGCCGTGGTTGGTCACCCCCTGCAGCATGGTCTTCAACTGGTAGAACGCCACCCGGTCGGCCGACCCGATGCGGGCCGGCGCCCGCGCCTCGCGGGTATAGAGGGTCTTGCCGTCGCGCTCGACGGATTCCAGGGCGTAGGGCGCCGGACGGGCGCCCTCGTTGGCCACCGCCGCGTAGAACGCCGCGAGGTCCACCATCCGCACCGGCTGGGCGCCGAGCACGAAGGGGTAGTAGCGCTCGCACTCGGCGTAGATCTGGGCCTCCAGGGCGAGGTCGCAGACCTTCTGGAGGCTGGCCGGCGCCTTGTCGGCGATGCCGCCCTGGAGCAGGCGGGCGGTGACGAGGTTCTTCGAGAATTCGAGGCCCCGGCGCAGGGTCGTGGCCCCGGCCCCGGAGCCCTCGTAGTTCTTCGGCGACCAGGAATCGCCGACCCCGCCGATGGGCGGCAGGGTGATGGCGGAATCCATCACCAGGGTGTTGGGCTGCAGGCCGGCATTGAGCGCGGCGAGGTAGGTGAGGGGCTTCAGGGTCGAGCCCGGCTGGCGCACCGTCTGGGTGACGCGGTTGAGCTGGCTCACCGGATAGGAGAAGCCGCCCGCCATGGCGAGGATGCGCCCGGTCCGGTTCTCCAGCACCAGGGCGGCGCCCTGGACGGCCGGGCGGACCCGCAGGTCGGCGCGCGGCACCTTCGCCCCGGGATCGCGCAGCTTCACCCGCACCACGTCGTAGGGCTGGAGCTTTCCGCGCGCGGGGCCGGGCTCCAGGCTGGCGGTGCGGCCGTCGGCGAGGCCGACCTTCGCGGCGCCGCCGCGCCCGGCCTCGAGGACCACGGCCAGCGGCCAGTGCACGTCGTAGAGCACGGGCCGAGCGGTCTCCAGCGCCCGCTGCCAGGCCGGCTTCGGGCGCTCGACCTTGGGCGCGGCCTTCTCGGCCTCGGCGGCCGCCTTGCGCTCGGCCCGGGTCTTGGGGGGCGGAACGGGCTTGACCGGATCGCCCGTGAGGAGGGGCACGCCCAGCGGCGAGGCCTCGGCCGCGGGCACCGCCGCCGCGAGCTTGCGCACCGCGTCCGCGAGGTTGAGCTCCGGCCCCTCGTAGCGGGCGCGGCCGGTGGAACGCTCGTAGGTGGAGAGCCCCTCCTGCAGGGCCGTTTCGGTGGCGGTCTGCAGGCCCGCATTGAGGGTGGAGCGTACCACGTGGCTCGCGGCGGTCAGCGACTCGACGCCCGCGAAGGTGCGCACCTCGCGGGCGAGGTGGTCGACGAAGTAGAAGCCGGAATCGCGCCGGGCCGCCTCGATCGGCTTGAGGCCGAGGGGCGCGTTGGCCGCCTCGCCGAGCTGCGCCTCGGTGATGAGGCCCTCTTCCTTCATGCGCGCGAGCACGTAGGCCCGGCGCTCGCGCGCCCGGTCGGGATACTTGTCGGGGCTGTAGAAGTTCGGCCCCTTGGGCATGCCGGCGAGCAGCGCGGCCTCCGGCACGGTGAGCTGGCCCACCGATTTGCCGAAATAGCTGCGCGCGGCCATCTCGATGCCGTAGGCGCCGCGGCCGAGATAGATGCCGTTGAGGTAGAGTTCGAGGATGCCGGGCTTCGACAGGATGTGCTCCAGGCGGGAGGCCACGATCATCTCGCGGATCTTGCGCTCGTAGGTGACGTCGTCGCCGACCGAGAGGTTCTTGACCACCTGCTGGGTGATGGTGGAGCCGCCGGCCGGGCGGCCCGGCGAGGCGAGGTTGCCGATGAAAGCCCGGATCACGCCGCGCTCGTCGATGCCCTTGTGGGTCTCGAAGCGCTTGTCCTCGGCCGCCACGAAGGCCTTCTGCACCATCACCGGCACCTCGGCGATGGGCACGCTGAGGCGCCGGCCATTGGCCTCGAAGGCCTCGGCGTAGCGCTTGCCCGCGCCGTCGAGGATGAGGCTGGCGCCGGGGAGGTTGCGCTCCTTCAGAGCCTCGGCGGAGGGCAGGTCGGCCACCGCCTTGTTGTAGAAGGCGATGACCTCGGCCGCGTCGAAGGGCGAGTCCTTCGGGTTCTCGCCCTTGCAGAACTGGCGGTAGCTGACGTTCAGCTCGCCGATGTCGAGGCCGTGCAGGATCTTCGGGGCGCTGGCGCCCGCCACCGCGCTCGGGTCCTCCATGGCCGTGGAGATCAGCTCGTCGAGGTTGATGTCCTCGATGTCGAAGGCCTTGCGCATGTGGGCGCAGCCGTCGCGCAGGATCTGCACCACCTGGCCCTTGTCGGCCACGGGATCGAACTGCGTCTTCACCGCATCCGGCCGCGTCGTGACCTGACTGAGCGTCAGCGCGGTGGCGAACAGCTTGATCAGGATGATGTTCATGCGGGCCGGGATACCGGAGGTTGGGCGTGGCGCGGTCGGGGCCGCACGGTCATAGCCGAGACCGCGCGCCGGAGCGTGGCAGATGCGCTGCACAAGGCGGCTGATTTAAGGACGGCGGGGCCGCGCTCGCGGCCTCCCGCCCCCGGCGCCGCGCACGGCAACGCTGGCCCGGGGATCCGCGTTGGATCCCGGGCGCCCGCCCGCGGGGACGACGGCATGATCAAGGACCTCTGGTACAAGAACGCCGTCGTCTACTGCCTGTCGGTGCGGACCTTCCTCGACGGCAACGGCGACGGCATCGGCGACTTCGCCGGGCTGGAGCGCCGGCTCGACTACCTGCAGGGCATCGGCATCACGGCGATCTGGCTGATGCCGTTCCAGCCCTCGCCGAAGCGCGACGGCGGCTACGACATCGCCGACTATTACGGCGTCGACCCGGATTACGGCTCGCTCGGCGACTTCGTCGCCTTCACCCACGCGGCCAAGCAGCGGGGCCTGCGCGTCCTCATCGACCTCGTGGTCAACCACACCTCGGACCAGCATCCCTGGTTCCAGTCCGCCCGCTCGGACCCCGACTCACCCTACCGGGACTGGTACGTCTGGTCGAAGACCCGCCCGCCGCACGCCGACGAGGGCATGGTCTTCCCCGGCGTCCAGACCACGACCTGGACCCGGGACGCCAAGGCGGGGGCCTACTACTTCCACCGCTTCATGCCGTTCCAGCCGGACCTCAACACCGCCCACCCGGCGGTGCGGGCCGAGATCCAGAAGATCATGGGCTTCTGGATCCAGCTCGGCGTCTCGGGCTTCCGCATGGACGCGGTGCCCTTCGTCATCGCCAAGAAGGGGCCGGACGTCACGGGCGAGCCCGACGAGCAGTTCGACATGCTGCGCGACTTCCGCGAGTTCCTGCAGTGGCGCCAGGGCGACGCCATCATCCTGGGCGAGGCCAACATCCTGCCCAGGAAGGACCTGGACTATTTCGGCGCCGACGCCGACCGGCTCCACATGCTGTTCAACTTCCAGGTCAACCAGGCCCTGTTCTACGGGCTCGCCGCCGGCGACGGACGCCCGCTGGCCAAGGCGATGCGCAAGACCTGGAACCGGCCGGATTCGGCCCAGTGGGCGGTGTTCCTGCGCAACCACGACGAGCTCGACCTCGGACGCCTCACCGAGGCCCAGCGCCAGGCGGTGTTCTCCGCCTTCGGACCCGAGAAGGGGATGCAGCTCTACGACCGCGGCATCCGGCGCCGCCTCGCCCCGATGCTCGGGGGCGACCAGCAGCGCATCGAACTCGCCTATTCCCTGATGTTCACCCTGCCGGGCACGCCGGTGCTGCGCTACGGCGACGAGATCGGGATGGGCGACGACCTCTCGCTCAAGGAGCGCGACTGCGCCCGCACGCCGATGCAGTGGAGCGCCGAGGCCCAGGGCGGCTTCACCAAGAGCGAGACCCCGACCCTGCCGGTGATCGGCAGCGGCGCCTACGGCTTCGACCACGTCAACGTGGCCAGCCAGCGCCACGACCGCGGCTCGCTCCTGAACTGGATGGAGAGCATCATCCGCACCCGCAAGGAGGTGCCGGAGATCGGCTGGGGCGACTTCGCGGTGATCGAGACGGCCTCGCCGGCGATCCTGGCGATCCGCTACGACTGGGAGGGTAATTCCGTGCTCTGCGTGCACAACCTCGCGGGCACGCCGATGGAGATCGAACTCTCGGCCGGGGTCGAGGGACCGGAGGGCCGGATCCTCGTCGACCTCCTCACCGGCCGCCGCTGCGAGGCCGACGACGCGGGCCGCCACTGCCTGATGATGGAACGCTACGGCTACCACTGGTTCCGCGTCGGCGGCCTCGACGCGCCGCTGAAGCGGCGGGTGGGGTGAGGGGGCCGCTCCACCCGACAGGCGACGCCCGCAAGGGCCCTTTGAACGCCGTGGGCGCGGGAGACAGGGTCAACCTGACAATGCAGGGTGCCGGCGAGCGGTGACGCCTTCGCAAGGGAAACGTCCTCGGTTCGCAACTTGAACGATTGCCAAGCTATACAACTACAAGTAGGATTTCCCGATCATGGGGTTGGGCGGCGAGACCCGACGCCGAATGGCGGGAGGACTTGATGCCCGAACGGGCCAGGCTGCTGCAATCGATCGCAGCGATGACACAAGACTACCGTGCCGGTGATTTGCCGCCACCTACGCCCGACCATGTCGACCGATGGATCACTCAATTTCCAGAAGGCCTCCAGCAACCGATCCTTGCCGAGATGGAGCATGTCCTGGGAAAGACATACTTTTCCCGCGCGGACGTGACGCGCTTCCTCAGGCGCCTCATCAACCACAGGACGTGGACGAATGGCGATCCGACGTCGTTCTGGCCTCAGGTGAATTTTCTCGACATCCAGCCTCGCGGCCGGTCGCAGACCGAACTCCTCGCTCTGTTCGATGCGACGCTGCAGGAGGAATGCGGGATATCGATCGCGGCCTGCGGCCAGGGAAATCACTTTCTCTACCTGGACGACGGACTGTTCTCCGGGGGCCGGCTCGGTACCGATCTGCAACATTGGATCAAGGGCGCGGCGCCGCAGAAGGCACAGCTTCTCGTCGCGCTCGCTGCCCGGCATACGCAGGGCACTTATTTCACGAAGAAGAGACTGGCCGAAGCAATCGCTGCCTCACACAAAGACATTACATCAAGCTGGGTGTGCGAGATTGAGATCGAGGACGGTCTCTTTCGATGCGACGACTCGGATGTCCTAAGGCCGACCGGTCCCGGAGGCGATCCCGACGTCGTGGCCTATGTCCAATCGCTCGGCAAAGACCAGATCTGGCGAACCGGCAACAGCTTAGGGCCGAAGCAATTCTTCTCATCGAGCCAAGGGCGAGAGCTTCTGGAACAGGATTTTCTTCGAATGGGTGTCGCGATCCGTGCGAGGTGTCCCTACCTAAACGTGCACCAGAGGCCATTGGGCAACACGACGATGCGGACGACGGGCTTCGGGACCCTGTTCGTCACATTTCGGAACTGTCCGAACAACGCGCCCTTGGTTTTATGGGCCGGCGATCCGTGGTACCCTCTCTTCCGTAGGCTAACGAACTGAAGTGATGGCCGAACCCGACCCGAGGATGTACCGCGCCGACGAGGTCGTCGCCTTTCGTAAGACGGGCGAGGCGTTCGGTGGCCTGTCGAACATGGCACCCGGCTTTCCGCTTCGGGTGGCCGGGGTATCGTTGCGCACCTCGGAAGCTCTCTATCAGGCGTGCCGGTTCCCGCATCGCCCCGAGGTCCAGAAGCTCATCGTGGAGCAGGTCAGCCCGATGACGGCGAAGATGCGCTCAAAACCCTATCGAAACGACAGTCGTGAGCACTGGGACGACCTGCGCGTGCCCGTCATGAAGTGGTGTCTTCGGGTCAAGCTGGCGCAGAACTGGACAAGCTTCGGAGATCTTCTTCTCGCAACGAGCGAAAGAGCGATCGTCGAGGATTCTCGAAAAGACGATTTTTGGGGCGCAATCAGGGGCCGCAACGGCAACTTCCATGGCAGGAACGTCTTGGGGCGGCTCCTCATGGAGTTGCGTGAGAAGCTGAGGCATGACCCGGATAGCCTGAAGGAGGTCGCCCCGCTCAAGCTTCCGGATTTCACCTTGCTGGGCCATGAGATCCCGCCGGTGGCGGTCGATCTGTCGAGGAATGGGGATCGACGCAAACCCGCCCAGGCGCGGAACGAGACTCTGCACTTGTGGGCCTCGTCCTGACGCGCGTTCTGCCACAGAATTGCGATGCGCGCTTCCGGGACGGCGGCCCCGCCGGAAGCCGGGCCGCCGCGGGGTTCACGCCCGGACCCTGAACGGAGTCAGCAATCCGGAAGATCGTCCAGGTTGTTCCGGGTGGTCTGATCCCGATCCGTGCGCAGATACTTGCCGTTCGGCCCCTGGACGACCCGGATCTCGGTCCGTCCGTTGGTCCAAGGCACGTGATAGGTGTGAAGTCCGGTCTCGATGTCGTTGATGGCGTCCTGCTTGCGGCGGGGCGACCACGCATCGCCATCGTTGCACAGCGCCGTGATATCGCCCTGAGCGTTCTTTCCGGTCTTCCTGACGGCGCGATCAGCCATGGTGCACACTTCCTTTCGTTGGCAGCCCACTGAGAGATGCAAACCTCAGGTAATTTTCACCACGGAAATTACAACCTCACGGAACCTACCCGCGGTGCCTCGACCGCAGACCTGATCGCGCGATGACCCAGGAGATCGGCCATGGCCCGCATCCGCACCCATCCCGGCGAAATCCTCGTCGAGGAGTACCTGACGCCGCTTCACCTCTCCGCCCGGCAGTTCGCGGCGGAGATCGGCGTGCCGCCCAACCGCGTCTCCGAGATCATCCGCGGGCGGCGCGGCATCACTGCCGATACCGCGATCCGGCTCGGCGTCCGGTTCGGAACGGCACCGCAGTTCTGGCTCAACCTGCAGAACGCCCACGACCTGTCGAAGGCGCACGCCACGGTGGATGACTCCGATGTCCGCCCCCGCGAGGCCTAGCCCGCCGCGACGTCCTGAGGATGGCCCCACCCGCTACTTGTTGCGCCCCAGCAGCACGAGCCAGCCGATCCCGATCACGCAGACCACCGCGCCGACGGTGATGAAGGCCGGCGTGCCGAGGTCCATGAAGCGGGGGGCGAGCTGCGTCGCGAAGGCGGCGACGATGAGCGCCACCGCGATGCGGGCGGCGGCACGCTCGATGCCGCGGGTGAGCTTCTCGATGCCCTTGAGCTCGATCTCGACGGTGACGCGGCCCTGTTTCAGGCGCACCAGCATCAGGTGGATCAGGGTCGGCAGCTCGGAGGCCGCGCCGAACAGGCCGGCGCCCACCGCCTCGACCTTGCGGGTGAGGCCCTTGATCGAGAACTGCGAGGCGAGCTTGCGCCGCACGGTGGGGCCGGCGGCCGAGAACAGGTCGAAGCCGGGATCGAGCTGGCGCATCACCCCGTCGGCCGTCACCAGCCCCTTGAACAGGATGGCGAGGTCGGTGGGCATGGCGAGGTCGTTCTCGCGGGCCATGGTCATGAAGTCGGTGAGCAGCGCCCCGAAATCGAGGGTGGCGCCGGTGTGGCGGGCGACGAAGGCCTGCGAGGAAGCTTCCAGCTTGGTCAGGTCCGGGTTGCTCGAGCCGCTCCAGTCGAGGAGCACGGCCATCAGCCCGTCGGAATCCTCCTTGAGCATGGCGCCGATCAGCATCAGGAGCTGCGTGCGCCGGCGCTGGGACAGGCGCCCGATGATGCCGAAATCGATGAAGCCGATCCGGTTGTCCGGCATGATCAGCATGTTGCCGGGATGCGGGTCGGCGTGGAACACGCCCTCGATCAGGGCCATCTGCAGGAAGGCGTCGGTGCCCTTCTGGGCGAGCAGCACCTTGTCGTAGCCGGCGGCATCCAGGCGGGCATGGTCGTTGGGCGGGATGCCGTGCACGAATTCCTGCACGAGCACGCGCTCGGAGGTCCATTCCCAGTGGATCTTGGGCACCACGATATCGTCGCGGTCGGCGAAGATCGCCGCAATGGTCTCGCAGTTGCGCGCCTCGTTGATCAGGTCGAGCTCGCCGTAGAGGCCGCTGGCCAGGTGGCGCATCTGCTCCTGGGGCTGGTAGCGGCCGAATTCCGGCCACTCGTCCACGACGATGCGGGTGGCGTGGCCCATCAGGCGCAAGTCCGCCTCGATGGTCTTGCGCAGGCCCGGCCGCAGCACCTTCACCACCACCTCCTCGCCCGTCTGCAGGCGGGCGCGGTAGACCTGGGCGATGGAGGCGGCGGCGAGCGGCGTGGTGTCGAACTCGGCGAAGATCTCCGAGGCCGGGCCGCCCAGATCCTCCTCGAGCTGGGGCCGGATGCGCTCCCACGGGATCGGCGAGACCTGGCTGTGGAGCTTCTCCAGCTCCTCGGTCCATTCCGGGGTGAGCAGGTCGGGCCGGCTCGCCAGGATCTGGCCGAGCTTCACGAAGGTCGGCCCCAGGGTCTCGATCGCCCGGCGCACCCGCTGGGGCTGCGACAGGCGGGCGATGTCCACCTGCGGCGTCCGGCGCTTGGCGAGGCGCGCCACCTGGGCGAGGCCGAGGCGCTCGACCACCTTGGTGACGCCGAAGCCGATGAGGACGGACGCGATCTCCCCGAGGCGCTGCCGGTCCCGTGCGGCGACGAAGGCGGTTTTCAGCATGTGCGCAAGGGGCCCGGATGGGGAGAGGGAAAGCGGAACGGGTCGGCCCGCGAGGCGGTGCGGCCGGACCGTGGTTAAGGCTCCGTTAGTCCCGTGGCGAGGCCGAAGTTTGACCAAGAGGCCGCCGCGGGCGCGGCGGAACCGCGCCCGCGGCCAGCGCGACCGATTCGCGCCCGCGCCGATCTCGGGCTAGACAGGCCTCCCTCGGCGCCGGAGCGGCGCCGACCCCCTGCCGGGGCGGGCGGCCAGCCGCACCGCCGCGGCGCCATCCCGCGAGACCCTTGATGCCAGGCACGCCCCGCGCCGGAATCATTCCGGTGACCCCCTTCCAGCAGAACTGCACCCTGATCTGGTCGGACGAGACCAAGGTCGGGGCCGTGGTCGATCCGGGCGGCGACCTCGACCGGATCGAGGCGGCGATCGCCGCCCAGGGCATCACCATCGAGAAGATCCTGCTCACCCACGGGCATATCGACCATGCCGGCGGCGCGGCCGAGTTGCGCGAGCGCCTGGGCGTGCCGATCGAGGGGCCGCACGAGGCCGACCGCTACCTCCTCGACAGCCTGCCGGAGACGGGGGCCAATTACGGCATCGACGGCGCCCGGGTGGTGACGCCGGACCGCTGGCTGACCGACGGCGACGTGGTCGAGGTCGGCGGCCTCGCCTTCGACATCCTGCACGCCCCCGGCCACTCCCCCGGCAGCGTGGTCTTCATGAGCCGCGACGCGCGCTTCGCCCTGGTGGGCGACGTGGTGTTTAAGGGCTCGGTCGGGCGCACCGACCTGCCCGGCGGCAGCCACGAGCAGCTGATCCGGGCGATCAGGGACAAGGTCCTGCCGCTGGGCGACGACGTCGCCTTCATCCCCGGCCACGGCCCCACCAGCACGCTCGGCGAGGAGCGGGTCTCGAACCCCTTCCTGCAGGATTAGGATTCCGCGGGATTCGCTCGTCGGAAACCCGCTCGCGGCACCCCGTCATCCGGGGGCCGCATAGCGGAGCCCGGGATCCGGGAACACGGGTTGTGCAAGACCCTACACCGTCGGCGGCTCCGGATCGCACGCCGCTGGCGCGCCCCTTCGGGTCCGGGCTGCTCGCCCGCGGCGCTCCAGAACGACGGCGTAGTGCCATCCGCAATCGCTCTGCCCGCCACGGCAGGAACGCCGCACCCGTGTCCCCATTCCCGGCGCCCGGCCCGCATCCGGACCGGTCGACGGACGCCGCGCGCGGCGCGGAGGGCGCGCCCGGCGCGCCGGCGGGGCGCCCTTGACCGAACGTTAAAGCCGGCCCGCCCATCATCCCGCCGTTTCCGGGCTCCCGGAGCACCGGAAACGATGCATTCTCAACGCGAAACGCATATATTGCGTGGGTAAGCAAGAAACGCAGGCGCGCGGGGGTTCGGCCGGGGCCGACGTGCCCAGCCCGAGTGCCCGCCTGCCCGAGGAAGTCCATGTCCGACAGCTCCCACAATCTCGCCGCCGATGCCTACGGCGCGGAATCCATCCGGGTCCTCAAGGGCCTCGACGCGGTGCGCAAGCGCCCCGGCATGTATATCGGCGACACCGACGACGGCTCGGGCCTGCACCACATGGTCTACGAGGTGGTCGACAACGCCATCGACGAGGCGCTCGCGGGCCACGCGGACCTCGTCACCGTCACGCTGAACGCGGACGGCTCCGTCACGGTCTCCGACAACGGCCGCGGCATCCCCACCGACATCCACAAGGAGGAGGGGGTCTCGGCCGCCGAGGTCATCATGACCCAGCTCCATGCCGGCGGTAAGTTCGACCAGAATTCCTACAAGGTCTCCGGCGGCCTGCACGGCGTCGGCGTCTCCGTGGTCAACGCGCTCTCGCAGTGGCTCCGCCTGCGCATCTGGCGCAACGACCGCGAGCACGCGATGGAGTTCCGCCACGGCGACGCGGTCTCGCCGCTGATCGTCGTGGGCGACGGCAACGGCCGGCGCGGCACCGAGGTGTCGTTCCTGCCCTCCACCGACACCTTCACGATGATCGAGTTCGATTACGCGACGCTGGAGAAGCGCCTGCGCGAGCTCGCCTTCCTCAATTCCGGCGTGCGCATCGTGCTCACCGACGCGCGCCACGCCGAGCACAAGCGCGAGGAGCTGTTCTACGAGGGCGGCATCGAGGCCTTCGTGCGCTACCTCGACCGCTCGCGCAAACCCATCGACGGCATGCAGAAGCCCGTGATGGTGCGGGCCGAGCGCGACAACATCCGCGTCGAGGTGGCTTTGTGGTGGAACGACTCGTTCAACGAGACCGTGCTGCCCTTCACCAACAACATCCCGCAGCGCGACGGCGGCACCCACATGGCGGGCTTCCGCGCCGCCCTGACCCGGCAGATCACCGGCTATTCCGAGTCGTCGGGCATCGCCAAGCGCGAGAAGATCTCGCTCACCGGCGAGGATTGCCGCGAGGGCCTCACCGCCGTGATCTCGGTGCAGGTGCCGGACCCGAAATTCTCCTCACAGACCAAGGACAAGCTCGTCTCCTCCGAGGTGCGCCCGGCCGTCGAGAACGTCCTCAACGAGGGCCTGTCGAACTGGCTGGAGGAGAACCCGGCGCTCGCCCGCTCGGTGATGGCCAAGGTCATCATGGCGGCTTCCGCCCGCGAGGCCGCGCGCAAGGCCCGCGAGACCGTGACCCGAAAGGGCGTCCTCGACATCGCCTCGCTGCCCGGCAAGCTCGCCGACTGCCAGGAGCGCGACCCCTCGAAATGCGAGATCCTGCTGGTGGAGGGCGATTCCGCCGGCGGCTCGGCCAAGCAGGGCCGCGACCGGACCTTCCAGGCGGTGCTCCCCTTGCGCGGCAAGATCCTCAACGTCGAGCGCGTCAGGGCGGACCGGATGCTGTCCTCGGCCGAGATCGGCACCCTGATCACGGCGCTCGGCGCCGGCATCGGGCGGTCGTCCACGGACCGCGAGGGCTTCAACCCCGAGAAGCTGCGCTACCACCGCATCATCATCATGACGGATGCCGACGTCGACGGCTCGCACATCCGCACCCTGCTGCTGACCTTCTTCTTCCGGCAGATGCCCGAGGTGATCGAGCGCGGGCACCTCTACATCGCCCAGCCGCCGCTCTACAAAGCCGCCAAGGGCAAGTCCGCGATCTACCTCAAGGACGAGCGGGCGCTGGAGGACTACCTGATCGACGCGGGCGTCGACGGCGCCGTGCTGCGGCTGGCCTCCGGCACCGAATTCGGCGGCGTGCAGCTGAAATCCCTGGTCGAGGAGGCCCGCCAGTTCCGCGGGCTCATGCAGGCCCTCCACACCCGCTACGACCGGGCCGTGGTCGAGCAGGCGCTGATCGCCGGCGCCTTCCGAACCCATGTCGACGAGGCCCAGGCCGAGGCGGAGATACTGGCCGAGGAGGTCGCCCGGCGCATGGACCGGATCGCCGACGACATCGAGCGCGGCTGGGAAGGGTCCGTCTCGGAGGGCGGCTACGTCCTGAGCCGCACCCTGCGCGGCGTGCGCCAGGTGGCGACCCTGGACGCCTCGCTGCTCGCCTCGCAGGAGGCGCGCCGCCTCGCCGATCGGGCGGAGGCCCTGCGCGAGATCTACGACCAGCCCGTCACCTACGCGCGCAAGGGCGACGAGACCGTCCTGCACGGGCCGGTCGGCCTGTTCGAGGCGGTGATGGCCTTCGGCCGCAAGGGCCTGCAGCTCCAGCGCTACAAGGGCCTGGGCGAGATGACCGCCCAGCAGCTCTGGGAGACCACCCTCGACCGCGACGTGCGCTCGCTCCTCCAGGTCAAGGTCAAGGACACCCAGGACGCCGACGACCTGTTCGTGAAGCTGATGGGCGACGTGGTGGAGCCCCGCCGCGAGTTCATCCAGGACAACGCGCTCAGCGTCGCCAACCTCGACGTGTGAGGACGGGGCGTCGGAACGTCCGGCGTGCCGTGACGGCCCGACCGGCGGTCGCGGCCGCTCCGGAGATCGGCGATGCGGACGATCGGAGCGTGCCGATCATCCTGACTTTCCGCTTCACTTCGTCCGGCAGGGTCGCTCCGCGCGCATGACGCGCCCGTCGTGATTGTCGTCGAGGCGCGCGAAGCGCTTCGCCGTGACGGCGTCGATCTCCTCGGCCGTGACGAAGCCATCTCCGTTGGCATCGAGCCGGCGGAAGCGCTTCGCCGGATCGGCCGGCCCCTTGCCCGGACGGGCGGCCCACCAGGCCTTCCATTCCGGTTCGCTGATCCGGTTGTCGTGATCCGTGTCCGCCCGCATCAGGCGCATCCGATGCCGCGCCTGGAAGGTCGCCAGGTCGACGCCCGCTTCCGTCCGGTCCCCGAGCCCGGACGGGGGCGCGGGCGGCTCGGCCGTCCGGGCCTCGGGCGTCGTCACTTCGGGCGTCTGGGCGATGGCGGCGGATGCCGACAGGAACGCCGCGAGCGTCAGGCACAAGGGTCTACGGGTCATAGCGGCAGCCTTTCTGGAGGAGGGGAACGGGATCGCACCCGGCGCGGGCGCGATCCCGAGGCGAAGGCCGGGCCGGCCTCGTTACCAGCGGTGATGCCAGCCGACGTGGCGGTAGCCGCCCCAGCGGTGCCAGCGCGGGCCGCCCCAGCCGATCCGGCGGGGACCGTAGAAGCGAGGCCCGTAGAACCGGGGTCCGTAGAAGGCCGGCCGAACGACGGAGGGCGCGTAGACGACGCGCGGTCCGAGGTTCGGGCGGCAATCGCCGTAGATTCCGCGGTGGAAGCCGAGGCCGCAGCCGTCGCGGGCTTCCGCCGTGCCGGCGGTGGCCAGCGGCGCCGCCAGCCCCACCACCAGGAATGCCGCCGGAGCCAAGCGCTTCAGGCCGGTGGAGGCGGCGGTGGAGGCGATGGTCTTCAGGTCCGTCATTGCAGGGTCTCCCGGTTGGGTGATTGCGATGCGGAGAGATTGCCCGCGTCCTGTCGCAGGACTTTGCCGGGATGCCCCGATTGTGTCGCGGATGGTCGCGGATCCGGGCGGCCTGACACAGATTGCGACAACTTCGTCGAGAGCCGGATATCCGGCCGCGCTAGAACCCGCGGATGGGACACTCAGCCATGGACCACGCCCATGTCCTGGTGGTCGACGACCACCGCGACATCCGCGACCCCCTCGCGGCCTATCTCAAGCGGCACGACCTTCGCGTCAGCGTGGCCGCCGACGCGGCCGCGGCCCGTGCCGTCCTCGCGGGCTCCGCCATCGACCTCGTGATCCTCGACGTGATGATGCCGGGCGAGGACGGGCTCTCGCTCTGCCGGCACATCCGCGAGGTCCACGACGCGCCGGTCATCCTGCTGACCGCGCTGGCCGAGCAGACGGACCGCATCGTCGGCCTGGAGATCGGCGCGGACGACTACGTCGTGAAGCCCTTCGACCCGCGCGAGCTCCTGGCCCGGGTCAAGAACCTCCTGCGCCGCGCCCGGGCGCTCCCCCGACTGCGCGACGCCGGCGACGGAAGCCGGCTCGCCTTCGACCGCTGGGTGTTCGACACCGACCGGCGCGAACTCGTCGACGCGGCGGGCCGGGCGGTGGCCCTGAGCACCGCCGAGTTCCGCCTGCTCTGCGCGCTGACGCGGCATCCGCGCGTCGTCCTCTCGCGCGACCAGCTCCTCGACCTGACCAGCGGCCGGGCCGCCGAGGGGTTCGACCGCAGCATCGACAACCAGGTCAGCCGGCTGCGGCGCAAGCTGGAACGCGACCCGGCCCATCCGGAGCTTCTCAAGACCGTCTGGGGTGGCGGCTACGTTCTGGCGACCGATGTCAGGGCCGCGCCGTGAGACCGGGGCGCGGTTCCCTCGCCGGCCGGCTGGCGCTCCTGCTGGTGCTGGCGGTGGTGGGCGCGCAGGCCGCCGCCTTCGCGATGTTCACGCGGGAATCGTCCCTGGTCGGGCGTGCGGCGGCCCGCACCCAGGTCGTCGACCGCGTCGCCACCCTCGTTCGCCTGCTGGATACGGTGCCGCCGGACGCCGTCCCCGGCGTGATCGAAGCCTATGGTTCGCCCCGGCACCGCTTCACCATCGACACCGCCAGCCTGGTGCCGGACGACGCGATGGATGCCGACGAGGCCAGACTCGCCCGTCGCCTCGACCGGCGCATGCGGGAGGGCGCGAGCCAGGCCCGCCTCCTGCTCGTCGAGCGGGATCAGGATCGGCCACCCGAGGCGGCCTCGGACCGCCTCGCCGCCAGACCGCAGGTCCTGAGGGTCTCCGTCCGCCTCGACGACGGCCGCTGGCTCAACGGCGAGGCGCCCCTCGCGCTCTCGACGCCGCCGTGGATTCGCATCGGGCTGATCCAGCTCGCGACCAGCGTCGTCGCCGTCCTGATCGTGACCGGCATCGCCCTGCGCGGCATCGTCGGCCCCGTGCAGGCCCTGGCACGGGCCGCCGAATCCGCCGGCCGGGGCGTGGCCGTCGCGCCCCTGCCGGAGCGGGGGCCACGCGAGCTGCGGACCATGACGGCCGCCTTCAACCTGATGCAGGCGCGCTCGCGGGCCTTCGTCTCGGACCGCACCCGGATGCTGGCCGCCATCAGTCACGACCTGCGCACCCCCATCGCCTCGCTCTGGTTGCGCGCGGAGATGGTCGAGGACGCGGACCTGCGCGGCGCGATGGTGCGCACGATCGCGGACATGCGCGACATGGTCGAGGCGACGCTCGCCTTCGCGCGCGATGACGCGCTCAGCCAGGACGACGACCCCTTCGATCTCGCCGGGCTGCTGGCGGGCATCGTCGATGAGCACAGGGTCCTGGGGCACGACGTGACCCTGTCCGCCCCGGATGCCCTCCCGTTTCACGGACGCGCGACCGCCCTGCGCCGCGCGTTCGACAATCTCGTGGCCAATGCCGTCCGCTATGGCGGATGTGCCAGGATCGTCCTCGAACACCGGGACGACGTCGTCGTGGGCACGATCGACGACGATGGCCCCGGCCTCCCGTCCGAGCGGATCGAAGAGATGTTCGCCCCGTTCACGCGCCTCGACGAGTCGCGCAGCGTCGAGACCGGCGGGGTCGGGCTCGGTCTCGCCATCGCGCGCTCGGGCATCCGCGCCCATGGCGGCGAGATCGCCCTGCGCAACCGGGAGGGCGGGGGCCTGAGGGTGGACGTGACCCTGCCCGCCTCCGCGGCGCGGCGCCGAACCGGGGGCTCTCCGGCCGCGGACGGGCCGGGACGCGGGATGAGCCGCGACTCCTGAGCCGGATCCGGTCGGGACCCGCCCGTCCGCGCCCTGTCCGGGTGGGGCGGTCTGCGGGCCGTCCCGTCTCGCCCCGATCGCCGCGGATATCGCCCCCCATCACGGACCGTCGCCACCGGGACAGAGCGTCAGCGCTTGACCTTCGGGTCTTTCTGTATGGCATCGGCGAAACGCCGCATCAGCCGCGCCAGATCGACGACATCCTGGTCCGTCCAATCGGCGAAGACCTTGTGCGCCATCGCCTCGCGCGCCGCGTCGATCTTGTCGGTCAAGGCCTTGCCGCTGGCCGTGATCACGGCTTCGTGCACACGCCCGTCCGTCGCGTTCGATCGGCGCACGACCAGGCCGAGGCTTTCCAGTTTGCTCACCTGGCGGCTGACCGTCGTGTGATCGCGTCCCACCCGGTCGGCGAGGTCGACGATGCCGATCGGCCAGAGCCGTTGCACCGTCACCAGCAGCGGGAACAGCGCACGATCGAGCACGATCCCCGCCTCTTGGACCATCACCGCGTCACGCTGGGGGCGGTTCATCACGCTCATGATGTCGATCATGGCTGCATGCAGGTCCTGCAACCGCTCCGGTGTAAGCGTCTCATGCGCGTTTTTCATTGACCCGGATCCGCCCCCTCTCATATGTGCATAATGCACGCATCGAGGGTGGGATGATAAACGATTTTGCGGCGGACGTGCTGATCTGCGGAGCGGGCGCAGCTGGTCTGACGCTGGCGATCGACCTGGCCCGGCGCGGCATTTCGTTTCACCTCTTCGAGAAGTTGAACGACCCGTTCCGGGGCTCGCGCGGCAAGGGTATCCAGCCCCGCACGCAGGAGGTGTTCGAAGACCTCGGCATCCTCGACCGGATCGCCGCGGCGGGGGGCTACTATCCCAGAGAGCGCACCTATGCGGATGACGGTCGCTTCACCGAAACCGACGTGATGGAAGCCGGGCCTGCGACACCCGCGGAGCCGTATTCCCTGCCGCTGATGGTGCCGCAGTTCCTGACCGAGCGCGTCATGCGCGAGCGCCTCGCCGTGCTGGGCCATTCGCCCGCGTTCGGCTGCGAGCTGCTCGGCTTCACGCAGGACGACGACGGTGTGACAGCCCAGGTCGCCACCAAGACCGGCACGGAGACGATCCGCGTCCGCTGGCTGGTCGGCGCGGATGGCGGGCGCTCCTTCGTCCGCCACGCGCTCGGGATCGGCTTTCCGGGAAAGACGCTGGGCGTGCGCGCGATCGTCGCCGACGTGACCCTGTCGGGGCTGTCACGCGACGTGTGGCACCGCTTCGGCGAAGGCGACATGCAGCGCCGGATCGCCGCCTGTCCCCTGGCCGGGACCGACCTCTTCCAGCTTCAGGGACCGATCCCGCTGGACGGGGACGTCGATCTCTCGGCCGAGGGGCTGACCGCGTTGCTGCGCGAGCGGACCGGCCGGGACGATCTCCGCGTCCGGAGCGTCGCCTGGGCGTCGGCCTACCGCATGAACGCGCGGCTCGCCGACCGCTACCGCGTCGGCCGCGTGTTCCTCGTCGGCGATGCCGCGCACATCCATCCCCCGACCGGCGGGCAGGGCCTCAACACCAGCGTGCAGGACGCCTACAATCTCGGCTGGAAGCTCGGGGCGGTGATGCGCGGCGCGGGGGACGCCTTGCTCGACACCTACGAGGCGGAGCGCCGCCCCGTCGCACAGGCCATGCTCGGCCTCGCGACCGGCCTGCTCGATGCGTTGAGGCGTGGCGAGATCCGGCGCGGGCGCGACACGCATCAGCTCGATATCGGCTATCCCGAATCCCCTCTGGCGGCGGAATCACCCGGACGGCAGGGTGTTCTCCTCGCGGGCGACCGCGCGCCCGACGCGCAGATCCGAGGCGCGGCAGGCCAGCCGCATCGCGTGTTCGACCTGTTCAAGGGCCCGCACTGGACGCTGCTCAGCTATGGCGGTGCGCCCATCGCCGCACGGCCGGGATTGCAGGTCCACACGATCGGCGCGCATGGCGATCTCACCGACGGTGCCGGACAGTTTCAGGCGTCCTATGGCGCCACGCCCGGGGACCGAGTGCTGGTGCGTCCGGACGGCTATGTCGGGGCGATCGTCTCCGCCGGTGACGATGCGGCGCTGGATGACTACCTGACGCAGGTTGGATTGAGAGCCGCCTAGCTCCGGCCGCCGTCGCGAGAACGAGCGGGAGGCGGGCGGAAGATCGTCCTCTGGCCTTTCGCTGCCGTCCCGCCCGTTCCCGCACGCCGCGGATGCCGGACGCCCTGCCCAGCCGACAGCGCATCGGTGACGTCCCACGGGGCGACGTCGTCGGCCGGGGCTTTGCCGTGGACGGCCGGCGACGCGTCGCGGTCGACACCGGGAGGGCGTTCCGAGCGAACGCCGCCGAGCCTGTCCCGGTCGCCGTCCCCGCGGGTCTCGGCACCGCCCATCATCCGGGTCGGCCGCTCACGGATGGGTCGGCCTCGGGCGACATCGACCCGGTTCTCGACCGGAACCGGCCGTTTCGGCTCCGGCCCCGATCGGCGATCGAGGCCGCGGTGCCTTCGCGGAGGTTCCGGGCACGACCTTCCATCGCGCGGGCAAGTCTTCGGAGTGCCAAGGCAGGCCGCCCGCGTGCCGGGTCAGCCGTCCGGCTCATCGATGCCCGCGACCGCCAAGTACGGGGTGCTCGGTGTCTGGTGCCCGAACGCCGGGACCTCCTTCGGTTTCCGGAATTGCAGTGGCCACGAATGTAAGGATTCCTTTAGAGCATTTTTTATAAAATGATAAACCTTCGCCTTCTTCGCGATGCACAAATTCCAAGTGGTGACGACGTGCGATGACTGAGATCCCGGCGGCTTGTCGGCCGCGCCACGAGAGCGACTTGGATTTCCCCGAAACGGCTGTCGCAGGCGCCTTCGGACTGGCTCGGGCCGCCGCCCATGCCTTCATCGCCAGCGATGGCGAGGGCCGCATCACCTTCGCGAACGAGGCGGCCGCCTCCCTCTTCGGCTACGGCGTCGAAGCGTTGATGGGCGCGAACATCGACGTGATCGTTCCGGAGCGATTCCGTGCCAGCCACGAGGCGGGCATGGCGCGGATGGCCCGCGACGAGCCCTCTCGCCTGTCCGGTCGAACGGTCGAGGTCATGGCGCGCCGTCGCGACGGCAGCGAGTTTCCCGCCGAGTTCACGCTCTCGACGTGGCGGGACCGCTCCGGGCTCGGCTTCGGCGCGATCCTGCGCGACATCTCCGAATGGCGGGCGCGCGACGAGCGTCTGGTCCAACTGGCCCATCATGACATCCTGACCGGGCTGCCGAACCGCGCCTTCTTCGAGGAGACGCTCGAGGCGAGGCTGGCGGCCGGCAAGGCCGCCGGCGTCCTCATGCTGGACCTCGACGGCTTCAAGGAGGTGAACGACAGTTGGGGGCACAGCACGGGCGATGCGGTGCTCCAGACCCTGGCCATCCGGCTGCCCGCCTGGCTCGGGGCGGATGCGGTCTTCGCGCGATTCGGCGGCGACGAGTTCGCCGTCATGCTGCCGGATGCGGGCGATCTCCCGACGCTCGCCGCGAACGCGCGCACGCTCCTCGACGCCTTCGGCACCCCGCTCCGGGTCGGGTGCCACACCTTCCACCTCGGGGTCAGCATCGGAGGGGCCGTCGGTCCGACGCAGGGGACGTCCGCGGAGGAACTCGTCGGCAATGCGGACCTGGCCATGTTTCGCGCCAAGCAGGAGGGCAAGCGCAGCTTTCGCCCCTTCCAGCCCGCGATGCGCAGCGCGCTCCTGTCCCGGCTGGCCCTGCGGGCCGAACTGCACGAGGCGGTGCGGGCGGGCGAGTTCGTGCTCCACTACCAGCCCCAGGTCGCTCTCGACACCGGACGCATCGTCGGGGCCGAGGCCCTCCTGCGCTGGCAGCATCCCCGGCGCGGCCTGCTCCTGCCGGGCGCCTTCCTGTCCCATCTCGAGGACCATCCCCTGGCCCTGGAAGTCGGGCACTGGATCGTCGACGCGGCCTGCCGGCAGGCCGCGGCCTGGAGAGACGCGGGCCATCCGGCCCTGCGGATGGGCGTGAACCTCTTCGCGGCCCAGGTGCGCTCGCGGACGCTGGCGTCGGACGTCGCCGACGCGCTCCGGCGGCATCGGCTGGCCCCCGGGATGCTGGAACTCGAAATCACGGAAACCATCGTGCTGAGCGTCGACGAGGACGACCTCGACCAGTTCCGCGGCCTCCAGGGCCAGGGGGTCGGTATCGCCTTCGACGATTTCGGCACCGGCTATGCCTCGCTGAGTTCGCTCAAGCGGTTCCCGCTGACGCGCCTCAAGATCGACCGGGGCTTCATCCGGGATTTGATGAGCGAGCGGCACGATGCCGCCATCGTGCGCGCCATCGTCCAGATCGGACACGACATCGGCCTGGACGTCATCGCGGAGGGCATCGAGACCCGGGATCAGGAGGCGCGGCTGCTGGAGATGGGCTGCCGGCAGGGCCAGGGCTACTTCTACGGCAAGCCGATGCCGGCGGCGCAGTTCGCGGATCTCGTCCGGGCTCCCGGCAGCCTCGGGCGGTTGGCCGGGTGAACGGGCGGCGCGAGGGGCGCAGGTTCGGCGCCCGGACGGGCCTCGTCAGCCGGCCCGACGCCATCCGGGCGGCCGGGAACGCCGCGCTCGGGACCCTGCGCGCCGACGGCATCGACCTGCCGTCCCGGCACCGGATCGATGCGGCCGCGAACCGGTCCGGGATCGACGGAGCCTGACGGGTCCCGACCCGATCACGCTGGAGAAGCCGGGAGACAGGGCGGCCGGAAGCGGGCGCCTTGCGGGCCGAAGGCGAGGCCGCCCGCGGATGCAGCGCCGCGCCGGTCCGCCCCGCTGGGCGACGACCCGGGTCGTGGCCAGGGTGTCGCGCACCCGGTGCTTCAACGCGGCGACCAGGCCGGCCTGCGACGCTGGATCGGTCGGATCGGGGTTCGTCACGGCACAGCCTCCCGAACGCGCGGGTACCCGGTCGCGGAGGCCCTTCTCGCCCGCGGCGTCCCATTCCCCGTCACAACCGGCTACGATGAAGCGGCGCTCGCCGCGCATCACGCGCTCGTCAAAGTCCTGAGCGGGCGCGGCGGCAACGTCCGCTCTCGTTTGTCGCCTCCTGAGAGCGGACACTCCGCCGAAGGGCGAAAAATACCCGATGCCGGCTGCATCCGATCCTGTCGTTCCTGGCTAGCGCTTTCGATGCCGCCTTCGCGGCAGATGGAGAACGCCATGCGACTGAGCCTCATCGCCACGACCTTGCTGGCCGGGACCTGTCTCGGAACCGCCGCTCGCGCGGAAACCGTTGCGGCACTCGTCGGCGACGCCACGCTGGCACATGTCGACACGGCCGCGAAGAAGGTCACGAAAACGGTGACGATCACCGGGATCGGCGGCAGCGTCCTCGGCATCGACGTGCGGCCGGCCGACGGCATGCTCTACGCCGTGATCTCGGATGGCAGCGTGGTCACGATCGATCCGATGTCCGGCAAGGCGACGGCGAAGGCGAAGCTCGACACGATGCTGGCCGCCGGCACCGCGGCAACGGTCGACTTCAATCCCGTGGCCGACCGCCTGCGCCTCATCGGCTCGGACGGCACCAACCTCCGCGCCAATGTCGATGACGGCAAGGTGACGAAGGACGGCCAGCTCAAGTTCGCCGAGACCGATTCGATGAAGGGCAAGACCCCGAAGGTGGTGGCCGGGGCCTACACCAATGCCTTCAAGGGCACGAAGGAGACGGCCCTGTTCGACATCGACGCCGCCGGCGCGCTGCTCAAGCAGGCCCCGCCGAACGATGGCATCCTGAACACCGTCGGCATGCTCGGCATGTCGGGCGAGGGCGTGGCCTTCGACATCCTGTCCGACGGCCAGGGCGGCAACCAGGCCTGGGCCATGGCCGGCGACACGCTCTACACGGTGGATCTCGCGACCGGAAAGGGCGAGATGGCTGCCAAGATCGCCGGCGTGTCCGGTCGGGTGCGTGACATCGCGATCCTGCCGAACCTGTAACATCGCGCCGCCACTGCGGGACCGGCCCGGCGGCCGGTCCTTCCGATCGCCGGGAGGGTCATGGAGCCGTTCGATCACGCCGCCGCGTTGGCGGGCTGCGCCCGCGGGGATACGGCGTCGCTGCGTCGTCTCTACGATGAGGAGGCCGGCTTCCTGCTCGCCGTCGCCCTGAGAATTGTGCGGCGGCGCGATGTCGCCGCCGACGTCCTGCACGATGCCATCATGGACATCTGGGAGCATGCCGGCACCTTCGACGGCAGCCGCGGCGCGGGCCGTGCCTGGATCACCAGCATCGTGCGGCACCGCGCGCTCAAACACATCCGGGTCGTCGGCCGGGAGACGAACCTCGATGCAGCCGGGGAGGCCGAGATCGCGGACGATGCGCCCGATCCATTCGCCGAGCTGGCGACCGCGCAGGACGGGGCACGCCTTCACGGCTGCCTTGCGCGGCTGGACCCCAAAAGGCGGGCGGTGATCCTGCTCGCCTATGTCGAGGGACTGTCGCAGGCCGAGATCGCCGAGCGGCTGGGAACACCGCTCGGGACCGTGAAGGCGTGGGTCCGCCGCAGCCTCATCGCCTTGAAGGATTGCCTGTCATGATCCCGAGCGATCCGGAAGACCGCGACGTCCTGGCGGGCGAATACGTCCTGGGCCTGCTCGACGCCGCCACCACCGCGGAGGTCGCGCGGGCCTTGGCTTCGGATGCCGACCTCGCGCGCCGCATCGCCTTCTGGGAAGAGCGGCTGTTGCCGGCCTCCGCGGCGCTCGGGAAGGCCGAGGTCGATCCGGCGCAATGGGCGCGGATCGAGCGGGCCCTCGTGACGCGCCGGCGGGCGCTCGGCCAGACGACGGCGCCCGCCCTCACACGGCCGCGACACGGGTCGTTGGGGGCGGCGTGGCGGAGCCCCGCTCTGTGGCGGGCCACCACGGGCCTCGCCACGGCCGCCGCGATCCTTCTCGCGGTCCTGCCGAGCCGCGTGTCGGCGCCTGTCGAGAGCCCGACGCGGTACTACGCGATCCTGCAGAGCCGCGACGCCTCCGGGCAGGAGAACGGCCCGGGATGGCTGATCCAGGTCGCCCAGAACGGCACCGTGCGGTCCCTGCCGCTGGCTGACGTGCGGCCAGGAAGCGGGCGCGCGCTGCAGCTCTGGACCCTGTGGGATCAGGCGCGCGGTCCGGTCTCCCTCGGCGTGCTGCCCCCGGGTGGAGCGATCCGCCTGCCGCCGGAGCGGCTCGAAGCCATCGGCGACGGGCAGCTCTTCGAGATCACGCTGGAACCCGAGGCGGGCTCCCCCGTCGGTCGCCCGACGGGCCGGATCCTGTTCATCGGCCGCGCGAAGGGGGCCGCGACACAGGATCTGTAGTGGGACGATCGAGATGCGCGAGGAGATTCATTCGAGCGCGAGGCGCGTCGCGAGAGCTCGTGGCCGTCGTTAGTTTCAGATTCCGATCGACGCGAACCCTCGCACATTCAACCGATCCGGTCGTGGAGCGGACCGGCACACAGCGATTTACCCACGCCGTTCCGGCACGTCGTGTCCGGCTTCCGGGAGCGGGCAACCCCGACGCGGCACCGCGCGGATCGGCGCCCGCTCATCCCGATCGCGCGCCACGCGGGCGCTCGACCGGCCAGCGCCCCTCCGCCATCCGCGTGGGCATTCCAGATACCGGGCATCCATCCGCTCCCAGTCGATGGGCCTCGATCGCCGCGCCGAACGCACCCCGGGGCGAGCCGTCGCCGGCAAAGGGCCGCAGGAAGGCTGCCTGACAGTCGATGCAGGCACGCAAGACCCCGCGGCTTCTGCCGGCGCGGGGCTTTTCGCCGTTCCTCCCGCCGCTCGGTCCTCAGGCGTTCAGGCGCACTTCGACGAGATCGATCTCCCGCACGAGCTTGCGCAGGACGACATCGTCGATGGCTTGGGATCGGCGCAATCGGTAGAGCGCCTGGCGCTCGGCCTCGATGCCGGTCAGGCGCAGGCGCTTCTCGGCCAGGGCCAGCTGCTTGAGCCGGCCCCCTTCCTTGCGAGGCTCTGCCGTCGGCGCCTCCAGGCCTTCGTAGCGATCCATGGCGCGCGCGCTGGCTTCGACGGCGACGGAGGCGTCCTCCTGCTCCTCGACGAGGCGATGCTGCAGGGCTTCGATCGCCTTGACGGCGTCGTCGCGGGCGGCAGCACGGGCCGCATCCTCCTCGGCGTCGTGGCTCGGCTCGGGCGGGAGCCGGAGACCCCGCAGGAGCGGCGGCAGAACCGTGCTCGCCACGAGGAGCGAGGTCAGGATCACGCCCATGGCGAGGAGGATCGACAGGTCGCGCGCCGGGAACGGGCTGCCGTCCTTGAGCGTCAGGGGCAGCGTCAGGATGCCCGCGAGGGTGATGGCGCCCTTGACCCCCGCGAGGGTCGTGGCCGCCACGAGTCGGAGCGTCGGCGTCTCGCGCCGGTCGCCCCGCCAGCGGGCCTTCATCAGGACGAACTGCAGCGAGACCCAGACCCAGACGAACCGGATCGCCATCAGGCCGGCGGTGATGGCCAGGATCCAGGCGACGAGCCAACCGGCGCCCTGAACGTCGGCCTGCGTCACGGCGTGCTTGAGAACCTCGGGCAGCTGCTCACCGAGCAGCACGAAGATCGAACCGTTGGCCGCGAGCGCGACCGTGTCCCAGACAGCGGTTCGCCGAACGCGCGTGGCGCCCAGACTGCGTCCCTGGATCTCGACGTATGTCATGGCGATGCCGGCGGCGACGGCGGCCAGGATGCCCGAGGCGTGCACGTGCTCAGCGGCGAGGTAGGCGCCGAACGGCGTGAGCAGGCTGAACAGGATCTGCAGGCCCGGGTCCTCGCCGGTGCGCCGGCGCAGCAGCTCCTGCGCACCCATGAGGACGAAGGTCGTCGCGGCGCCGATGCCGATGCCGCCGAGGGCGAGCCAGACGAACGTGGTCGCGGCTTCGGGAAGCGAGAACGTCCCCGTCAGGGCCGCGGCGATGGCAAAGCGCAGGCAGACGAGACCGGTGGCGTCGTTGAGAAGGGCTTCCCCCTCCAGGATGTGCATGAGGCGACGCGGGACGGGCGCCTGCGCTGCCACGGACGAGACCGCGATGGGGTCGGTGGGAGACAGCACGGCCGCGAGCGCGAAGGCCACCGCCAGGGGAATGCCGGGGATCATCGCGTGGATCAGCGTCCCGATCCCGAGAACCGTGAGGACGACGAGGCCGAGGGCCAGGGCCAGAACGGTCCTGCCATCACGGAAGAGGTCGCGTTTCGGGATGCGCCAGCCGTCCAGGAACAGCAGCGGCGGCAGGAAGACGAGGAAGAAGATTTCGGGGTCGAGCGACGTGCTCGGGAGCGGCCCCAGGGCGAGCGCCACGCCGATGACGATCTGGATCAGGGGCAAGGGCAACGGCAGGAGGCGGCCGAGGGCGCCGCTGACGAGGACGGACAGCAGCAGGGCCAGGACGACGGTGACGCTTTCCATTCAGCTCTTTCGCGCGGGGGACGAGGTGTGCCGCGTGCATAGCTCGTCGACGCACGGCGACCTACCGTCGATCCACCGGATCGAGAGGATGCTGGACGGCCACGGCGTCGCGCTGTAGCCGTGCGGCGGCGGGAGCAGGGCTGCCGCAGGGATACGAGGACGGCATCTTGGACGAACGTGCGCACGAGGTACGGCCGACGATCTACCTCGACGTGGACGGCGTCGTGACCACCGTCGCCTACCAACGTCGGGCGGGCAAAGACAGGCTCGACCCGACCCAGGTCGCGCGTGTCGCCGCTTTGGTGGAGATGTTCGACGCACAGGTGGTCGTGTCCTCGACGTGGCGCGTCGCCGATTGCCGTCCGACGCTCGTCGAAGCCGGTCTGCCGAAGGACTGCTTCCACCCCGATTGGCGGACGGCCATCCTGCCGACCAGTCGCGATGCCGAAACCGGCGGGATGCTGCCCGCCGAGCGCGCCCGCCGCGGCGACGAGATCGCCGAGCATTCGATCCGGAACCGCATCACGAACTACCTCGTCCTGGACGACGTCGACGTCGGCCCCGCCCATGCGGGTCGGCATGTCCGGCCGGATGCCGAGCGCGGCTTGAGCGAAGCGGACGATGTCCGCGCGCGGGATCTTCTCGCGAAGGCGGCCTGATCGATAAGGCGGCCTGATCGATCCTGCGTCAGGAGAGCGCAGGCCGGGCATTCACCGCTTTACACTTTCGTAGCACTTGAACTTTGCGCGGGCGCCGATCATTGCATGACGGTGGTGTGACGGTCGCGTCGTGCCACCTCCCGACATCGACACGGTCATCCCGACCCTCGCCGGACCCGCCCGTCCGGCCGCCCTGCGGCTCGTCGCACCCGTGCGATTCGCGAGGGCGTGTCGCGTCGGATCACCGATCGGCAGGAAGGAGTGGCTGCGATGCGTCGTTTTCAGAACCGGGTTCGGACATCCAGTCCCTCGCTCGCCGCCCTGGGCATCGTGGAACGCTCGGCCGCCGGGGCGCACGCCTCCCTCATCGCGCAGGGGTGGGCCGAGATCGGCTACGGGTATCACGGCAGCGTCCACGCCCATCCGGACCACCCGGAGATCGTCGTGCGTCTCGCCCGCAAGGCGGACGGGTTCGGCGACTATGCGGCCCTGCTTCGGCGGGGGTTCGCCGGCTCGGACGGCCCGCACGCACCCCGTGTCCACGACCTGCACGTCAGCCGCTGCGGGGCCCTGATGACCGTCGGCGCGCGCCTCACCAATCCGACGCCGGAGACCTGGTGGTTGCCCTACGCTCACGCCGTTCTGGCCGACCAGGCCGGCGTGGTGCTGGATGAGGGTGTCCGCGAGCGGTTCAAGGCGGAATGGCCCGCCCATGAGCCCCGGGTCGATCATCCGAGCTTCGACGGACTTCGCGAGGATTTCAGAGCCGCGTGGCCGGGATTCGAGGCGTTCGTGGCAACCCTCCGCGCTGCGGCGCCGCGGTCCCTCGATCCCAACGTCGGAAACGTGCTCGTCGGACAGGACGGCAGCCCCGTGGTCAACGATCCGCTCTGCGATGACGGATTCGGCCTGTGGCGGTCGCCGCTGTCACGCTTGACGATACGCTGTGCGGACGCCCTTCGCCGCTTCGCGGGCGCATCGTTCGGTCGAGCGCCCGCCGCCGCCTGAGCGTCATCCCCGCGCCGCGCCCCACCCGGGCGCCGTCGCCGCGCCTTCGGAGCAGACCCTGCGCCCGCCCGCGCGCCGGCTTTTCGGCCATGGCCGCCCGGCGCCGAACGGTCCGCGCGATGGTGGCCCGCGCAGACATCCCGTTCCTGGACCGCTCTCCGCCGGTCGAGCGCCGCCGACCTGCCTGCTCCCCATGGATCAGGTCAGCAACCGGGCGAGCCACACGACAAGCCGCTCGAGGCCGTACAGAAGCATCATCACCCAAACGACCGTGAGCCCGAGGCCCACGACGATGCCGGCGACAGCGATGGGCCCCGAAAGCGGCGCTCTTACACGGGCGCTGGGCGGTTCTGGGTTGTCCTGCATACGATGCCCGTCCGCACCGCCTCTCCGTTGAGGCGTGCGGATTCCGAACACCCGTTCTCGACATTTTGGAGTCCGCAACGGCCCCCTCACCGACTGGTGAAGCCATGCGCATCGCCCGCGAGGGACGGCGCCCGTGCACGGCCACACGGGAATCAGCCCGTGACCTTCAACACGTACCTCAGGACCAGCGCCCCGGTGAAGCCGGAGATGACGACGGCCATCTGCATGCCGAAGATCGTGAGTTCATCCGACAGAGAGCAGTAATCCTGCTTTGGGTCAGTGCCTGTTCCAGCTTGCATCAAATCCTCATGATCTGTCGCCCTGAGCACTTACCAGCGCAAACCACGAACCAGCGTCAGACGTCGATCTGGAAACCACGAATGGACATTTCGTCCATTTGGGAGCCGCGCCGATTGCTCGCGAGGTCTGGCGCCTGGAGGCGTGCAAGGATTCGGTGGGGCTCTGGACCATCGCCATCGGCCACACCTCGGCACAGTGCGACACGATCTTCGCGCGCGACGTGCGGAGCTAACCTCGCGGCCCTGCAAAAGGGGTCAAAGGCGGGTGTCGCTCCAGGCGCAACCGCACCGAGCATCGGCCGCCCCGCCTAGGGGCACGGCCTAGATGGCCAGGCCTCGCCCGAAGTACCCCAGGACGAGCAAGCCGGTGACCAACAAGAACAGGATGTAGAACTTCACGCCGAAGATCTGACGCGTCCACCAAACACCTTCAGGGGTCATTGCCGGCCCTTCCTGGAAATCCGAGCCCCGGCGGTACCGGCGCACTTCCTCGACGACAGACTCTACCATGACCCGCATGCTTCCGCGCGCGGCGATGGCCCGCTCTGGCTCCGCCTTCGCCACCCGAGGTCGTCGCGACCGCCCCGGTCACCGCCGTCGTCCTGCCCAGATGCAGGAGACAGACAGGACGTCCCGGAAGGAGGCCGAAGCGCACCGCGAGCCTGAACGCCGCCTGCTGGAGGAGCGCCGGCAGCAGGCGAAGCGGCTCGCGGAGGAACGTCACCAGGAGCACTGGGCAATGGTCGAAGCGGTCCAGGGGCCGGCATGCGGCACGCGGGACATTCGCTGCGTGGGCCGATCCCCCGAATGAAGGATGCGGGAACCCGCCGACCTGATACGAATCAGGCCCCTCTCCCGAGGGACTCATCTCGGACTTCACCCGCCCGGAGCCATCCGCGGCGGGTTTTTCGTTCCGTTGCCTGTCGTTCTGGATCGGCCTGCGCTAAGACGCCGGCCATGAAGATCCCGCGCCTCATCCAAAAGCTGGTCCCCAGCGCGCCGAAGGACCGGATCCCGGGTTTCGACGAGGTCTACTACCGCTATTGGTATCGCGATATCGACCAGTATACCGGCACGCCGCTGCAGCACTATCTGCGGCACGGCTGGAAGGAAGGGCGAGACCCCAGCGCCGGCTTCAGCACGGACGGGTATCTCGCAGCCAATCCGGACGTGAGGTCCAACGGGTTCAATCCCCTGTCCCACTTTCTGGAGTTCGGCTTGGCCGAGGGCCGGAAAGGCTGGGAGAAGGATCCGCATGCTCCGCCGCCGGGCCCTCGCTATCTCGCCGATGGGCAGTCACAGAAGCTGCTGATGCCCCCGCGCGCGCGGTAGCGCTTTCCCACCGCTGTTCCTGTCGCAGCGCTTCGTCCGAACCCGTACGCTTCGGCGGCCCCGCACCAGGAGGCGGGCTCACGCTCTCTCCGGTCGCCGCTCGACCAGCGCCCCACGCACGAACGGTGGTCGACGACGCAACCCACTCAGCACCAGCCGGGCGGGTCTTTGCAGAACCGGATTCGTCAGCTTCCGGATTGAACCCGTACGTTTCTGCTCAGGTTCTCCTGCTTACACAGGAGCATCCATGAAAACCCTCATCCTCTCGACCTGCGCTCTGGCTCTGTCGTCTCTCGTCCTCGTTCAGATGAGCACGGAGGCCGATGCACGCTCACGGCACAAGAAGCGCGGCGGCGTCGCCACGAGCATGCAGAACTCCACGGGCGGACGCCCCGGCCGCGTTCGGTCGCGCGGCGCGACCGGAGCAGACACGATCAACTCGAACTCGGCGGCGGGCGGCAACGCCGGCCAGCCGTCGCGCGCCGGCAGCACCGGGAGCGCGGGTGGCGGCAGCCCCGGCGGCGGCATGTAGCCTGAGCGCCCCGTAGGCGCAGAACTCACCTCACCCGCCCGGCCTCAGGCCGCGGCGGGTTTCTCGTTTCGGGCGATGGACGATCGGCGCGACCTTCCGGAACGAGCTTGAGCAGCATCGAACGGATATGGGCTCGAAGGCGAGTCATCTGGTCCATCGCCTGTTAACGGCTGAACCCGGGCCAATAGTTTCAGAACCATC
Organism: Methylobacterium sp. M6A4_1b; assembly: GCF_053345175.1. NCBI lineage: Bacteria > Pseudomonadati > Pseudomonadota > Alphaproteobacteria > Hyphomicrobiales > Methylobacteriaceae > Methylobacterium > Methylobacterium sp. M6A4_1b. Next base: position 94,977 of record NZ_JBKEZQ010000013.1, read on the forward strand.
GCAATACGCGGCCTTCACGCGATCCGCCGCCGCCTGCTGCGTCGCCGCGTGACCGCTGCGGGTGCACCCGACCGTGCCCGGCGCGGATCCCGTCCGCGGCCCTGGACGAGGCCGGCCCGGAAAGATTCTGGACGAAGTCGCGCAGGGCGTCGGGGCGATCGAGCCCGTGCGGACCCAGGTGATCGTCACGTCTCTCCGGCGGGGCGGGCAGGATCGCGTTGCGCACGGCGACGCGCTTCGGGTGCTCGGTGGCATCCTTGTTTGCGACCGTCGCCGTCGTCCGCACGTACGCCTTGATGACATCGGCGAGGTCGATGCAGGAGCTGTGGCCGAACAGGAAAGCCGTGGTCTTCGGGTCAGCCATGAAGAAGTCTGCCGCGCGGATCATCTTCGTTTCGAAGGCATCTCCGGTCTGGGGTTCTCGGCCAGGCGCCTGGGGGAGCATGCAGTTGGGCAGCATCACCGACCGAGTGCCAGATGCGCCACCGCGCCGGACGGAATTGGGAAGCGGCCTTGCCGATGACATTCTTCCGGCGCTTCCTCGTTGCCCCGTCGTCACGAGGTGCGAAGCCTCACGCAGCAATCGGACGCTTCGTGTTCACTGCGACAGGCTCAGCGTCGGCGTGAAGGCTACCGGACTCGATGCGTGCCCTGGTCAGCCTCGTCGACGGGTCTTGCGGAAAGAGCGTCGGCACCGTCTTCGTCATACTGAAAACGAGGGTGATCGACGACGGGGAACAGATCCTCCAGACCCCGCGCAACCCCGTAAATCACCGGGGACGAGGGGAATTCTTCGAGCGGCTGGCAGTAATTCACTTCGCGCATGATGCTCTCGGACGACGACAGGCCTCCTCGAGAGGCGCTGTCGGATCAAGGAAAGTCGATTGTTATCCCACGTTAATGATGAAATTTGAGATAGGTTTCGTAATCGGCGAATTTAAATTGGATGCATCGCATAAACGCACCAACTCTACTATGCGCGTTATCTAATTGCGCACAATCTGGTTGATCTGACGGAGTAGACCGAACTGCAGATCACGAACGGAAAGCGATAGGACGATGACGAGTGACGACAGCGGCGCGCAGGATCGCCGGGAGACCAAGGCTGCGAAGTTGGTGGAAAAGGCCCGCGAAGGGGGCGAGGCACGCGCAGATTACGACGCCGCCCAGCAGGCCACGGAGGACAAGACGGTGCGTCTCAAAGCCCTTCGGCTCGCCAAGGAGGAGGCCGATCTGACGGCCAGCAAGAAGGCCGACAAGAAAACGGCCAAGAAGGCCGCCAAAAAGGGATAGGCCAGTCGCGTGTGCGATCCGCCGGAACACCGACGCGCAGGCGCAACCTTCTCATGGAATGAGAAGGTTGGCCGTCGAAGATCGCTCGTCGGCGCGCACGAGGCGCAGGACGCTGATCTTCCTGGTTTCGACAGGCAGGCTCGACGCCTGCCCGTCGAAGGTCAGGCCGACTGGAGGTTGCCGGCGCTGTCCTTCCCGGAGCGCTTGTCGGTTTCCACGTCGTAGGAGACCTTCTGGCCCTCGATCAAATTGCGCATGCCGGCGCGCTCCACAGCGGAGATGTGGACGAACACGTCCTTGCCGCCGTCATCCGGCTGGATGAAGCCATAGCCCTTCGTCTCGTTGAACCACTTTACGGTGCCGGTGCTCATAGAGTTCTTCCCAGTCAGTTTCGTTCGTTTGGGACTCGGCCAGAAACCAAGACCCAAGGCCAAGTTCAAGAGTGAAACTGGCCGGAGAGTTCCAAAGCGGGGCTGAGCGGTTCCCGGACATTTCAGCCTGTGCATCAGGAGCCATACCGATTTGACCCGACGGACCCCTCCCCACGGCCGACCCACAGGTGGCTTGGTCCCAGGCCGTTCGTGTGGCCAGTGCACGGCTTGCTGCCGGGTTCTCGCGATCGAGGTGCTCGCCAAGCCTGCCGGCATCCTGTGTCGGCACAACACCGGCGTCGCGTGCGGAATCTATCAGGATCGCCCGGAGCCGTGCGTGCAGTGGCACTGCCTCTGGCGCAAGATCGGCGCTCTTCCGGACGACCTGAGGCCGGACCGATCGGGCGTGATGTTCGGGATCGAGCGCCGTTCCCCGTGCGTGGACGGTCTCGAAGGGGCCTGCGTCGTCGGCCGCGCCGTACCCGGAGCAAGTGCCTTCGCCAGCCAGGATGTGGCCGAGGCATTCGCCATGTTCACGCGCGAAGGGTCTTTGCCGGTGTGGAAGGTGTCCGGCCATGATGCCACCAGGATCCCCCCAAACTGATCTCCCCGGGCGGCGGACCCGGGCATTCGCCCCACTCTCATGAGGAGCGGTGTGCTCGCACGGACACATCGCCGACCGACCTTCTCCGGTACGGACAAGCTGCCACACTCGGTCCCCAGATCTCGCGCAAGCCTCGTCGATCGAGATTTGCAGAGGAGAGTGGCCATGAGCAATCAAGGGCAGACGGCCGGGGCGGAGATCATGCCGTTTCCACCTCGCATCGCTCCCACGACCCCGGACGCCGACATCGCCTCCATGATCGAGGTCCTTCAGGATCAACTCGCCTTGGCGCGTGAGGGCAAGCTGCGCTCGGTGGCCGTCGTCTCCGTTTCTTCGGACGGCGAGGCCATCGGTACGCAGTGGTCTTGCAAGGGCGCGGACGTGACCGGCCTGATCGGCAAGTTGACGGTGCTGACGCACGACTTGATGGCCGCTCGGAGGTAGCGCGCGCTGCCGGCTCGAAGCGCCGTCGATGGCGGCGAGCGGCGTCGGCAATACGTACGGACGCGCGCTTCAGGTGCTCGGTGGCATCCGCGTTCGCGGCAGCCACCTGCGCCCGCCGGTGGTGGCCCACGGCTTCGGCGGGATCGATGCGGTCGCCCTTACCGAACAGGAAGGCCATCGTGGTCGGGTCCGCCACGAAGGCGTCGACCGCGGCAACCACATCCGCCTCGAAGATGACCTTCGCCCCGTAGAGATCGCCGGCGATCGCGTTCGCACGCGGTCGGCCAGCGTCACGGCCCGAACTGCCAGAGCGGCACCGCAGCGCTGGGAAGGCCGGACTTGTCCCGATGGCCGGTCATGTCGGCGAATCGCATCGGCGTCTCCGTGATCGCCGAACCCCCATCGGCCGAGAGCGCAAGCGCCCCACAATCCTCCGGGCGGCTCTGACCGCGGCATCGTCCAGGCGATGCGCGGGATCGACTGCGCGATTTTCGGCGAGTTTCGACTGAGAAATGGCCCGGCCGCAAGGTGAATTGTGGACACGGCGCAAAGTTCAGTGCTGCCGACATGAAATCGTCCGCAATAGGTATTGACGTTTCGATTTGGCGCTGGAATATCAATACAGTTTTCCGGCAATGAATTCAGCATTATCGGCGGTGCGCCATGCAGTCCGAATTGATGATTTTGGGCGAAACTGCAAAGATTTCCAGGCCATCGACGCGAGAACTGAAAAAACCAACCATCGGCTTACCATCGCACATTCATGGCTGGATCAGCTCGCTCATCGAAGCGCTGATAAAATTGAAGAAATCCGATGAATGGACGGTATTCACCGGTTTTACTCCAATAAAGCTTATCGATGGAACTCATTCAGGAACCGCTGAAAAACTCATGCGGCGTAGGAATGGGACTGCATGGCAGTACAGAAGGCTCTCGGCTGAAGAAGATTTCGAATTGATGGATCGGGAAGCTTGGTAGAATGAAATCCAATAAGACCACATGACATCGTTTACCGACCGCCATGTGCTCATATTCGAGACGTTTTCCACCATGTGGATGTCCGGTGTCATCGGTCGCACAAAACGGCTGGCCATGCCTGTTCGCGACGAGTGCGAACAGGCGTCGACGCGCTCAGGCTTCGGTGAGGCCGTCACTGGGTCCGACGGCTCGGAAGGGCCAAGACGGGACAGGGGGAGGGGCGGGAGACGCCTCCGCATGCGTCAGCGCGTCATCCAGCAACCCTCTCGGACGGCCATGTGAGCCGCGAGCATGGAGCGAGATACGATTTCGAACTGAACGGCTGAAGGTGTTTTGGCGCGCCCACGGGGAATCGAACCCCGGTCTGATCCGTGAGAGGGACCTGTCCTAACCGCTAGACGATGGGCGCGGACCGGAGGGAAGCGCCTGGAGATCGCTGCGGCGATCCGTGCTTCCCGGCCGATGGGCGATCGTATAGCGAGGGTCGCGCGGCCCGACAAGGCCCGAAATCGCGCCGGCGCGGCGCAAGCGACATTTTGAACCGAAGGATCGCCTTTTTGCCGGGACTCGAAGATTTGCCGGGATCTGTGGACCGGCACGCGACGCTCGCCGAGGACGCCGCGACCGAGCGCCTGGACCGGGCCCTGGCCCGGGCCTTTCCCGATGTCTCGCGCTCGCGCCTGCAGGACCTCATCCGCGCCGGGCAGGTCCGCCGCGACGGCGCCGTCAGCCGCGACCCGTCCGTGAAGGTCGGCCCCGGGGCCGAGCTCGCCGTCACGGTCCCGGAGGCGGTGGCGCCCGAGCCGGTGGCCCAGGCCCTCGACCTCGCCATCGTGTACGAGGACGACGACCTCATCGTCGTCGACAAGCCGGCCGGGCTGGTGGTCCACCCGGCCCCCGGCCACGAATCGGGGACCCTGGTGAACGGGCTCATCGCCCATTGCGGCGACAGCCTGTCGGGGATCGGCGGCGTGCGCCGGCCGGGCATCGTCCACCGCATCGACAAGGACACCAGCGGCCTGCTGGTGGTGGCCAAGAACGACCTCGCCCATGCGGGACTGACGGCGCAGTTCGCCGATCACGGCCGCACCGGGCCCCTGGAGCGGGCCTACCTGGCCCTGGCCTGGGGCGTGCCCGAGCCCCGGGCCGGCACCATCGAGGCGAACCTCGCCCGCAGCGTCCGCAACCGCGAGAAGATCGCGGTGGTGCGCGGCGAGGGCGGGCGGCACGCGATCACGCATTACCGCGTCGAGGCGGTCCTGGGCAGCGACGCGCCGGTGGCGCTCGTGCGCTGCACGCTGGAGACGGGGCGCACGCACCAGATCCGCGTGCACCTGAGCCATCGCGGTCACCCGCTGCTGGGCGACGCGGTCTATGGCGGGGCCTTCAAGACCAAGGCAGGCCGTCTCGGCCCGGCGGCGCGGGACGCCCTCACCACTCTGGGGCGCCAGGCGCTCCATGCCAGCGTGCTGGGCTTCGCCCATCCGCGCACCGGCGAGACCCTGCATTTCGAGAGCCCGCTGCCGGCCGATCTGCAGGCGCTCGTCGCCGCGCTGAAGGCGGGGGCGTAGCGCGGCCGACACAGTCAAGACCGCACGGGCGTGCGCCAGGACACGCCGGGCTGCGGCCATTCGTGCCATGAGAGACCCAAGCGAGATCCCGCGCGTTGATGACGAACGCGTCCCACGCGTCGCCTTTCCGTCTCCACCGGTTTCCCGCTACACTGGGGAATCGGACGGTCGGCTCGAGGAAGCGGCGGTTCGCTTCGGACCGCCCCTCTCGGGGGTCCTTTCAAGGAGGTAAGATCATGGCCGGCGCATTGCCAGTGCTCGCCACCGAAGGTGGCCTCTCACGCTACCTCGACGAGATCCGCAAGTTCCCGATGCTCGAGCCGAACGAGGAGTTCACGCTCGCGAAGGACTGGCGCGAGAAGGGCGACCGCAACGCGGCCCACCGCCTCGTCACGTCGCACCTGCGCCTCGTGGCCAAGATCGCCATGGGCTATCGCGGCTACGGCCTGCCGATCGGCGAGGTCGTGTCCGAGGGCAATGTCGGGCTGATGCAGGCGGTCAAGCGCTTCGAGCCGGACAAGGGCTTCCGGCTGGCCACCTACGCCATGTGGTGGATCAAGGCGGCGATCCAGGAATACATCCTGCGCTCGTGGTCGCTCGTGAAGATGGGCACCACCGCCAACCAGAAGAAGCTGTTCTTCAACCTGCGCAAGGCCAAGGGCCGGATCTCGGCGCTCGACGAGGGCGACCTCAAGCCGGACCAGGTCGCACAGATCGCCGTCAAGCTCGGCGTGCCCGAGCAGGAGGTGATCGACATGAACCGTCGCCTCTCGGGCGACACCTCCCTCAACGCGCCCCTGCGCGAGGAGGGCGAGGGCGAGTGGCAGGACTGGCTCGTGGACAACAGTCCGAGCCAGGAGACCGTGCTCGCCCGCGAGGAGGAGGGGCAGAACCGCCTCACGGCCCTGCGCGACGCACTCTCGGTGCTGAACCCGCGCGAGCGCCGCATCTTCGAGGCGCGGCGGCTGGCCGACGACCCGATCACCCTGGAGGACCTCTCCGGCGAGTTCGGCGTCTCGCGCGAGCGCGTCCGCCAGATCGAGGTCCGCGCCTTCGAGAAGATCCAGGAAGCGGTCAAGCGCAACCTCGCCACCCGCGAGGCTCCGCGGGCCGAGGCGCACGCCTGATCCGCTCCTCCCGATGTTACGAATCGCGAACAGCCCCCCGGCCACGAGGCCGGGGGGCTGTTTTCGTTTCGCGGGCCAGAGTTTCAGCGCCGGCGGAGTGGGGTCGCCCGCGCCGGCGGGATGATGCCCCGCCCGGGGGCGCGGTCCGACCCGGCGCGGTCGGGCACGGGCTCTAGCGCCACTGATCGAAGGCGCTCTGCAGCACCTGGGTGCCGGCGCTGCCCTTCTCGAAGGCCACGATCCCACGCGGGCCGGCGGCGAACTTCAGGGTGATGTCGAACCAGTTCTTGTGCAGCAGGATGTCGGTGTTGCGCTCGACGTCGTTGGGCAGCGACGAGAGCCCGATCAGGAACAGGTTCTCGCGCACCCGCACCGGCAGGCCGGCCACCGGCGAGCCGCGGGCGCCCTCCTCGTCCTTGCCCTGGAGCAGGCCGATGTCCTGGACGTTGTGGCGCGCGGCGTTGGGGCCGCTCGGGGTGAAGACGAGTTCGACGGTGTGCGAGGCCGGGAGGGTGGCGTCGAGGTTGCGGCGCAGGGTCATGGCGAGGGTCAGACCCGCCTCCGGGAACTCCGCCGAGGCCCGCACCACGGTCTCGAGTTGCTGGCCCTGCTCGCCCGGCACCGTGTCGAGGCGCCAGACCACCCGGCCCTGGGTGGTCGTCGGCGCGGCGTTGGCGCCGCCGCCCACGGTCTCTTCGTAGAGCATGGCCCGCTGGGTCACCGCGAGGTCGGGCTGGGCCGGGTTCGGCGCGGCGGGGATCGGCGCGGGGGTCGATGCGGGCGCCGAGCGACGCGCCGGCGCGGCGGGGGCGGACGGGGCCGCGTCGCCGCCGACCCGGTCGGCGAACTTTGAGTCGGCGCCGTCCGGCGCGGCGTCCTGCTGCTCCGTGGCGATCGGCTGGAGGTCGGCGGGCTTGTCGCGCAGGAGGAAGGCCGCCACCGCGATGAGGCCGATCACGGCGATCAGGATGCTGCCGACGAGGACGTTGCGCAGGAGGCGCGAGCGCCCGTCCCGGGGGCCGACCACCTCGATCCGCGGCCGCTGGCGCTGGCCGTTCCCATCCGGCGCCGGCGGTTCGGAGCCGGCCTCGTCGGCGGCCGGGACCGGCTCGCCCGCCGCGTCCGGCGCCTCGGCGGCCATGAAGGGCGGGGACTTGGCCTTGCGGGCCTGGATGCGGACGGGCGGCGGGATGGTGTCGGGGGCCGGGCCGGCCGCGCTCGGCCCGGGCGGAACCGGGGACCCGCGCGGTGGCGCGACCGGGATCGGCGGCGCGACCGGCACCGACAGTACCGGCTCGGGGGAGGCGGGCTCGGGACGCGTGGGCTCGGGAGGTATGGGCTCGGGCGCTGCCGCGGCCGGCACACCGAAATCCGGCGGCGGCGCGGGCGGCAGGGTTGCCTCGGGCAGGTCGACGGGATCGTTGGCCGGCGGCGGCGGGAGGAAGGGCTCCGGCTCGGGGGCGGGGGGCGCCGCCACGAAGGGTGCCGCACCGCCATGGTCGCGTTCGAGGCGCAGGATCGCGGCTTCGAGGGCATTACGCTCGAGGTCGATGTCGTCCTCGGACAGGGGCGGATCGAGGGACCGGAGCTGCCCGATCAGCGCGCCGCGCGCGCGCTCGTAGACGGCCTGGCGCAGGGCCGGGGAGCGGTCGGGCATCGCGTCGAGCGCCCGTGCCAGCAGGGGATAATAGTCGGCCATCGTGCCTCAGGTCCGCCTTCTCACCGACGGCTGGCTGGCCGCCTCGTCCCGCAGCCCCACGGACGGACGCGCACCGGCCGACCGCCGCGGTCCCATCGCGGGCGCATCTTCCTCACGCGGCCGCACCCCCATCAAGCGAAAACGGCCCTAATCCTCAAAGGGGTTGTGCATGAGGATCGTGTCGTTGCGCTCCGGCGACGTCGAGAGCAGCGCCACCGGCGCGCCGATCAGTTCCTCGATCCTGCGCACGTACTTGATCGCCTGGGCCGGCAGGTCGGCCCAGGAGCGGGCCCCGGCGGTGGTGCCCGACCAGCCCTCGATGGTCTCGTAGATCGGCTCGACCTTGGCCTGGGCCGCCTGATTGGCGGGGAGGTGATCCACCACCTGGCCGTCGAGGCGATAGCCGGTGCAGACCTTGATCTCCTCGAACCCGTCGAGGATGTCGAGCTTGGTCAGGGCGATGCCGTCGATGCCCGAGGTCCGCACGGTCTGACGCACCAGCACCGCGTCGAACCAGCCGCAGCGGCGCTTGCGGCCGGTGTTCACGCCGAACTCGCGGCCGCGGGAGCCGATCGTCTCGCCGATCTCGTCGAAGAGCTCGGTGGGGAAGGGGCCTTCGCCGACGCGGGTGGTGTAGGCCTTGGCGATGCCCAGAACGTAGCCGATGGCGGAGGGACCCATGCCGGAGCCGGTCGCCGCCTGTGCCGCCACGATGTTCGAGGAGGTCACGAAGGGATAGGTGCCGTGGTCGACGTCGAGGAGCGCGCCCTGCGCGCCCTCGAACAGGATGCGCTTGCCGGCGCGGCGCTCGTCGTCGAGGAGCTTCCAGACCGTGTCGGCGTAGGGCAGGATCGTCGGCGCGATCGCCTTCAGCTCGGAGAGCAGCGCGCCCGCATCGACCTCGTCGATGCCGAGGCCCCGGCGCAGGGCGTTGTGGTGCGTGAGCACCCGCTCGATCTTGGCCTCGAGGGTCGACTCGTCGGCGAGGTCGACGACCCGGATCGCGCGGCGGCCGACCTTGTCCTCGTAGGCCGGACCGATGCCGCGCTTCGTGGTGCCGATCTTCAGGCCCGCGTTCGAGGTCTCGCGGAAATGGTCGAGCTCGCGGTGCAGCGGCAGGATCAGGGTGGCGTTGTCGGCGATGCGCAGGGTGCGGGGCGAGATCTCGACGCCCTGGGCCTGGAGCCGGGCGATCTCGTCGACGAGGTGCCAGGGATCGACCACGACGCCGTTGCCGATCACCGACAGCTTGCCGCCGCGCACCACGCCGGACGGGAGAAGGGCGAGCTTGTAGGTCACGCCGTCGACCACGAGCGTGTGGCCGGCATTGTGACCGCCCTGGAAGCGGACCACCACGTCGGCCTGCTCGGAGAGCCAGTCGACGATCTTGCCCTTGCCTTCGTCACCCCACTGGGCGCCTACGACGACGACGTTTGCCATTCACTGAAGACCTGTGCCGTAACCCGCGCGAAAGCGGTCCGACCTGACGGGCGGACCGCTCCTGCTGTCCTCGGGTCTTTCCGCGATCCGTGCGCGGAAATCAAGCAAGGGGGCCGCTCGCCCCCACGGGGGCGGCCATGCCGCCCTGGCCGTCCCGCCTCACCGGGCCTCGGTGCCGGGCTTCTGGCCGGGCAGGTCGCCGGGCTTGATCACCGGCATTCCGCCCGGGTTCGGATCCGGCGGGGTCACCACCATGCCGGGGGCGGTGTTGCCCGGCGGCTTGATCACGCCGTCGCTCTTCTCGAGCTTTTCGCTGAGAGTGCCCGTGTCGCCGGACGTGCCCTTGTCGGCGGTCCCCTCGGACGGGCGGATCTTGTCGGGGATGGTCTGGTTGGGCGGCGGCAGGGCCGGATCGGTGTCCCGGCCCTTCAGCGGCGCGTCGGGGGACTGCGCGAAGGCCGCGCCGGCGATCAGGCCGAGGCCGACCGCGAGGGTGAGGATCGAGCGCATAGGATCTCCCTGTCTCGGATGCGAGGTTCGAGGGAGAACAGACCCGGGGCCGAAGCGTTCCTGTCCCATCGGTCCTGTGATGGGAACAGGGTCCTGGGAGGGCTTCGGGGAAGGGCTTCGGGGGAGAGCTTCGGGGGAGAGCTTCGGGAAGGGGCTGGTGCCGCGGATTTCTCGTTCCCCCCCTCTGCGAGGGAGGGAAAGCGTCGGATGGGCTCCGGTTCGTCCGTCCGTCCGCCTCAGGCGCTCTCGCGCGCCATGCCGAGGTAGAGTTCGCGCAGGCGCCGGGTATGCGGGCCGGGGCGGCCGTCGCCGACGGCCTGGCCGTCGATCGCGACCACCGGCATCACGAAGGCCGAGGCGCTGGTGTAGAAGGCCTCCGCCGCCGCCAGGGCCTCCGCGACGCTGAACAGCCGCTCCTCCAGGGCGAGCCCGGCCTCCTCGGCGAGGCGCAGGACCGCCTTGCGGGTGATGCCGGGCAGGAGCGCCGTGGACAGGGGCCGGGTGACCAGGGCGCCGGCCTTCGTCACGATGAAGGCCGTGGAGGACGAGCCCTCGGTGACCGCGTCGTCCTCGACCATCCAGGCTTCCGCCACCCCGGCTGCGGCGGCCTGCTGCTTGGCGAGCACCTGGGCGAGCAGCGCCACGGACTTGATGTCGCGGCGCTTCCAGCGCAGGTCCGGCACCGTGATGACCTTGGCGCCGGTCTCGGCGAGCGGGTTGTTCGCCACCGCCTTGGCCTGCGTGAACATCACCACGGTGGGCGCCGTGCCGGCCGGCGGGTAGGCGAAGTCGCGCTCGTGCACGCCCCGCGTCACCTGCATGTAGACCAGCCCCTCGGTGAGCCCGTTGCGGGCGATCAGATCCGTCTGGAGCGCCACCCATTCGGCCAGCGCGTGCGGGTTGGCGATGTCGATCTCGCCCAGCGAGCGGTCGAGGCGGGCGAGGTGGGCCTCGTTGTCGACGAGGCGTCCGTCGAGCACCGCCGAGACCTCGTAGATCCCGTCGGCGAAGAGGAAGCCCCGGTCCATGATCGGCACGCGCGCCTCGGCGAAGGGCAGGAAGTCGCCGTTCAGGTAGACGATGCGGGCTTGGGACACGGGGCTGACCTCATCTGGCCGAAGGTGGGGGACGGACGCAGGATCTGTGCGCGAGGTTCGGATCAGGCGGCTCCGAAGACCCGCGCGAAGATCGTGTCCACGTGCTTGAAGTGGTAGCCGAGGTCGAAGCACTCCGCGATCTGCTCCGGGGTCAGCGCGGCGGTGACGTCGGCATCGGCCTTGAGGAGGGCGAGGAAGTCGCCCTCGCCGCGCCAGACCGGCATCGCGTTGCGCTGGACGAGGCGGTAGGCATCCTCGCGCGAGACCCCGGCCTGGGTCAGGGCCAGCAGCACCCGCTGCGAGTGGACGAGGCCGCCGAGCTTGTCGAGATTGCGCTGCATGTTCTCGGGATAGATCAGCAGCTTGTCGATGACGCCGGTGAGGCGCGCCAGCGCGAAGTCGAGGGTCACGGTGGCGTCCGGCCCGATCATGCGCTCCACCGAGGAGTGCGAGATGTCGCGCTCGTGCCAGAGAGCCACGTTCTCCATGGCGGGCAGGGCGTAGGAGCGCACCATGCGGGCGAGGCCCGTGAGGTTCTCGGTGAGCACGGGGTTGCGCTTGTGCGGCATCGCCGAGGAGCCCTTCTGCCCCTCGGAGAAGAACTCTTCGGCTTCCAGCACCTCCGTGCGCTGAAGATGGCGGACTTCGATGGAGAGGCGCTCCACCGAGGAGGCGACCACGCCCAGGATCGCGAAGAACATGGCGTGGCGGTCGCGCGGGATGACCTGGGTGGAGACCGGCTCCGGGGTCAGGCCCATGGCCTCGGCGACGTATTCCTCCACCCGCGGGTCGATGTTGGCGAAGGTGCCGACGGCGCCGGAGATGGCGCAGGTGGCGATTTCTTCCCGCGCGGCGACGAGGCGGGCGCGGGCGCGCTCGAACTCGGCATAGGCCCCGGCGAGCTTGAGGCCGAAGGTCACCGGCTCGGCGTGGATGCCGTGCGAGCGGCCGATGGTCGGCGTCATCCTGTGCTCGAAGGCCCGGCGCTTGAGGGCGGCCAGGAGGGCGTCGACGTCCTTGATCAGGAGGTCGGCGGCGCGCACCAACTGGACGTTGAGGCAGGTGTCGAGCACGTCCGACGAGGTCATGCCCTGGTGGACGAAGCGGGCCTCGGGGCCGACGATCTCGGCGAGATGCGTCAGGAACGCGATGACGTCGTGCTTGGTCACCGCCTCGATGGCATCGATCCGCGCCACGTCGAAGACCGCGTCGCGGCCCTTCTCCCAGATCGTGTCGGCGGCCGCCTTCGGAACCACGCCGAGTTCGGCGAGCGCCGTCGTCGCGTGGGCCTCGATCTCGAACCAGATCCGGAAACGCGATTCGGGCGACCAGATCGCGGTCATCTCGGGGCGGCTGTAGCGGGGGATCATGCGGGCGCCTCGGTCAACGCGACGATGGTGATGTGGCTGGCGCCTAGCACGGGCGCGGGTGCCGCTCAACGCACAGCGACCGCCCGGCCCGACGAGCGGGTGTGTCTTTCCGGTGCCACCGGCGACGGTCCTCGCACGATGGGATCGACCCGTGGGCGTGGACCGGCGACCGGATTCGCGAAGCCGCTCAGACACCTGATGCACAGTCCGGACTTATACTTATATTGATTAAAGACTATCCATGCCGATCGAGGCTAGAGCGGACGGTGGAACTCGAATACGTAGGAGGTATGTAAATATATATCGCCGACCTTCCGACCACAACGGGTCCGGCGAGAGAAATAGTTCAGCTTATCCGGATGAGGGGTTCCATGCTCAGCCACCGTCACGTCGGTCTTCTCGCGGTGCTGCTCGGCGGGACCTGCCTCGTCGAAATCCGCGCAGCGGTCGCGCAGGACGCGCCGGCCGGGAACGCCGCGGATGCCGAGGTCAGCCTGGACCAACTCCACGTGGAGGGAACGGCCGGATCGGGCACCGGCTATCGGGCGGCGCGGGCCCGGAGCGCCACGAAGACGGACACGGCCCTGATCGATACGCCGCAGGCGGTGACGGTCGTCACGCGGGAGCAGATCCAGGATCAGGGCTTCCAGGGCGCGACGGAGGCCCTGCGCTACGTGCCCGGCGTGTTCCTGCACCAGGGCGCCGCCAACCGCGACGAGATCGTGATTCGCGGGCAGCAGTCGAGCGCCGACTTCTACGTCAACGGTATCCGCGACGACGCGCAGTATTTTCGCGATCTCTACAACGTCGAGCGCGTCGAGGTCCTCAAGGGGCCGAACGCGATGATCTTCGGGCGCGGCGGCGGCGGCGGCGTGGTCAACCGCGTCCTCAAGGAGGCCAACGGCATCCCGCTGCGCGAGGCGGTCCTCCAGACCGGGCAGTTCGGCACGAAGCGCCTCGCCCTCGACGTCGGCGACCGGGTCTCGGACAGCGTCTTCTTCCGCCTCAACGGCCTGTTCGAGGACAGCGGGACCTTTCGCGATTTCGTCGATCTGCGGCGCTGGGGCGTGAACCCCACCGCGACCGTGCTGCTCGGCCCCGACACGACTCTCAGGCTCTCCTACGAGTACTTCCACGACGAGCGGACCGCCGACCGGGGCATCCCCGCGCAGGACGGCCGGCCCTATCGCTACCGCCAGAACATCCGGACCTTCTTCGGCAATCCCGACCTCAGCACCGCCCGGGTCGACGCGCATATCGCGACCGCCAGCCTCGAGCATCGCTTCGCGTCCGGCGTGGAGATGCGCAGCCAGGTCCGCTTCGCCGATTACGACAAGTTCTATCAGATCGTGTATCCGAGCATCCGGGCGGGGGGCGCCGTGAACGCGGCCGGGACGCGCCTCGAACTCAGCGCCTTCAACAACGACACGCCGCGCACGAACCTCTTCAACCAGAACGACTTCACCTACCGCTTCACCACCGGCCCCCTGGCGCACACGCTGCTCGCCGGCTTCGAACTCGGCCACCAGTCGGGGACCAACCTGCGCGAGGACGGCTTCTTCGCGACGACGGGCACGCAGGCCATCGTGGTCAACCCGCTCTCGGCCCTCTCGCGGGTGCCGGTGAGCTTCCGCAACATCGCTTCGGGCATCAACAACCGCTACGACCTCGGGCTGGCGGCGGTCTACGCGCAGGACCAGATCGAGATCGGGCCGCACCTGCAGATCATCGGCGGCCTGCGCTACGACCATTTCGACTTCCGCTCGACCGACCGGCGCAGCCAGGACGGTCTCACCCGCGTGGACGACCTGCTGTCGCCCCGGATCGGCGCGGTGCTGAAACCCTTCGAGGCCCTGGCCTTCTACGCCAATTACAGCGTCTCCTACCTGCCGTCCGCCGGCGACCAGTTCAACGCCCTGAGCACCGGCCTCGCCGCCGCCCCGCCGGAGCGGTTCGAGAACCGCGAGGTCGGCGTGAAGTGGGACGTGACGCCCGCGCTCCAACTCACCGGCGCGCTGTACGACCTCGACCGCTACAACCAGCGCCTCGCCGATCCGAACCGCCCCGGATTCTTCCTGCTCAGCGGCCAGACCAACGCGCGCGGCGTCGAGGTCGGCGCGAACGGCTTCCTCACCGATTGGTGGCAGGTCGCGGGGGGCTACGCCTTCACGGATGCGCGCATCGTCAACGGCTTCGGCGGGGCGCTGATCCTTCCGGGCAACCGGGTCGGGGTCGTCCCCTTCAGCGCCGTGACGCTGTGGAACAAGTTCAGCGTGACGCCGGAACTCGCCATCGGCATCGGCACGATCCACCAGACCCACACCTTCGCCAGCGCCGACAACACGGTCCGCCTGCCCGGCTACACCCGCTTCGACCTCGGCCTGTTCTACCAGGTCACGGACGGGGTCCGGGCGCAGATCAATGTCGAGAACCTGTTCGACCGCGGCTACATCGCCACCGCGGACGGCAACAACAACATCTCCCCCGGCGCGCCGCGCCTGATCCGGGCGCAGATCGTGGCGCGGTTCTGAGCCGACCGGCGCCCTCGTCACCGCCCCGGCGGGACCCTCGGGCCGTGGCATTGCGGCAACACCGCCCAGGAGATCGGCCGGACCTGGAATCGTTCCAGGATTAAAATCGGAAACACTTTTGCCAAACATCGCGAAGGCGTTGGCCCGCTGTTTCGAGCGGTTCTTAGAAAGGCTGTAAAACAAAGACCAGGAAAGACCGGTCCGATCGCTTGCTTCGCCCGGGCGCACTCTACAAGGGAGCTCTCACGCCACTGAACTGAATTAGCGGCGCAAGATCAACAAGACAAGATTTCGAGATCGGGCGACACGACGATGGGCATTGGAGCAGCACCACGGATCTTCGCGACCCTCCTGTGCGGAACCGCGCTCGCGACGGCCGCCCGGGCACAGCCCGCCATCCTGCCGGGGGGAACGGCCGTGACGTTGGACCAGCTCAGCGTCGAGGGCCTGCGCGGCAACACGGTCGGCTACCTGACCCGCGCCACCCGCAGCGCGACGAAGACCGACACCCCGCTCCTCGACACCCCGCAATCGGTGACGATCGTCAGCCAGGAACAGATCCGGGACCAGAACTTCCAGAACCTCACCGACCAGCTGCGCTACGTGCCCGGCGTGATCCCGGCCCAGGGTGAGAGCAACCGCGACGAAGTCGTGATCCGCGGGCAGAAGACCAACGCGGACTTCTTCGTCAACGGCGTGCGCGACGACGTGCAGTATTTCCGCGACCTGTACAACATCGAGCGGATCGAGGTGCTGAAGGGTCCCGATTCGCTGATCTTCGGCCGCGGCGGCGGCGGCGGCGTGATCAACCGCGTCCTCAAGGAGGCCGACGGCCTGCGGGTGCGCCAGATCACGGCCGGCTTCGGGCAGTTCAACCAGAAGCGTGTGGCGGTCGATGTCGGCGACCGCATCAGCGACGGCGTGTTCTTCCGCCTCAACGGCGTGTTCGAGGACAGCCAGACCTACCGCCAGTTCGGCGACCTGCAGCGCTACGGCATCAACCCGACGATGACCTTCCTCATCGGCCCGGCGACCACGCTGAAGCTCTCCTACGAGTTCTTCCACGACGACCGCTTCCCCGATCGCGGCATCCCCTCGCAGAACGGCCGGCCGTACAATTACCGCAACAACATCCGCACCTTCTTCGGCAATCCGGACGTGAACACCACCCGGGTCGACGCCAACATCGCCACGGCGACCCTCGACCACACGTTCGAGTCCGGCGTGCAGATGCGCAACCAGCTGCGCTTCGCCGACTACAACCGCTTCTACGCCAACACCCTGCCGGGGGCGCCGGTCAACGCCGCGGGCACGCAGGTGCCGATCACCGGCTACCGCAACGAGACCGACCGGACCAACTACTTCAGCCAGAACGACTTCACCTACAAGTTCCTCACCGGCGACGTGAAGCACACCCTGCTGGCCGGCTTCGAACTCGGCTACCAGGAGGGCCTCGCCTTCCGGCAGACCGCGTTCTTCAACACCGGCAACAGCCTCGTCACCAGCGTGGTGGTGAACCCGATGTCGCCGATCACCCGCGCGCCGGTGACCTTCCGCAACAACGGCACCACGGACGCCAACTTCCGCTACGATCTCGGCCTGGCCGCGGCCTATGCCCAGGACCAGATCGACCTGAACGAGTACGTCCAGATCGTCGGCGGCCTGCGCTACGACTACTTCGACTTCTCGTCGCAGAGCCGGATCAACGGCCTCACCAACGACCGGGTCGACAACCTCGTCTCGCCGCGCGCCGGCCTGGTGATCAAGCCACTGGCGAACCTCGCTTTCTACGGCAGCTACAGCGTGTCCTACCTGCCGTCCTCGGGCGACCAGATCGGCACATTCTCGCCGGGTCTCGCCATCGCCAAGCCGGAGGGCTTCCAGAACCTCGAAGTGGGCGTGAAGTACGACGTCACCCCGACCTTCCAGGTCACCGGCGCCCTGTACAATCTCGACCGCACCAATCAGCGCCTCGCCGACCCGAACAATGCGGGCTTCTTCATCCTGTCGGGCAAGACCAACACCCAGGGCGCCGAGATCGGCGCCAACGGCTACCTGACCGACTGGTGGCAGATCGCCGGCGGCTACGCCTTCACCGATGCCAGGATCGAGAGCAACACCTCGGCGACCATCGTGAAAGGCAACACCGTCGGGCTGGTGCCGTTCAACAGCGTCTCCCTCTGGAACAAGTTCGACATCACGCCGCAACTCGGCATCGGCATCGGCGTGATCCACCAGACCCACACCTTCGCCACCTCCGACGACACCGTGCGGCTGCCGAGCTACACGCGCTTCGACCTCGGGCTGTTCTATCAGGTCAGCGAGTCGGTCCGGGCGCAGGTGAACATCGAGAACCTGTTCGACCGGCGCTACATCTACACCGCCGACAACAACCAGAACATCACGCCGGGCGCGCCGCGCACGATCCGGGCGCAGATCATCGCCAAGTTCTGAAACGCCGGCTCCGCGGGCGGGGGCGGGTGGACGTCATTCCACCCGCTGCCAGCCGGGGCCCATCAGGCGCTCCTGCGGGGTGAAGCGGGCCTTGTAGTCCATCTTGCGCGATCCCTCGACCCAGTAGCCGAGATACAGGTAGGGCAGGCCGAGATCGGCGGCGCGCCGGATATGGTCGAGGATCATGTAGGTGCCGAGCGAGCGGTGCGCCTCGACCGGATCGTAGAACGAGTAGACCATCGACAGGCCGTCCGCGAGGACGTCGGTCAGGCACAGGGCGACGGTCGGGCCGGTGCCCCGCCCGTTGATCGCGGTGTCGGGGCCGCGCCGGCGATAGGTCACCAGGTGGGTGTCCACGTGGCTGTCCTCGATCATCATGGCGTAGTCGAGCACGGTCATGTCGACCATGCCGCCGTCGCCGTGGCGGGCGTCGAGGTAGCGCCGGAACAGGGCGTACTGTTCCGAGGCCGGGCGGTTGGGCTCGGGGGTGCCGACGAGGTCGGCGTTGCGCTGGAGGATGCGGCGCTGGCTGCCCGAGGGCCGGAAGTCCGACACCACCACCCGGACCGAGATGCAGGCGCGGCAGGATTCACAGGCCGGCCGGTAGGCGATGGTCTGCGAGCGGCGAAAGCCCCCCTGGGTCAGGATCTCGTTGAGATCGCGGGCGCGGCGCCCGACGAGGTGGGTGAACACCTTCCGCTCCTCCTGGCCCGGCAGGTAGGGGCACGGGGAGGGTGCCGTGAGATAGAATTGCGGGGTGTCCCGGGAATGGCTCGTCACGCTTGTCTGTCGCCCGCCACACGGGGTGCGCCCCGCGCACCCCAAGACTTGAGTGTATCCGCAACGCGGGCGGGCTCAACACCCTGTGAGGGTTCCGCGACGATTTCGTACGAAGCCGCGATCGGCCTGCGCGCGAAGCGCATCGCCGGCAAGACTTGCGCCCTGAATAGACGTTTACGCCCCGGATACGGTCTTGCGCCCCGATAGAGTCTCGCGCCCTGGATGGACCCGAGCGGTCGAGGACGGCCCGAAGCGGCGCCTCAGCCGGCGCGCACCACCGCGAGGCCGAGGAGCAGGTCGTGGCCGAGGCGGCGGTCGGCGCGCACGAGGCCGATGCCGACATCGAGCATCCAGAGCACGAAGGCGGAGGCGACCGCCACGTAGAACAGCAGCGCGTGGATCGCGGCGGTGAGATAGTCCACGCGGGCGCCGCTCTCCGGCGCGACCACGCGCAGGCCCATCATCCGCATGCCCCAGGTGCTCTGGCCGGAACCGCCCACCGTGATGGCGCTGTAGAGGATGCCGCTCGCCGGCAGGATCGCGAACAGGGTCCAGCCGAGGCCGAAAGTGAGGACGCCGATCACGGTGATCGCCAGCATGAGGAGGGCCGTGAAGCCGAAGATGAACAGGATGTCGAGGAGGTAGGCGACGAAGCGCGCGCCGAGGCTGCCCCGCACGTAGGGCACGGGAAACTGGGGGGCGTAGCCGGTCTGGAAGCGATCGGCGTAGGGGCTTTGCGTCTCGCGCATGGGGCGCTCCTGGGGTCGCTCGCGGGAGGGAGCGGCAGACCGCTCAGGCGAAAGATGGGCGCGGCACTGAAAACTCTCAAGATCCGGAACGCTCACGATCGCGCCGGCTCAAGGCGCGGCGCGATCGACCGGGGCCTTCTCCGCTCCCGGATCGGCGGCCGCGGCCTCCGGGGTATCGAGATAGTACTGGCGCAGGAGGAACAGGCGGGCGCCGTTGACCGGGCCGCCCTCGGTGGCGAGGCCGAGGAGTTCGGCCCCGGAACCGAAGCGGCAGGTGACCCAGCGCTGCCGCGCGGCCTGCCCGGGCCGGCCCGCCACCGCGTAGTCGACCCTCAGTTCGTCCGGCGTCGCGCCCCCGCCGATGCGCAGGAGCCTCACCGCGGTGTCGGCAGGCGCCAGCGCCGGAACCGCGCGCCGGCAGATCATGGCGCGCTGGCGGTCGACGGAGCTCTCGCAGGCGGCGAGACCGAGGAGGGCGGGCAGGAGCGCGGGCAAGAGCGCAGGCATGTGCCCGCGCGCGGCACGGCCGGGGCTCACGCGCCGGCGCGCAGCCGCTCGGCGACCCGCAGCGCGTAGTAGGTGAGCACGCCGTCGGCGCCGGCGCGCTTGAAGGCCAGCAGGCTCTCGACCATGGCCCGCTCGCCGTCGAGCCAGCCGTTGCGGGCGGCGGCCTCGATCATCGCGTACTCCCCCGACACCTGATAGGCGAAGGTCGGCACGGCGAACGCGTCCTTCACCCGGCGGATGATGTCGAGGTAGGGCAGGCCGGGCTTCACCATCACGGAATCGGCGCCCTCCGCGATGTCGAGGGCGACCTCGCGGATCGCCTCGTCGGAATTGCCCGGGTCCATCTGGTAGGTGCGCTTGTCGCCGACCAGGGCCGCCTGGGTGCCGATCGCGTCCCGGAACGGGCCGTAGAACGCGCTCGCGTACTTGGCCGCGTAGGCCATGATCTGCACGTCGCGAAAGCCCGCCCGGTCGAGGCCGGCCCGGATGGCGCCGACACGCCCGTCCATCATGTCCGAGGGCGCGATGATGTCGGTGCCGGCCTCGGCCTGGATCAGGCTCTGCTCGACGAGGAGGGCCACCGTCTCGTCGTTGAGGATCGCGCCGTCCTCGAGCAGGCCGTCATGGCCGTGGCTGGTATAGGGATCGAGGGCGACGTCGGTCATGATGCCGAGTTCCGGCACCGCCGCCTTCACCGCGCGCACCGCCCGGCAGACGAGGTTTTCGCGGTTGAGGGATTCCGAGCCCGTGGGATCGCGGAGGGACGGCTCGGTGTAGGGGAAGAACGAGATCGCCGGGATGCCGGCGCGCGCGGCCTTCTCGGCGTCGCGCACGATCTCGTCCACGCTGAGGCGCTCGACGCCGGGCATCGACGCGATGGGCTCGCGCCGGCCCGAGCCCTCGATCACGAAGAGCGGCCAGATCAGGTCGTCGACCGTCAGGGTATGCTCGCGCACGAGACGGCGCGACCACTCGGCCTTGCGGTTGCGGCGCGGGCGCTGGGTGATGCCGAGGGCCACGGGGCGGGCGGCCTCCTGGGCCGTCTCGACCGCCAGGGGACGCGGGGTCGGGGGTTCGTGGGTCATCGTGCTCGGACTCGATGGTTTTCGACCCGCCCTCGGGCCAGGACGGGCGGGGACCGGCCTAACACATCGGCAAAAGCCTTCGAAACCCGCGATGCCGACGCAGGGATGGCCGGGATAGGTTCACGGCACAGGCGTTCGCGCCCACGGCAGAACCGGCCCGGGCGCGGCCGCTCCGATTGACGCCGCCCGCCAAAACCTCGTCTAAGCGGGCGATCCAGGCGGGAGGACCCATGGCGGAGTCGGGCGAAGCGGAGATCCTGTTCGAGCGGCGCGGCGCGGTTGGCCTCGTGACGCTGAACCGGCCGCGTGCCCTCAACGCCCTGTCCCTGGCGATGCTGCGGGCCATGCAGGCGCAGCTCGATGCCTGGGCCGACGACGCCGCGGTGACGCGGGTGCTGCTGCGGGGCCGGGGCGGGCGCGCCTTCTGCGCCGGGGGCGACATCCGGCAGATCTACGCCCTCGCCAAGGCCGGCGACCACGCGGCTGTCGATGCGTTCTGGCGCGCCGAATACGGCCTCGACGCCGCCGTGAAGCGGTTCGCGAAACCCGTGATCAGCCTGATCGAGGGTCTGGTCATGGGCGGGGGCAACGGGATCTCGGTCCATGGCAGCCACCGGGTCTCGTCGGAACACTACAGCTTCGCGATGCCGGAGGTCGGGATCGGCCTGTTTCCCGATGTCGGCATGACCTACGTGCTGCCGCGCCTGCCCGGATGCACGGGAACCTACCTCGCGCTCACCGGCGCCCGGATCGGGCCGGGGGACGCCCACGCGGTGGGCCTGGCCACCCACCACGCGGCGGCGGAAGACTTCGACGCGATCGTGGACGCCCTGGCCGCCGGCGACGCCATCGATGCGGCGCTCGCCGCTCGTGCCCGGCCGGTTCCGGAACCCGGGCCCCTGGTCGAGGCGCGCGCCGTCATCGACGCGTGCTTTTCCGCCGGCACCGTCGCGGAGATCCTGGCGCGCCTCGACGCGGACGGGTCCGCCTTCGCCTCCGAGACCGCCGCGCTGATGCGCACGCGCTCGCCCACCAGCCTGGTACTGGTGCATGAGCAGATGCGCCGGGGCGCGCGCTCGAGCTTCGCCGAGGCGATGCTGACGGAATACCGCATGGTCGGCGCGCTGATGCGCGGCCACGACTTCTTCGAGGGCGTGCGCGCCGCCGTGATCGACAAGGACGGCGCCCCGGCCTGGAATCCCGCAACTCTGGAGGCCGTCGATCCGGCCGGGATCGCCGCGGCCTTCGCGCCGTCCGCCGGCCCCGAACCGGTCTTCGCAGGATCGTCCGAGCGATGAGGAGAGGTCACCCGTGCGCGGATTGACGAAAGTCCCGGGTCCCCGCGAGATCCGCGGCCGCAACCAGGAGGGCGGCGGCGACCGGATCGAACGCACGCCCCAGGTGCCGCAGACCGGCTGGGACGTGGTGCTGGTCTGGTTCATGCGGGTGATCGCCCTGTTCTGGCTGGCGAAGGCCGTCGCCACCTGGGCCGGCATCCTCGACATCCTGCCGGGCGGCCGCCCCTTCGAATCGGAGACGCTCGGACGTCAGAGCGTGATCGTCTACTTCGCGGTGATCGATCCGATGGCGGCGGTCGGCCTCTGGCTGACGAGCGCCTGGGGCGGCGTGGTCTGGCTGCTGGCCGCCACGAGTGCGCTGACCCTCGCCGTCCTGACACCGCAGCTTCTGCCAATAGCGCCCGTATACCTCGCACTACAGGGCGGAATTATTGCGTTGTATTTTATCTTGTCTTTCCTGGCGGCGCGGGAAACCCGGTAAACGGCGTGTTACGATGTTCGCTTCATCTTGCATTTACCGAGAGAGGTAAATCGCAAATTCATCCTATCGCTTAAACCGTCTTTCATCTGCGACTCCTAGGTTGGCTTCATGAGCGGTGGCGAAGAACACCGGCCCTGAAACACCAGAGACCTGAAGAGGCCCATGATGAAGTCCCAGGCTGCCAAGGTTAGCAAGACCGACACCGCTCCCGAGACCGCTCCGGCGCATGGTTCGTATCTGGAGGCCCTGCACCTCGTCGAGCGCCTGCACCGCCGACTCCTCGACGTCATCAAGGACGAGTTCGAGCGCCGGGACCGCGAAGACGTCAACAGCGTCCAGGCGCTGCTGCTCTACAACATCGGCGACAAAGAGCTCACCGCGAGCGAGCTGCGCACGAAGGGCTACTATCTCGGCTCGAACGTCTCCTACAACGTCAAGAAGCTCGTCGAGGCCGGCTACCTGCACCACGCCCGGTCGAAGACCGACCGCCGCTCGGTCCGCATCAGCCTCACCGACAAGGGCCGCCAGATCCACGACATCATCCAGAGCCTCTACGACAAGCACGCCCGCACCATCCAGCCGATCGGCGGCATCTCGGACGACGATTTCGGCCGCCTCAACACCGCGCTCAGCCGCCTGGAGCGCTTCTGGACCGACCAGATCCGCTACCGCCTCTGAGGACGGACGCGCCCGCGACCCCGACGACCCAGCAAGCCCGGTTCGCCGGGCTTGTTCGCGTTTTAGGCCTCCCGGCAGCGGACGCAGGAGGGATCAGGAGCCGGCGTGCTCGGACGATTCCTCGCCGGCCGGCTTGCCGTCGTCTCGGGCGCGGTGAAGCATGAAGATCGCGAACACCATCGTGAGGATCAGGCCGGCGAGAACGCCGAGCTCGATCATCGAAGCCTGGAACAGCGCCTGCTTCTCCGGCGACCAGTCCTTGGCGTGGGTGATCTCCGAGGATTGCAGGGTGATCACCAGGACGCGCCGGATCGAGGCGATGAGCCCGACGATGAGGAACGGCTCGCAGGTCAGCTTGCCCGAGCGCATCGACACCCGCACCGTGTGCAGGATCTCGATCAGCATCAGCAGGAACAGCAGCCGGTCCACCACCTCGAGGATCTGGTCGGCGCCGCCGAGGTGGCGCAGGGCTTCCCAGGTCAGCGCGGTGGCGTCGATCAGCGCGACGAGGGCGGTCAGGGCGAGGAGAAGACCGAGCGCCGCGTAGATCGCGTGCTCCGTGTGTAGAAAGACGAAGCTCGCCGCGCGCGTGAGCCGGCCCTGATCCTCCCGGTCGTCGGACATGACGCACTCCCCCCTCTGTTGCAACGATCAGACAGGATCGGCGCCGGGGCGTCCAGCGCCGCCGGGCTCCCAGACCCCTCCGGCCGCCACGGCAGGACCGGCGGCCGGATCACGACCGCGTCAGAACCGGGCGGAACCCGGGCGAGGGCGCCCGTGGGGTGTCACAGCATGTCCTCGACCCGGATCGGCAGGGTGCGGATGCGGCGGCCGGTGGCGTGGAACACGGCGTTGGCGATCGCGGCGTTGACGCCGATGATTCCGAGCTCGCCCAGCCCCTTGAGGCCGAGGGGATTCACGGCGTCGTCCGAGTCGGGCACCAGCAGGGCCTCCACCTCCGGCAGGTCGGCCGCCGTCGCCACGAGGTACTCGGCCAGATCCGCGTTGCGGTAATGGCCGCGGTCGAGGATCGTCTCCTCCAGAAGGGCCGAGCCGAGGCCCCAGACCATCCCGCCGGTGAGCTGGCTGCGCGCCGTCAGCGGGTTGAGCACGCGTCCGGCCGCGAAGGCGCCGAGGAGGCGCGGCACCCGGATCTCGCCGGTCTCCTCGTGGACGAGAACGCGCGCGAACTGGGCGCCGAAGGCCCAGGACACCACCCTGCCGCCGGCCCCGGTGCCGAGGGCCATCCTGCCCGATCCGATCGCTTCCAGGGCCTCCGGCCCCGACCCCTCGGGCGTGAAGGCGGCCACGGTCTCGATCCCGGCGGGGTCGAGCCCTGCGACGACAATCCCCAGCGGACAGGTCCGCCCGTCCGGCGCGACGAGAGCGCCCGCGCGCAGACGCAAGGCGGCGGGATCG
Source organism: Methylobacterium sp. M6A4_1b (assembly GCF_053345175.1). NCBI lineage: Bacteria > Pseudomonadati > Pseudomonadota > Alphaproteobacteria > Hyphomicrobiales > Methylobacteriaceae > Methylobacterium > Methylobacterium sp. M6A4_1b. The sequence continues at coordinate 119,463 of NZ_JBKEZQ010000013.1, forward strand.
GCGCCGGCCAGCGGACCGGACGCGGTGGCGGCCTGCGCCAGGCGGGCGCGAAGCGTCTCGCAGCCCTGCGCCAGGGTGTGGAGCAGGCTCGTCGTCGTGGACGATCCACCCGAGAGGCCGGCGGCGGGCAGGTCGGTGTCGCCGAGGCGGACCGTGACCGAATCGGGCGCGATCCCGAGCCGTTCGGCGGCGCCGAGAGCCAGGAGCGTGGTGATCCCGTTGCCGATCTCGTGGTGAGCGCTGGCGACCGTGGCGCGGCCATCGGCCCCGAGACGGATCCGCATGGTGGCGGGGGAGATCTTCACCGGCCGGGCCGACGCCGCGCAGCCGAGGCCGACCCGCCAGGGGCCGTCGCGCATCCGCCCCGGTTCCGGATCGCGCTCCGGCCAGCCGAAGGCCTCCGCGCCGGCGTCGAAACAGGCCATCAGCGGGCGGGAGGAGAACGGCTTGCCCGAGATCGGGTCCGTGGCCGTGTCGTTGCGCCGGCGCAGGGCGATGGGATCGACCCCGAGGGCGACAGCCATCTCGTCGACGGCGCTCTCCAAGGCGAAGAGATAGGGCACCTCCGGGGGCGCCCGCATCGGCCCCGGCGTGTTGCGGTCGACCCGTACGGCGCGCTCGTCGGTGCGCACGGCCGGGCAGGCATAGAGGCTCGCGGTGACGTCGGTGCCCTCCATGGCGAAGGGGTCGAAGCGCGAGGCGACGACCTCGGCCTCGTGCACCAGGGCGGTGAAGCGCCCGTCGTCGGTCGCCCCGAGCTGGATGTCGTGCCGGGTCTCCGGGCGGTAATTGGCGATGGTGAAGCCGTCCCGGCGGCTCGCCACCAGGGAAACCGGCCGCCCGAGGGCGCGGGCCGCCAGGGCGACCGGCGCCGTGTACTGGGAAAGGGCGAGCTTCGCGCCGAAATGGCCGCCGATCAGGCCCGCCACCACCCGGATGTCGGCCGGGTCGAGGCCCAGCTGCGCCGCCAGACCGTGCCGGACCGCGCCGATGAAGCGCGAGGGCTCGTGGACGGTGAGGCGCGGGCCGTCCCAGACGCAGGTCGTGCCGAACAGTTCGATCGGGTTGTGGTGCTGGATCGGCGTCTGGTAGCGGGCGGTCACCGTCACCGCGGCCCGCGCCAGGGCACCGTCGGCGTCTCCGATGCGGGGGTCGTGGTGCTTCGGCTTCAGGTCGGCGAGCCGCAGGGTCTCGGCCAGGGGGGCGTCGAACCCGTCGGCGAAATCTTCGGCCGCGTAGCGCACGATCGTCCGGGCGGCGGCCTCCCGGGCGGCCTCGATGGTCTCGGCCACCACCAGGGCGACGATCTGGCCGGCATAGGCGACCGCGTCCGAGTCCAGCGGCCGGTGACCGCTATTGGCGAAGCCCCCGGCCATCAGGTGCTTCACCGGCCGGATGGCACCGGCGAAATCCCGGTGGGTGAAGATGCGCAGGCAGCCCGGGACCGCCTCCGCGGCGGCGAGGTCGAAGCCGATGATCCGTCCGCGCGGGATCGTGCTGGTGACCAGCGCCGCATGGGCGAGGGCGTCCGGGCGCCTGTCCGAGGCATAGGTCGCCCGGCCCGTGACCTTGGCGGCGCCCTCGACGCGGGGATGCGGATGCCCGAGCCAGGCCGGATGGTCGAGCGCGTCGGTCGGTATCGCCATCGGCCTCTCCTCGCCTCACGGCAGGCGTAACCGCAGGACCGGCCCGCCCGATCCGGGCGCGACCCCGAGTCGCTCGACGCCGGGCCTCAGGCGAGGAAGGGCAGCAGGTGGTCCAGCACGATCTCCGGCGCCTCCTCCTGAAGCAGGTGCCCGCAGGGGAGAGCGTGTCCCGCCACCCGGTCGGCCTTCTCGCGCCAGGTCGCGGCGACGTCGTAGAGCTGCCCGACCGTGCCTTGCGCACCCCAGAGGGCGAGGAGCGGCGCGGTGACCCGGCGCCCGGCCGCTTCGTCGGCGGCGTCGTGTTCGAGGTCGACGCCGGCCGCGGCCCGATAATCCTCGCAGATCGCGTGAATGCTGCCGGGGGCGCGGTAGCAGCGCAGGTACTCCCGGATCAGCGCCTCGCTCGGGATGCCGGGCGTCCGGCTCTGGCCGGCGAGGTGATGACGCAGGTACGCCTCCGGATCGGCGCCGATCATCCGCTCGGGCAAGGGCGCCGGCTGGATCAGGAAGAACCACCAGAAATACCGGGTCGCGAAGGCGCGGTCGGTGCGGGCGTACATCGTCTGCGTCGGCGCGATGTCGAGGACGGCGAGACGGTCCACCGCGGCGGCGTGGTCCAGGGCCAGGCGGTGCGCGACGCGCCCGCCGCGATCGTGCCCGACCACGGCGAAGCGCTCGTGGCCGCAGGCGCGCATCAGCGCGACGGCGTCGGCCGCCATGGCCCGCTTGGCATAGGGCGCGTGGTCGGCCGCCGAGTCCGGGCGATCCGAATCGCCGTAGCCGCGCAGGTCGGGGGCGAACACCGGATGGCCGGCCTCCCGGAGCCGGGGCGCCACCGCGTGCCAGGTGGCGTGGGTCTGGGGATGGCCGTGCAGGAGCAGCACCGGCAGCCGGTGCCCGGCGGCGGACAGGGCGACCCGCAGGCGGATATCGGGCAACGCCACGTCGGCGAGATCGAAGCCGGACAGGAACGGGCACGGCCCGCGGCGGGTGATGTCGATCGGCGGCATGGCGTCCTTGAGGCGGCGCAGAAGGTTTCGGCCGTTCACGCGGTCGCATCCGGCGCCGGCATCCCGGATGGGCTCCGGATCGCGGGCGGCGACGAGTGCGGGTCACGCAGAATCGGCTCAAGCCGAGAAACACAAGGGCGTCCCCGCGACGGCGCGAGAGCAAGCCGGGACGTGCCCGGACCGCCCCCGCCTCGCCGGATCGTCCGCCTCAACCCTTCCAGTTCTTCAGGGCCGCGAACGGGCTCAGCGCCGGGTCGGCCGCCGGCGGGTTGAGCACCGGCTCGACCTGCGCGATGGCGTCCGCCAGGGAGAAGGCCGAGCCGCTGGTCAGCTTCCCGCCGGCGGCGTCCTTGTGCCCGCCGCCGCGGAAGCGCCGGGCGCCGTCGAGGGCGGTCTCGTTGTTGGAGCGGAAGGACATCGTGCCGGCCCGCTGCACGTTGAGGACGCGCCTGGCGCGGCCGCTCTCCATGATCAGGTCCGAGACCCGCTGGAAGGTGCCCGAATCGAGGCCGAAGGACATCAGCGTCCCGTCCGACAGGGGATGGAACAGGTCCGAGCGGGCGAGCACCCGGGCGATGCGCATGCGCGTGGTGAGGGTGCGGTCGTCGCCTTCGTCGTCGGCGAGGTAGGCGTCGAGGATGGCCTTGCGCAGGGCCGGCACCCGGCCCTCGATCACGGCCGGGGACGCGCCGTCGCCGAGGAGGCGCGCGACTCCGAGCAGGAGGTCGCCGACGAAGCGGTCGTGCCAGGGATGTCCGATCGGCACGAGGTTGGAGACGTTGTCCCAGAACATCTCGTCGAGGCTGAGGCCGCTGCGGAATTCCGGGCGGTCCTTGCGCCAGAGGTCGACCGCGTCCACCGCCGTCACCAGGGCGCCGAGGATCGGGTCCTCCCCGGCCGCGCGGGTCGCGTAGAGCGCCCGCTGCTCGTAGGCCATGCGGGTGGCGCAACGGGCCTCGTCGATGAGCACGACGATGTTCGGGTCCTCGAGGTCGAAGCGCAGGAGGCCCGGCACCTCGGGATCGGCCTGCGGCGCCAGTCGCTGGTCGCGCAGCTGGTCCACCGACGAGGCGTGGTGGTCGAGCACGACGAGGCGGTGGCGCGCCTCCGGCTCGCGCCGGCGGTTGAGGGCGGCGAAGTTGCGGATGAACGTCACCGCCACCGCCTCGAGGCCGAGGTCGGTCATCAGGATCATCTCGGGCGCCGCGGTCTTGCCGAGGCGCTTCAGCTCGGTCTCGACCACCGGCCCGACATCGGAGTAGCGCGGCACGTGCACGATCCGGGCGACGTCGGCGAACTGGCCGACCACCGTGGAGGCGCCGTAGCCGTCGAGGTCGTGGTGGGTGAGCTGGGTGATGTTCACGTGCCTGTCCTCGGGCGGGTCGCGAAGCGCGGGCGCCGCGTGTCGTGCGGCGTCCGCCGCGTGGTCTCGGCGCCCTTATGGGGCACGCCCGCCTCCACGGCGAGCCCCGCCGCGCCTGCGTCGGTTCCGCGGTGGATCGCGGGGATGCCGGGCTTGATTCCCACGGCCGGACCGGGAATCTGCGAACAGACCACGAACACGGGTGGGCAACCGATCGGGAGGGGCGTCCGCGATGGACCCGGACGACGCGGGCGCGATCCGCAAGATCATCCACATCGACATGGACGCCTTCTACGCCTCCGTGGAGCAGCGCGACGATCCCGCCCTGCGGGGCCGGCCGGTGGCGGTGGGCGGATCGCGCGAGCGCGGGGTCGTGGCGGCGGCGAGCTACGAGGCGCGGACCTTCGGCGTGCGCTCGGCCATGCCCTCGGTGACGGCCCGCCGGCTCTGCCCCGACCTCGTCTTCGTCAAGCCGCGCTTCGAGGTCTACCGGGCGATCTCCGAGCAGATCCGGGCGGTCTTCGCCGAGCACACCGACCTGATCGAGCCCGTCGCCCTCGACGAGGCCTATCTCGACGTGACGGAGAACCGGCAGGGGCTGCCGACCGCCACCGCGGTGGCCCGCGCGATCCGGGCCTCGATCCGCGCGCAGACCGGGCTCGTGGCCTCCGCGGGCGTCTCCTACAACAAGTTCCTGGCCAAGGTCGCCTCGGATTTCCGCAAGCCCGACGCCCTGTTCGTGATCACCCCCGCCATGGGGCCGGCCTTCGTCGAGGACCTGCCGATCGGGCGCTTCCACGGCATCGGGCCCGTCACCGAGGCCCGCATGAAGGCGCTCGGCATCCTCACCGGGCGCGACCTGCGCGCCCTCAGCCTCGAGACCCTGACGGCGCGGTTCGGCGCCTCGGCGCCCTACTATCACGGGGTGTCGCGCGGGATCGACGCGCGCCCGGTCCGGGTGAACCGGATCCGGAAGTCCATCGGCGCCGAGAACACCTTCTCGGAGGATTCGGCCGACTACGCGGTGCTCGCCGGACGCCTGACGCCGATCCTCGACAAGGTCTGGGGGGCCGCCACCGCCAAGGAGGTCCGGGCCCGCACGGTGACGCTGAAGGTGAAGTTCGCGGATTTCGAGCAGATCACCCGGGCGCGCTCGATGCCCGGCTTCGTGCCGGACCGCGCCGCCCTGGAGGAGGCCGTGCTGGCCCTCCTGCGCGACCTGTTCCCCCTGCGGCGCAGCGTACGCCTCCTCGGGGTCTCCCTGTCCGGCCTGGAGCACGGTCCGGCTCCCGAACCGCGCCAGCTCGGCCTCGGCCTGTGACTTGCACGCCTCGAGGACAGGCCGGCGCGGCGCCGATGCGCTGACCGCGCCGCAGGACCAGGATGACGGCGAGACCGGGCGCCGCCATCGCGGCCCCTGCCACCGAGACCGCGGGATAGCCGCCACCGAGGTCGATCACGAGCCCGCCGAGGGCCGCACCGATGGCGTTGCCGAGGTTGAACGCGCCGACATTCAGCGCCGAGGCGAGGTTGGGCGCCGCGCCGGCCTCCGCCATCGCCCGCATCTGCAGGGGCGGCACCAGGGCAAAGCTCGCGACGCCCCAGAGCAGGATGAGCGGGGCGGCGACCCAGCGCGATTCCATCCCGACGGCGGAGGCGGCATCACCCGCGTCGGAAATTTTTGCATCGCCGACGAACTCACGAGCGGGCGCCGGGTGCCCTTGCCGGAGCGCTTCAATCCACAGGATCGAGAGGCCGTCCACGCGGTCGTCGGCGGCGGCGCGGCTATGCGGGCCCGCGTCCGAGTGGCCATCGACGTCCTGGCCGAGGCGCTGCGCGGACCGAACGGATCACCGGCACCCGGCACGCCGCACGCAAACGAAAGGGGCACCACCCTTTCGGATAACGCCCCCTCGGATCAGCCGGTCCCGCGGGCGGGACCGCGCGATCGCCCTTAGTTGAAGGGATCGATCTCGGCGGACTCGTAGCTGGTGACTTCCATGCCGACGCAGATCTCGGAAACGATGGGGGCAGACCACTTCATGACGTCTCTCCTGGCTTGTTTTGGGGGTGAAAGCCGAACCCGATCGGGTTCGATCCGCCTTGCGACTAAGGACGTGCCTCGAAAGGACGGGCCTTAGTTGAAGGGATCGATCTCGGCGGACTCGTAGCTGGTGACTTCCATGCCGACGCAGATCTCGGAAACGATGGGGGCGGTCCAGGTCATGGGAAACTCCTTCGTGTTCGACCCTCTCGATATGCCGTTGTGTTGGGCACAATACAAGCGGGCACTACACTTATATTTCTCATAGGATCGCGAGAACGTGCCGGCCATGCCCCGTCCGCCGGGTCCATCCGTCGTCCTCGAACAGGAAAACCAGTGATATGGTGCCGGCCACCCGGCTCGAACCGGGCAGCGGCGACGGCCTGCCGCTCGATGGGGCGGCAGCCGTGGCGAGGGCGCGACGGCACGGCTGCGCAGGAAAGATCCGGCCGGCGCCGGTTTCGGCTTGACGCCCCGGGGAGGGGAGGCGCACTGACGCGCCGCCGAGCGAGCCCGCGCGGGGGTCACGACCCACCGGGCGGCACGCCTCGACTCCCTCTCGACGATTCCGATGCCCAGCGACAATCCAGACCGATCGCCCGCGCCGTGCGCGGCCGCCTCCGCACCCTCCGCCTGACGCCCGCCGACCGGGCCCCGGCGGCCCGATGCGGGACGGCCCCACACGGCCGGATCGCGCGCCCTGCGAGGTGAGCCCATGAACGAGATCGCTTCCTTCCCGACCGGCATCGATCCGGCGGTGCTCGCCGCCCGCCTGTCGGACGAGCGCGCACCCGACATCGTCGAGGCGCTGAACGAGGAGGCTCCCGAGGTCGCCGCCGCCATCCTGCTCGGCCTGCCGGTGGAGCGGGCGATCGAGGTGCTCGACCAGCCCGAGCTCGACTGCGCCGCCGACATCATCGAGATGCTGCCGCGCGACCGGGTCGCCTCCTTCCTGTCGGGCATGTCGGCCGACCGCATCACCGACCTGTTCCGCGAGATCGAGGAGCCGGGCCGCTCGGACCTGCGCGCCCGCCTCGACGCCGAGACCCGCGGTGCCGTCGACCGGCTGAGCACCTACGGGGAGGAGACCGTCGGCTCGCTGATGACGACGGAGTTCGTCGCCGTGCCGGGCAGCTGGACCGTCCAGCAGACCCTCGATCACGTCCGGCAGGTGGAGAAGACGCGCGAGACCATCTACGCGATCTTCGTCCTCGACCCCCGTACCCGTGCGCTCACCAAGGCCGTGCCCCTGCGCCGGCTGATCACGGGCGGGCCTGAGGACAACGTGCTCTCGGTGGCGCCGAACCGCCGCCCCCTGGCGGTCTCGCCCACCGCGAGCCGCGAGGAGGCGGCCCGCCTCATCTCGAAATACGACCTCCTGGCCCTGCCCGTCATCGACGCGGTCGGCCATCTCATCGGCATCGTCACGGTGGACGACATGATCGACGCCATGGTCGAGAAGCAGACCCAGGACGTGCAGCGCTTCGGCGGCATGGAAGCGCTGCCCGAGCCCTACATGGACATCCGCTTCCCCACGATGATCCGGAAGCGGGCGGGCTGGCTCTGCGCGCTATTCCTCGGCGAGATGATGACCGCCACCGCCATGCAGGGCTTCGAGGGCGAGCTCGAGAAGGCCATCGTCCTGACCCTGTTCATTCCGCTGATCATGAGCTCGGGCGGCAATTCCGGCAGCCAGGCCACCTCGCTCCTCATCCGCGCCCTCGCCCTGCACGAGGTGCGCCTGCGCGACTGGTGGCGGGTGGCCCTGCGCGAACTCCCCACGGGCCTTGTGCTCGGCGCGATCCTGGGCGCGATCGGCGTCGTCCGGATCGTGGTCTGGCAGAAGACCGGGCTCTACGATTACGGCGTGCACTGGCCCCTGGTGGCGGCCACGGTCGGGGCGGCGCTGGTGGGCATCGTCACCTTCGGCTCGCTCACCGGCTCGATGCTGCCGTTCCTGCTGCAGCGCCTCGGCTTCGATCCCGCCACCGCCTCGGCCCCCTTCGTCGCCACCCTCGTCGACGTCACGGGCCTCGTGATCTACTTCTCCGTGGCGATGCTGATCCTGCGCGGGACGCTGCTCTAGCAGGGTGTTGAAGAAGTCGGCCAACGGCAGGCGATGAAGGGGATTTCGTCGCCGCGGTGGACGCGGATTTCGCCGCGAAGCGAGCCGTCGGCCTGGACCTCGGCCGATCCCGAGCCGCAGACCGCGTCCATCTCGTCATTGCCATTCCAGTCGAACGCGATGGCGGCGCGTGCACTCCCGCGGGTGGCTCCGCCAGCGAAAGCTCCGGTGACACACCCGAAGGCGAACGCACCGCGGCCGTCCTCGAAGAGGATGTAGGCTGGCTCGACCATATCGGCGTAGTCGTCCTCGTAGCCGGGCAGCTCGACGATCCGGCACTTGCCCAGGACGCTCACACCGGAGCTCCGAGCAGCTTTGGCAGGCGGACGAGGTTGTAGGCCGCAGCCGTCAAGGCGAAGGCCCATCCGACCTTGTCGCGGCCTTTGAAGCGGGCCTTGCGCAGGCCGCCGACGGTCTTGATCCAGCCAAAGCCCTCCTCGATGCGTTTGCGGATCTTCTGGCTCCGACCGTAGCCGGCGTGGCGGGTGGTTCGTCCGTCGATGGAGGAGCGGCGGCCGTTGGTGTTCCGGGCCACGTGCGCGCGCACGTTCATCGACCTGAGCTCGTTGACGAAGTCCTCGGCGTCATAGGCCTTGTCGGCACCCACCGAGATCGCCTTGGGCCGATCCGCCCTTGGCTCGATCATCGACAAGGCCGCGATCCGCTCGGCGTGACCGTTCGCCAAGGTCAGGCGGGTGTCCACGATCAGGCCGGAGCGGTTCTCCATCAGGGTATGGCCGATGAAGCAGAGCTTGGCCTCCATCCCCGGACCCTTGCGGTAGAGGCGGGCTTCTCGGTCCGTGGTGCTTTCGTGGGTCTCGTTCGAGCGCGCCTGCCCCCTGAAGTCGACCTCGACGTTGCGCCCGCCGGCGGACGGCGGCGGCGGATCTTTCCCTTGATCGTTGCCGCCCTGATCCTTGGGCTTGAAGCTCTTGATCGACGCCCAGGCCTCGA
>NZ_JBKEZQ010000014.1:0-112358 GCF_053345175.1 Methylobacterium sp. M6A4_1b
CCATGGAGAATTTGGCCCATAGCGCTTCCCTCGCAACATGGTGCTCGACCGTATCACCACACCGCGGGATCAAACACCTAGGCGGAGGCCGTGTGCCCCGCCGCACATGTCGACAGCAAGTCTTCGCGCAACCCTATCCGCCTGACCGCCGTTATGTGGCAGCGCACAATGCGCCATTCGGTTTCCGGACCGTTGATCCACGCGCATGGCTCTATAAGAAGACTTTCCTTTTACAAAGACTATTTGAATTGTCGGCGCTGTGTCGGCCTCCGAGACGCTGCCTGACCCTGCGCCTGAAAAGTTCCTTTTGCTTTAGGCCCGGGACTTGCACCGCTATTCTCAGTGACCATGATTGATTCGTGACTTGTTTCAGATTCGCACAGTCTTCGCATCAGGATGGGACATGGCGCTTCAGATGTTTCATGACCGCATCCCAGCCCCACTCGAGAAACTTCCGATCTTCCGGACACGGCGCGATGTCTGGGCGGCGCTTCTGCCGCGCCGCAGCCGCACCGCCTTTCGCGTCGGCCTCTCGGCCGCGACCGCCATGGCGGAGGTCCTCGTCATCTTCATCGTCGCGGCAGGCATCGATCTCGCCTACCACGCCGCCTTCGACGGCGCGGTGCCGATGGCGGCCCGCAGCGGCAGCTTCGAACTCGCCGCCCTGATCGCGCTGTTCGTCCTGCTGACCAACCTCGTGCGCGAGGACTACAACATCGAGACGCTGCTTTCGCGTCGGCCCCATTTGCGCCGGGCGGCGACGGTCTGGACCGGCGCCTGGGCCATCGTCCTGCTGATCGGCTTCGCCACGAAGACGACCCACGAGTATTCGCGCCTCGTCTCCCTGGGGTTCTTCCTGACCGGCCTGCCGGCGGTGCTGCTGGCCCGCGGGGCGATGCTGCGCGTGGTCCGCAGCGCGGCGGCAACGACGTCCGGCAACACCAACCGGGTCCATCTCGTCGGGTACGAGGAGGATATCGCCCGCTTCTACGCCCACAACGACCCGGAGGCTCTGGGCCTCCGCGTGATCGGGACGAGCTACCTGCGCGCACTCGACCCGGGGGCGGACTCGGCGTCTCGCAGCGCCCAGATGTCGGAGGATCTCGATCTGGCGGTCTCCGTGGTGCGCTTCCTGCGCCCGGACGATGTGTTCATCCTGGTGCCGTGGTCGGAGGCTTCGGACATCGAGCGCTGCATCGATGCATTCCTGCGGGTGCCGGCCGCCCTGCATCTGCGCCCCGGCTCGGTCATGGACCGGTTCCCCGACCTGACCCTCGCCCGGGTCGGCCGCCTCTCGGGCATCAATATCGGGCGCCGCCCGCTGCAGGCCGGTGAGTTGTTCCTGAAGCGCAGCCTCGATCTCGTCCTGGCCCTGGTGGCCCTGGTGCTGCTCAGCCCGCTCTTTCTCGTGGTGGCGGTGCTGGTGAAGATCGATAGCCCAGGCCCGGTGTTCTTCCGCCAGAAGCGCTACGGCTTCAACCAGCAGCCCTTCGGCGTCTTCAAGTTCCGCAGCATGAAGGCGGAGCCGGAAACGGTCTTCAAGCAGGCGACCCGCAACGACAGCCGCATCACGCCGGTCGGCCGGGTGCTGCGCCGCTCGAACATCGACGAGTTGCCCCAACTCATCAACGTCGTGCTCGGCGAGATGTCCCTCGTCGGGCCGCGTCCGCATGCCCTGGCGCATGACCGCAGCTTCGAGAACCGCATCGCGCTCTACGCCCGGCGCCACAACGTGATGCCGGGCATCACCGGCTGGGCGCAGGTGAACGGCCTGCGCGGGGAAACCCTCACCGATCTCGACATGGAGCGGCGGGTCCAGCACGATCTGCACTACATCGACAACTGGTCGATCTGGCTCGATCTGCGGATCATGTTCATGACGGTGTTCTCGCGGCGCGCCTACAAGAACGCGTGCTGAGCCGAATCAGTCCGCACGATCCTCAATCCCCGGCGGATCGGCCGAGACAGGCACCGCACTCGCCCTCGACCTCGAGGATGCGGCTCGTCGGCCTGAAGCCGGCCTTCGCCAGGGTGCGGCCGAGCTGATCCTCGACTTCCGGCGAGGTGGTCTCGTCGATGGTGCCGCAGTTCCGGCAGATGAGAAAGACGAGGCCGGCGCCGTCCGTGTGGGAATGGCCGCAGGACACGAAGGCGTTGCGGCTGGCGATGCGGTGCACGAGCCCGTGCTCGGTGAGAAAGTCGAGTGCCCGGTACACCGACACCGCCGCGACCCGCCGTCCCGGTTCGCTCAGGGCCTCAGCGATGTCGTAGGCGCCCATCGGCCGCGTCTGTCCCGCCACGGCCGCCAGAACGTCGCGGCGCAACCGGGTGAACTGCAGGTCGCGTTCGCGGCACAGGCGCTCCGCCCGGGCGATCGCCTCCGGCGCCCCGCCGCAACCGTGGTCATGCGTCGCCGCATGGTCGTGCATGGTCTGCCCCATGAACCCGGGTTGCTGGAAGGACCCGGCCTGTCGGATGAACCCGGCCCGTTGAACTGCCCGAGTGTTACAGTGTATCACCCCAACATAAGCCGACGCTCCCGTTCGGGCAAATGATCCATCCGTGACCCGACACCCGCGTCCTCCCGTTTCCCCCCGCCCCTCCCTGTTCCAGGCCGGCGCCTCCCTGCGCTTCGCGGTGGCCACGGTGCTGGCCCTGCTGCTCTGGGGCGCGGTCCTCTGGGCCTCCCGATGAGCGCCGAGCTGCCCGGCGCGATCGCGCTCCACGGCCTGACCCTCGGCTACGATCGGCATCCGGCGGTCCATCACCTCGACGGAACCATCCCCCCGGGCGCGCTCCTCGCCCTGGTCGGGCCCAACGGCGCGGGCAAGTCGACGCTCCTGAAGGGCATCGTCGGCGAGATCCCGTGCCTGCAGGGCCGGATCGAGCGACCGGGCCTCGACGACGCCATCGCCTACCTGCCCCAGGCGGCGGAGATCGACCGCAGCTTCCCCCTCAGCGTTCTCGACCTCGTGGCCATGGGCCTGTGGCGCCGCCTCGGTCCCTGGCGCAGCACGCGGCGGCACCAGGCGGCGCTCCTGGAGGCCTTGGCCGCCGTCGGCCTCGCCGGGTTCGAGAAGCGCCTGATCGGCACCCTGTCGGGCGGCCAGTTCCAGCGCGCCCTGTTCGCCCGCCTGATCGTGCAGGATGCCCGCGTGCTCCTCCTCGACGAGCCGTTCACGGGCGTCGACGGACGCACCACCGCCGACCTCCTGGCCCTGGTACGCACCTGGCACGGACAGGGACGCACGATCGTGGCCGCCCTGCACGATCTCGCGCAGGTTCGGAGTCACTTCCCGCAGACTCTTCTCCTCGCGCGAGAGGCGGTGGCCTGGGGAGTGACCGATCGGGTGCTCACGGCTCCGAATCTCGCCCGCGCCCAGAGCCTGTCGGAGGCCTGGGACGAGGATGCGGCGGTCTGCGGTCGCCACGCGGAGACCGGCCCGGCCCACGGCCATGCGCATGGCGCCGCCCATCCGCACACCCACGATCACGGACCTGCCCACGACCGAGACCCCGCGCACGGCAAAAGACCCGCGCACGACCATGGGCATGCCGCGTGATCGATCTCCTGTTCGGACCCTTCGTCGAATTCGGCTTCATGCGCCGGGCGCTGGTCGGCTGCCTCGCCCTGTCGCTCTCGGCCCCGCCCGTCGGCGTGTTCCTGATGCTGCGGCGCATGAGCCTGATGAGCGACGCCATGAGCCACGCGATCCTGCCCGGGGCGGCGGTGGGCTTCCTGGTGGCGGGGCTGTCCCTGCCGGCCATGACCCTGGGGGGCCTCGCCGCCGGCCTCGCCGTGGCGCTGATGGCGGGGCTCGTCACCCGCTCCACCGTGATCAAGGAAGATGCGAGTCTGGCGGCCTTCTACCTGATCTCGCTGGCCGGTGGCGTCCTGCTGGTCTCCCTGCGGGGATCGCAGATCGACCTGCTGCACATCCTGTTCGGCAGCGTGCTCGCCCTCGACGATCCGGCTCTGTGGCTGCTCGGGGGCATCGCCACCGTGACCCTGTTCGGCCTGGCGGCGATCTACCGGCCCCTGGTGATGGAATGCGTCGATCCGCTGTTCCTGCGCACGGTCAGCCGCGCCGGCGCCCCGGTGCACTATGCCTTCCTCGGCCTCGTGGTGATGAACCTCGTGGGCGGGTTCCAGGCCCTGGGGACCCTGCTGGCGGTGGGGCTGATGCTGCTGCCCGCCATCGCGGCGCGGTTCTGGGCTGCGGACCTGTCGGGCATGATCCCGGTCTCGATGCTGATCGCGATGCTGTCGAGCGTGATCGGGCTCAGCGTGTCCTATCAGGCCGATGTCCCGACCGGCCCGGCGATCGTGCTGGCGGCCGGCGCCCTCTATCTCGTTTCGATGATGGTCGGACGCCGGGGCGGGCTCGTGTACCGGCTCGTCCGCGCCCGCCACCTGGAGGCCTGACGGCCGGAATCGCTAGGGCTTCATCGGCCTCAGGATGAACGCCCTAGAGATTGAAGAGGCTCATGAGGCCGGAGATGATGGCGTAGACGAAGCCGGCATTGAGGAGGACGCCCACCGCCCCGATGGCGAGGCCGCCCAGCACCACGACGCCGTCGCGCTCGACGAGTCCGAGGCCGACGAGGCAGATGGCGAGACCGAGGGGAATCTGCCCGACGATCGGCGCGGCGACGATCAGGGCCAGCGACAGCGTGAGCAGGATGAGGCCGATGCCGCGCATGCCGACGGCCGTCTCGAACAGGCTCATGCGCGGGCGCGACCAGTGCTCGAGGCGGCGCAGCAGCGGCACGGCCCGGTTGGCTGCCCGCTCGACGTCGCTGCGGGCGACGGACCGGCGCAGCAGCGCCCGCGGCAGCCAGGGCGAGGCCATGCCGGCCGTGATCTGGATCGCCACCAGCAGCAGCAGGAGCCCGCAGACCAGCGGGATCGGCGGCGGCATCGGCAGGCAGTTGGGCAATCCGAGGATCACGATGAGGAGCGCGAAGGCGCGATCCTTCAGGACGGCGATGATGTCACCGACTGTCAGCCGTTCCCCTTCCTGCTCGGCGAGCACGGTGAGAACCTCGGAAGTTCTGGCAGCAGGTGACAAGAAAGCTCGGCCATTGGCGACTGTCCTGAGCCGGGCTGTAGCCGAGATGGACGCGCAGGCCAAGCGGCGCATCCGCACGCCGGGACGGCCGCGATTCGCGGCGGCCGGACCGGCGGCGGCCGAACGCGACGGGTGCCTCGAACACGCACCGTCAATTTAGAGTTGCCAGATCGAAGATCCGTTTCCGTGAGGTCGCTATTGCTCGGGACCATCAATCTATCGGTTGCGTAGGATGCAACGAAGATTGCCCTATACCCGGATTCTATAGACCGGAGATTGCATTTCCGGCCTGCGTCCGGAAGACTGACGCCTTCTTCGGGGTCGAGGCAGACTGCCCGTGGGACCGACGGCAGGAGATTTTTCGAACCCGGGGCGCGGATCCGCGATCCTTGCCGCCATGGTCGCCTGGTCCGCCTCCGTCCTCGCTGCGCCGGCCCTGGCCTCCTCGCCCGCCTCGGTCCTCCTGTTCGGGAGCCTGGAGGCAAGTCCCTCCGTGTTCGTCACCACGGGCGCGAAGGTGGCGCTGGATCGGCTCGACCGGGCGGGTTTCGTGGCTCTCGGCAGCCTCGGGGGGCAGCGACGCCGGGAAGGCGCCGTCACCCGCGATACCGCGATCGGCGCGGTCGTGCTCGGCTACCAGTGGTTTCACGACTGGGGCGTCGTTGCGGCCTATGCAGGCCCCGAAGGCACGGTGGAGGTGGTGTCGGGCTGCGGCTGCGTCCATGCCCTGCCGCCCCGCTTCGGCCTGCGCCTGCACGGCGAGGTCTGGGCCCGCCCCACCGACGCGACCCTGCTCACCGCCACGCTGATCGCCGGCACCACCCGCATGAGCGCCTGGGGCCGCCTCTCCTGGGGCACCCAGAACTGGGGCACGCAGGGCTGGGGCGCCTATCTCGGACCCGAAATCTCCCTCTACGGGGACGAGATCGGCTACCGGAAATGGAATGTCGGGCTGCACGCCACGGATTTCGCCCTCGGCCGCTTCAGCCTGCGCCTCTCGGCCGGGTTGCAACTCGCCAGCGATCAGGACCCCGGCCCCTATCTCGGCCTCAGCCTCTGGACCCCTTGGTAGCCCCATCCTTTGGTCGGGCCTTGCGCCTGACGGGACGGCGGCCCTCGCCGGAGCGGGGCGGCGCCAGGTCCAGGCGACCCTGCTCGACCGTGGGCGCGGAGGGCGCGGAGGGCGCGGCGTCGAGCCCGTCGAGGAAGCGGGCCGCATCCTCGACGATCGTGGCCCGCTTGGCAGGGTCCATGCGTGCCAGGGTGCGGTAGGGCATGGCGAGGCGGGGATTGTTCGCGAGGCGCTCCGCGTGCCGGATCAGGAAGTCCCAGTAGAGATAGTTGAACGGGCAGGCCGTGGCGCCGGTCTTCTGCGCGACGTCGTAGGTGCAGCCCCGGCAGTAGTCCGACATGCGGTTGATGTAGGCGCCCGAGGCCGCGTAGGGCTTCGAGCCCATCACGCCGCCATCGGCCCAGAGCACCATGCCGTGGACGTTGGGCAGCTCGACCCACTCGTAGGCATCGGCGTAGACGACGAGGTACCATTCCTCGACCTGCGCCGGCGCGATCCCGGCGAGGAGCGCGAAGTTTCCCGTCACCATCAGGCGCTGGATGTGGTGGGCGTAGGCGTGGGTGCGGGTGGTGCCGATGCACTCCCGCAGACAGTTCATCCCGGTCTCGCCCGACCAGTAGAACCACGGCAGGTCGCGGGTGGCCTCGAGGGCGTTCGAGGCCGCGTAGTCCGGCATCCGCGCCCAGTACAGGCCGCGCACGTATTCCCGCCAGCCGAGGATCTGGCGGATGAAGCCCTCGACGCAGTGGAGCGGGGCCTCGCCCGCGCGGTAGGCGCGCTCCGCCGCCCGGCAGACCTCCTCCGGCGTCAGGAGCCCGGCATTCAGCGCAGGCCCGATCAGCGCGTGGTACAGGAACGGCGCGCCCGCGCGCATCGCGTCCTGATAGTCGCCGAAGGCGGGAAGGCCCACGGCGAGGAAGTGCTTGAAGGCCGCGATGGCGTCGGTCCGGGTGACCGGCCAGGCGAAGGCGTCGGTCTCGCCGAAGTGATCGGCGAACTCGGCCTCGACGAGGTCGATGACCTCCCGGGTCACGGCATCCGGCGCAAAGGCGATGCGCTCGGGCAGGACGTGCCCTTTCGGCAGGCCCTTGCGATTCTCGGGGTCGAAGTTCCACCGGCCGCCGACGGGCTCGGCGCCCTCCATCAGCAGGCCGGTCCGCCGGCGCATGCCGCGGTAGAACGTTTCCATGCGCAGGCTCCGGCGATCGCCGGCCCATTCGGCGAACGCCGCGCGCGGACAGAGGAAGCGGTTGTCGTCGCGGATCTCCACCGGCGGCCCGAGATCGGCGCGCCAGCCCTCCATCATCTCCCAGACCCGCCACTCGCCGGGCTCGGTCACGACGACCCGGTCGACCCCGTGGCGCGCGACCGCCCGCGCCAGTTCGCCGGTGAAGCTGCCGGTGTTGTCCGGGGTATCGAGGCGGACGTAGTCGACGGTGATGCCCTCCGCCTCCAGCTCGGCCGCGAAGTGGCGCATCGCCGAGAACAGGAACGCGATCTTCTGTTTGTGATGGCGGACATAGGTCGCCTCCGCCCGGACCTCGACCATCAGCACGACGTCGTGCTCCGGATCGAGATCGGTCAGGGTGGCGATGCGGCGGGTGAGCTGGTCGCCGAGGAGGAAGCGGAGGGTGCGGATGGTCGTCAGGCCCCGTCGTGCCGGCGCAGGCGCGCGCGGGCCGGATTCCGAACCCGGCCGGCGCTTCCGCACCCCGGTCCCTCGGCGACGATGTCCCGCCTCATGCCCGCTCCCAATTCGCTCTCGATCGGGTAGGTATGGCGGAAGCCGGGGACGGGGAGCCGTCGCCGCGCGGGATCGACCGATCCGTGACGTCGCAGGACCGTCGGGAGTCTCATGAAGTTCGCCTTTGCCGGCATCGATTTCCTCGGCGGCGTGTTCGAGGCCCTGACCGGGGCGGGCTGGACGCCGATCAAGCTGTTCACCCGGCCCTGCGACGGGATCTACGACCACAACGAGGCGGTGGTGGCGCAGGCCCGCCGCTACCGCGTGCCGATGCAGATCTCGCGGATGCAGCCGGAGGACCTCGCCGGACTCGCGCAGGCGCACGGCCGGGACTGGGCCCTGGTGGTGGCCGGCTATCCCTGGCTGATCCGGGGCTGGCGCGGCCAGGCGGCCTACGCGCTGAATTTCCACCCCTCCCCGCTTCCCCTCGGCCGCGGGCCCTACCCGCTCTTCAGGGCGATCAGCGACGGGCAGCCGGAATGGGGCGTCACCGCCCACGTCCTGGCCGAGGACGGCTTCGACACCGGCGACATCCTGGCCCAGGAGCGCTTCCCGCTCACCCCCCTGGAATCGCACGAGACCCTGCTCGCCAAGTGCCAGATGGCGGCACGCCGCATCGCGGCCGGCCCCGTCGCCCGGGAACTTCCCGCCATCTGGAGAACGCCGGCTCCCCAGGGCACCGGCTCCTACTGGCCGCGGGTCACGGATGCCGACCGGACCCTCGACTTCCGGTCCGAGGTCGAGGCGATCCTGCGCCGCGTCCGCGCCTTCGGCACGATCGAGACGATCGCCCGGGTCGGCGAATCCCGCGTCTACGTGGCGGCCGCCGAGGGCTGGCGGGAGGCGCACCGCCATTCGCCTGGGACGGTGGTGCAGCGCTATCGCCGCCACGTCGTCATCGCCGCTCGCGACGGCTACATCCAGCTCAACCGCTGGAGCCCCGTCCCGGCCAGCGAGGCCGGCCAGCTCGGGCGGTAGTCTGCCCTATATGGACGCGACATCTCCCTAGAAGCGATCGAGCAGATCCCATGGCGCGGATGCGCAAGAAGGCCGACCTCCCCACCAAGGTCTGCGTCCAGTGCGGCAAGCCGTTCGCGTGGCGCAAGAAGTGGGAGCGGGTCTGGGACGAGGTCCGCTACTGCTCGGACCGGTGCCGGGCCGAGGCCAAGCGCGCCCCGGCGCGGGCGGCGGCGCAGGACTGACCCGCCTCAGCCGAGGACGGCGAGGCCATCCGGCGTATCCACGTCCTGGGTGACGCCCGCATCCATCGCGCATTCGAGCACGTCGTCGCGTCCGGCGAGCAGGCGCCCCGCCCCCTGGTCGCCGGAGAGGGCGGTGAGCGCCGGCGCCAGGAGCCTCACGTTCAGGAGCACCGGGTTTCCGCGCCGGCCCGCATGGATCGGCACGACGGCGGACGGAACCCCGCCCGCGTCGCGGAAGGCTTCGGCCAGGCCCGTCAGGTGGCGGGCGGTCACGCGCGGCATGTCGCCGAGCAGCACGATCGCGCCCGCCACCTCTGCCGGCAGGGCCGCCAGACCGGCCTGAAGCGAGGTCGCGAGCCCGTCGGCATAGGCCGGGTTCACGACCCGGACGAGATCGAGCCCGTCGAGGGCGGCGCCGACCCGGTCGGCGTGGGCGCCGAGCACCGCCACCACAGGGCCGAGCCTGGAGTCGATGGCGGCCTCGGCCCCGTGGCGCACGAGCGCCCGGCCGGCCAAGGGCTGCAGCAGCTTCGGTGCCGGCCCGAAGCGGGTTCCCCGCCCGGCCGCGAGGAGGATGAGACCGAGTTCAGGCATCGTCCTCAGGCATCCTCGTCGCCCGGGTCGCCGCCGGAGCGGGGCTGGGGCCGCGACACGATCTCCATGAGGAGCCCGCCCACCCCCAGGGCGACGATGTCGGCCCGGGTCACGGCCAGCCCGGCGAGCAGCCGGTGCAGCACCCAGTCGAAGCCGTTCTCCTTGGGCGAGCGCGCGCAGCCCGGCGCGCCGATGACCGGAACCGCGGCGACCCGTCCGACCAGGAGAAGATTACCCGGGTCGACCGGCATGCCGAGATGGTCCACATGCCCGTCCGCCGCCTCGATCGCGGCGGGAATCACGTCGCGCCGGTCGGCGATGGCCGAGGCGCCGAACACCACCACCAACTCGGCGCGATCCTCCGCGACCGCCGCGCGGATCGCGTCGGCCACCGCCTCCCGGCGATGGGGCACACGGGCCTCGGCGACGAGCTCCGCGCCCGTGGGGAGGAGGCGGTGGCGCAGGTTGGCGAGCGTCTTGTCGATGGTCGCGGGCTTGAGTCCAGGCAGCAGGGTCGAGACCACGGCGACCCGGGTCAAGCGGTAGGGCGCGACGGCGAGCGCGCCCGCGGGCGCGGCGCGGCAGGCCCGCTCGAGGGCCGCGCCCGGGACCGCATAGGGGATGATCTTGACCGTGGCGACCATCTCGCCGGCCACCACGGGCTTGTAGGGCGCGAGCGTGGCCACCGTGATCGCCTCGTCTGTGCCGTTGACGGCGTCGATGGCGGCCCGGTCGATCTGCAGGAGTCCGGCGGTCGCCGCATGCATGTTGCAGCGGCCGGTGAAGGGCGGCTCGCGGTGCAGATGCGCGCCCGCGAGATGCGCGGCGAGGCGCTCGGCCGCCGCATCCTCGGCCACGTCGCCCGGCTCCAGGGTGACGGCCACGAGCTCGGACAGGCCGGCGGCGGCGAGGCGCGCGGCGTCCTCGGCCGGGATCACCCGGCCCTTGCGCAGGGTCACGTCGTGGGACCGCACCGTATGGGCCGCGATCAGCCCGGCGGCCTCGCCGGTGGGGACGGCGCCGAACTTCACGCGGCGGCTCCAGCTGGGGGCGTCCGCTGCGCGGCGATGATCTGCGCCAGGATCGAGACGGCGATCTCGGCCGGGCTGACGGCCTGGATGGGAAGGCCGATCGGCGCCGCGATCCGCCCGATCTCGGCCTCCGAGAACCCGGCCTGGGCGAGACGGGCGACGCGGGCCGCGTGGGTTTTTCGCGAGCCGAGGGCGCCGACGTAGAAGCAGCCGGCCCGGAGCGCCGCCGCCAGGGCGGGGTCGTCGATCTTCGGGTCGTGGGTCAGGGCTGCCACCGCGCAGTAGCGATCGAGGGGCGGGACCGGCCCCGCCAAAGCGTCGTCCGGCCATTCGGCGACGAGATCGATGCCCGGGAACCGCTCCGGCGTCGCGAAGGCGGTGCGCGGATCGATGACGGTGACGGCCAGGTCGAGGGCGCGCGCCATCGGGCACAGGGCCTGGCTGATATGCACGGCACCGATGACCACCAGCCGCACCGGGGGCGCCTGCACCGTGAGGAAGACGGAGCGCCCGCCCACTTCAGCGAGGCCGCTCTTGCCGGAGGCGAGATGGCGGGCGAGGAGGTCGGCCAGGGGATCGCCGGCGATCTTGGCCTCGCGCACCACGCGCTGCACACCGCCGTCGAGCTCCGTCACCAGGATGGCGGCCCGGCGCGCGGCGCGCTCGGCATTGAGGATCGCGAGGGTTTCGAGCTGCATGGCGGCGCCTCAGGCCACGGGCTCGACGAAGACGCGGATGCGCCCGCCGCAGGACAGGCCGACCCGCCAGGCGGTCTCGTCGGCCACACCGAACTCGATCACCCGCGCCTGACCGTCGGCGATCGCCTCCAGGCCTTCGGTGATCACCGCGCCCTCGACGCAGCCGCCGGAGACCGAGCCGAGGAAATTGCCCTCGCCGTCGACCACGAGATGGCTGCCCACCGGCCGCGGCGCCGAGCCCCAGGTCTCGATGACGGTGGCGAGCGCCACCGCGCGACCCTCGCGCCGCCAGGCTTCGGCCGCGCCGAGGATGTCGTTGTCGGTGGAAAGCATGGCCCTGACGAACTCCGGCGCGGACTCGGACCCGCTGCGTGGAACATGGATGGAAACCCGGGAGAAGCAGGTAAGGTCCCGCGCAGCCGTGGCAATGCGAGCTGCGCGGCGCCGACATCCGGGGCGTGACTTCCCGCACCGACCGGGCACCCCTATCGTGGGCCCACGCCACCTGCCTCGATGGACCCCGCGCCCCGATGCCCAGCCTCCGTGCCCCCGCCTGCGCCATCGCTTTCTCCGGCCTGCTGATGGGTTCGACCTCCGGCTCCGTGCAGGCCCAGGTCCGGATCGGGCTGTCGGCCCCGCTCACCGGCCCGGATGCCGCCTTCGGAGAGGGGCTGCGGCTCGGGGCCGAACGGGCGGTGGCCGATCTGAACCGGGCCGGCGGCGTCAACGGGCAGCGCCTCGTCCTCGTGGTGGCCGACGATGCCGGCGACGGCAAGCAGGGCCAGGCCGTCGCCCGGCGCTTCGCCGCCGAGCGGATCGGCCTCGTCGTCGGCCCCTTCGGAGCGGGCGTCGCGGGCCTGGCCATCCCGGTCTACGAGGAAGCCGGCATCGTCGCGGTGACGCCGGGCACCGGCTATCCCGGGCTGACGGCCAAGGGCCTGTGGAACGTGTTCCGCACCGTGCCGAACGAAGCCGAGCAGGGGCGGCTCGCCGGCGCCTACCTCCTCGGCCGTCATGGCGGCCAGCGCATCGGCCTCGTGCACGACAAGAGTCCCTTCGGGCGCGGCCTCGCGGAGGGCGTGAGCCGCGCCCTGAAGGCCGCCGGCCAGCCGGAGGCCGCCTTCGAGACCATGACCCGCGGCGAGCGGGACGTCTCCGGGCTGGTCGCGCGCCTGAAACGGGCGCGGGTCGAGGCCGTGTATTTCGGGGGGCTCGCGCCGGATGCCGCCGTGCTCCTGCGCGGCCTGCGCGACGCCGGCGTGACCGCGCCCCTGGTGGGCAGCGACGGCCTCCTCGACCCGGCCTTCCCACAGGCGGCCGGCCCGGCGGCCGAAGGCACGGTGATGACCCTGACGCCCGAGCCGCCCAGGCTGCCAGAGTCGAAGCTGCCCGACGCGAAAGCCGCCAGGGTGCCGCGCACCCCGGAGGCGAACGCCGTGGCCGCCCAGGCCTACGCGGCCGTCGAGGTCCTGCGCCAGGGCATCCTCGGCGCCGGATCGGGAAACGGCCGGGCGGTGGCCGCCTACCTGCACCAGGGCCGTTCCCTGCGGACGATTCTCGGCGATCTCGCCTACGATACCGGGGGCGACCTCAAGCCCGATCCCCGCCGCCCGGCCACCATCCTGCAAGCCTGGAAGCGGACTCCGGACGGGCGGATCGACTTCGCCGGCAACGACGTCACGCCCTGAGACGGCCCTGCAGCCGTCGGCGGCACGCCCGGACGCGAACCGCATCGATCTCGCGGGCGGCGATGCGCGAAACGGCGCGCCGAATCTTGGTCTTGTCGAATCCTTGCCGAATCCTCGCGGAATGCTCGGGCGGATCGTGCCGGCCTGATCACCGGCCTGCATCGGGAAAAGCTTGCTTCCGGCCGGCCCGGACATTATGTCGGGGCGACGCTCGCCGGTGTTGCGCATCCGATGGGATTGGACCCGCCGCCCGCCGCGTTTTGCCGAACGGCTTCGTTTTGTGTCCCGGGTCGCCCCTTTCAGGCCGTCCGGCTGGAGAGTGTGGATGGCGAAAGAAGAGTTGATGCAGTTCGACGGTCTCGTGATCGAGATCCTGCCGGACGCGCGCTACCGCGTGCAGCTCGATCAGGGCCACGAGATCGTGGCCTACACGGCCGGCAAGATGAAGAAGAACCGCATCAAGACTCTGGCCGGCGACCGTGTCACCGTCGAGATGTCTCCCTACGACCTGGAGAAGGGTCGCCTCGTGTTCCGGCACAAGGACGAGCGCTCCGCCGGTCCGCGTCCGCCGATGCGCGGCCAGTTCCGCCGCCGCTGATCCGCTGATCGTCCCGCCAATGCCTCCCCCGATGCGGGAGGCATTGCTGTTTCGGGCTCGATGGTGCGCGTCGTCGCGCCGCCGACGACTTCGGACCTACTTCCCGAACCGCTCGAATTTCGGGAAGCTCCGGGTCATCAGCGTGCCGGCCTCGGCCCGGTGGCCGATCCACTTCTCCAGGATGCCCGCATGGGCGAGCCGCGCCTCGCCGCCCGCCTCCCGCCAGGGCAGGCCCTCGGCGAGGGTGAAGACGTGGGCGTCGGTGAGCGTGGTCTGGCGGCAGCGCTGCAGGCGGACGCCCTTGCCGCGCACCATCTCGGGCAATTCGCTCAAGGGGAAGACCAGCATCAGCCGGTCGGCGCTGCACACCGCCACGTGGTCGCCCGCCGCCGGCACCAGCACGGCCGCGGTGGCCGGGGCGTCGAGACCCATGATGCCCTTGCCCTTGCGGGTGTTGGCGACCAGCGCGTCGGCCGGCGCCAGGAAGCCGCGTCCGTCCGTGGCCGCCAGGAGCACCTTCGCCCCGGGCTGGTAGGGCATGGCCGCCACGATCTCGGTGCCGTCGTCGAAATCAACCATCAGGCGGATCGGGTCGCCGAAGCCGCGCCCGCCCGGCAGCTTGGCGGCCTCCAGGGTGAACACCTTGCCGTTCGAGGCGAGCACCAGGATCTTGGCGGTGGTCTCGCTCGGGAAAGCGAGCTTGAGGCCGTCATCGCCCTTGAAGGCGACGCCGGACAGGTCGGCGACATGGCCCTTGAGGGCCCGGATCCAGCCCTTGTTGGAGACGATCACGGTGATCGGCTCGCGCTCCACCATGGCGGCGGCGAAGTCGATGCCGGCGGTGTCGGGCGGGTTCTCGAGGGTGGTGCGCCGGGCGCCGATTTTGGTCTCGGGCCCGAAGGTCTTCTTCACCGCGCGGATCTGCTTGGTGATGTCGGCCCATTGCAGCTTGTCGGAGCCGAGCAGGCCCTCGATCCCGTCCTTCTCCAGCGTCAGCGCGTCGAGTTCGCGCTTCATCTCCATCTCCTCGAGCTTGCGCAAGCTACGCAGGCGCGTGTCGAGGATGGCGTTGGCCTGGATCTCGGTCAGGTCGAAGCGCTTCATCAGGGCGGGCTTCGGCTCGTCCTCCTCGCGGATGATGCGGATCACCTCGTCGAGGTCGAGATAGACAATGAGCAGGCCGCCGAGGATCTCCAGGCGGCGGTCGATCTGGCCGAGACGGTGGCGCGAGCGGCGCTGGAGCACGACGCGGCGGTGGTCGAGCCACTCGCGCAGGGCCTCGGCGAGTCCGATGACGCGGGGCACGAGCCCGCCCACCAGCACGTTCATGTTGAGCGAGATGCGCGATTCGAGCTCGGTGAGCCGGAACAGCGATTCCATCAGGATGACGGGGTCGACGTTGCGGGCGCGCGGCTCCAGCACGATGCGCACGTCCTCGGCCGATTCGTCGCGCACATCGGCCAGCAGCGGCAGCTTGCGCTCCTGCAGCAGCTCGGCGAGCTTCTCGATCAGGCGCGCCTTCTGCACGCCGTAGGGAATCTCCGTGACCACGATGGTCCAGGTCCCGCGCCCCAGATCCTCCTTGGTCCAGCGCGCACGCACGCGGAAACCGCCGCGCCCGGTGCGGTAGGCCTCGGTGATCGATTCGGCGCTGTCGATCAGGATGCCGCCGGTGGGGAAGTCCGGCCCCTTCACGAAGGTGAGGAGCTGGGCGGAGGTCGCCTCCGGATGGGTGATGAGGTAGAGCGCCGCGTCGCAGAGCTCGGCCGCGTTGTGGGGCGGGATCGAGGTCGCCATGCCGACCGCAATGCCCTGGCTGCCATTGGCGAGCAGGTTCGGGAAGGCGGCGGGGAGCACCACCGGCTCCTCCTCCTGCCCGTCGTAGTTCGGGCGGAAATCCACCGAATCGTCGTCGAGGCCTTCGAGGAGGAGGCGCGCCACCTCCGTCATCCGGGCCTCGGTGTAGCGTTGCGCCGCGGCGTTATCGCCGTCGATGTTGCCGAAATTGCCTTGCCCGTCGACGAGCGGATAGCGCTGCGCGAAGTCCTGCGCCATGCGCACCAGGGCGTCGTAGGCCGCCGTGTCGCCGTGCGGGTGATACTTGCCGATGACGTCGCCGACGATGCGGGCGCATTTCTTGAAGGCCGAGGTCGGATCGAGCTTCAGGAGCCGCATGGCGAACAGGATGCGGCGATGGACGGGCTTGAGCCCGTCGCGGGCATCGGGCAGCGCCCGGTGCATGATCGTCGAGAGCGCGTAGGCGAGGTAGCGATCCTCCAGCGCGGTCTTCAGCTCGACGCTCTCGATGCCATCGGGATTCGATGGCGGCTCGAAGGGCTGGCCCATCACGAACTCCCGGGCCGCAACCGACCCATATCAGAACAAAACACGAACGGAATTTAGGCGTTCCGCGTGCCCAATGCAACGAAGCGTGCGCGCGCCTCGGGCACGGGGATCGCGCGCGGTCCCCAGATGTGCTGGTCGAGGAAATACCCCGTCAAGGTAAACCCCTCGGTAACGTCCCGGGCGTTCGGCGTCATCGGCAAGGACGCGCCGGGGTCCCGCGCACGCAGGAAGCCGGGGAGCGCCAGCAGCCGATCGCGGAACGGCTCGCCGGCCGAGGCGCTCACCGCCCGCCCGCTGCGTGGCGAGACGTAGATCAGGGCGTCGTTGCCCCCCGTGGCGGCGCAGGCGGCGAGGTCGAGCCCGAAGCCGAGTTCGGCCAGGATGGCGAGCTCGAAGCGCACCATCAGCGGCGGGGCGATGTCGGGGTCGTGCAGGTGCGCGACGAGGAGGCCGGCGGCCTCGAACAGTTCGGAATGGGACTCGCGCTCGGGCAGCAGGCGGAGCAGGCCGGCGAGGTGGCTCATGCCGTAGAGGGCGAGCCCGGAGCCCATCAGCCGGGCGGCGACGGATTCGACCGGCTCGACCGCGAAGGCGCCAAGGCTCTCGTCGAGGCGCGCCCGCCAGGTGGCCTGGACCCGGTTGCCGGCCTGGAGGACCGGCTGCATCCGGCGCGAGCGGCCGCCATGCACGAGCCCGAGATGGCGGCCGTGCTCGCGGGTCATGAGTTCGAGGATGACGCTGGTCTCGCCCTGGCGGCGCAGGCCGAGAACCAGGGCCTCGTCGGTCCATTGCATGGCCGTGTCTTACGGCGCCGCCGGGGGGATGCAAGGGCGACGCGACGAACGCGGTTGCAGACGAAGCGCAGTTCCCGCAGCGCGCGATCTCGTCTAGACTCGGTGCGTCGCCGAATCGAGGTCGCCCGCAATGTCCCGTCCCGTGCCCGCACGCCACGGCATCTGCCCTCGAACCCTCGCCACCCTGCTGACCCTCGCCCTCGCCGGCTGCGGTCCCCGGGCGCCGGTCCCGACTCCCGCCGCGACCGCTCCGATCCGGGAGCGCCTCGCCGCCCTCGCGCTGAGCCGGACCGAGTTCGGTTCGGTCTCGCTGATCCCGGTCCGCTTCGTGCAGAGCCGGGTCTCCGGGCCCTTCCTCGACGAGGGCCGCACGCTCTACTGCGTGTCGAGCCGGATGCGGGGGCGCACCTTCGGCAAGGCGGAGCGGGTCAAGATCGTCATCCAGGAGAAGGCCGGGGTCCTGGCCGTCATCGACGAGGACACGGAGGCCTGCGACCACCATCGCACCGAGCCGCTGCCCGAGCTCGAGGCGATGGCGGCAGGCAGGACCTGAAGGCGAGACCCCGCTTCGAGAACCGGCCTCGAGACCGTCGGCCCCGGGAGGGTCCGATCTCGCGAAGGGCGCGTCTTGCGCCGCGGGCCACCCGGTGGTTCGCTGCGGCCATGCCGGACCCGTCCCTCGACCTGACCCTCGACCTGATCGCCCGCGCCCATCCCACGCCGGTGGCGGACGACGCCACCGCCCTCGCCCTGATGACCGATGCCGAGTTGGCGCCGGGCCTCGCGGCCGCCTTCGCCGCCCGGCCGCTGCCGGCGGAGGGGCTCTGGGTGTTCGGCTACGGCTCGCTGATCTGGCGCCCGGAATTCACCTATTCGGAGCGCCGGGTCGGCACCGTCCACGGCTACCACCGGCGCTTCTGTCTCCTGCAGAGACGCTTCCGCGGCAGCGCCGACAATCCAGGCCTGGTCCTGGCCCTCGACGAAGGCGGGTCCTGCGAGGGCGTCGCCTTCCGGCTCACCGGTGACGAGGCCGCCGAGACCCTGCTGCCGGTCTGGCGCCGCGAGATGCGGGGCAACGGGTACATCGGGCGCTGGGTGACGGTGGAGACGGCGGAGGACCCGATCCAGGCGCTCACCTTCGTAGTGAACCCGGACAGCGACCGCTACACCGGCCCGATCTCGGACGCCGCGATCGCCGACCGGATCGCCTCCGGGGCCGGCCATCTCGGCCCCAGCGCCGAGTACCTGTTCCGCACGGTCTCCGCCTGCCTCGCGGAGGGGATCCGGTGCCCGCACCTGCTGATTCTGCAGGGGATGGTGGCCGAGCGGCTCAGGGCGCGGCTTCCCGCCGGACCGGTCACGCGCGACGCCGCAGGCCGTGACCTCGGATCGCCCTGAAGCGACATTCCGTGAGACTATACGTGTCGCGACAGGATATCGATTGAACTAAAACAGCTCAGAGAACCCGAACAGACAGGTTCGTCTCCGATTTCACACTTATTTATAGGTTCGTGCATACAGATGAGAGGCTAAACGCCTCCCCCGATCGGACCACGTCTATGAAACTCGGTATCCGCGCTCGCCTCTATGCAGGTTTCGGCAGTCTGATCGTCATCGCCGGCGGAATCGGCCTCACCTCTCAGTATCAGCTCGGCTCCGTCTCGGAGGATTACGCCCGGCTCACCCGTCTCGAGGAGGGGGCACGCAACGTCTTCTCGGTGAACGGCCTCGGAGAACGTCTCTCCGGCCAAGCCCTGGAATTCCAGGCGAACCAGAAGCCCGATCAGGTCGGTCAGATGGAGCAGACGCGCCAGGCCATCACCATCCTCCTTCAGCGTCAGGTCGACATCGCCGTCTCCGAGGAGCGACGCGCGATCTATGCCGGCATGCGCGACGAGTCCGCCGCTCTGAAGGACGATATCCAGCGCCTCGGCCAAGCCGGCCAGGCCCTGGCCGAGAGCAAGGCCAAGCTGTTCAAGACCGGCGACGAGCTGACGCGCGCGACCGGCCAGCTGGTGGCCGGCATCCGGCAGGACGGATCGGCGACGCTGGTCACCCAGGCCGCGAACGTCGACAGCGCGGTGCTGCTGATGCGGGTCGCGAACTGGCGGTTCCTGGCCACCCGCGACGCGCAGGGTCCGGCGACCTTCACCGCGCTGAGCCTGAAGGCGGATGCCGCCCTCAAGACGTTGCGGGATCTCGATACGGGCGGCGAGTTCGCGCGACCGATCCGCCAGCTTCAGGACACGGTCACTGCCTATATCGGGGCCTTCAATGCCGCCGCCGCCGGGCTGGAGGCGATGCGGACCGCCTACGACGACAACCTCAAGCCGCATGCGACGAACCTGATGCAGACCGGGCTGGGCGTCCGGGCGAAGATCGAGGCGGCAGTCTCCGAGATCACCGCCGCCACTCATGTGAGCGTCGACCGCGCCCGCACCCTGCAGATGGGTCTCGTCGCCCTGGCGCTGGCGCTCGGCGCCGCCCTCGCCTTCCTGATCGCGCGCAGCATCATCGGTCCGATCTCGGGCATGACGGGGGCGATGAGCCGCCTCGCCGCCGGCGAGACGGCGGTCGCCGTGCCATCGCAGGACGCGGTGGACGAGATGGGCGAAATGGCCAAGGCCGTCGACGTGTTCCGGCAGAACGCCATCGCGCGCATCGAACTGGAGGCGCAGCAGGTCGCCGCGCAATCGGCGCGCCAGCGCCGGGCGGACCGGGTCGACGGGCTCGTCCAGCGCTTCGAGCACACCATTTCGGGTGCGATCGGCATCGTCACGTCCGCGGCGACCGAGCTCGACGCGACGGCGCGCTCGATGACCCAGGTGGCCGAGAGCACCAACGGCCAGGCCGTCGCCTCCAGCGCCGCCGCCGAGGAGACCTCGGCGAACGTGCAGACCGTGGCGGCGGCCGCGGAGGAGATGGTCGCCTCCCTGCAGGAGATCGAGCGCCAGGTTCAGCAATCCAATGCGGCCGCCGGTGCCGCCGCCCGCGACGCGGAGGCGACGGACGTCGCCATGGGCAGCCTGATGCAGGCCGCCGACCGCATCGGCGAGGCCGTGACGATGATCTCCAGCATCGCCGGGCAGACGAACCTGCTGGCCCTCAACGCCACCATCGAGGCGGCCCGCGCCGGGGAGGCGGGCCGAGGCTTCGCGGTGGTGGCGGCCGAGGTCAAGGAACTCGCGGGCCAGACCGCGCGGGCCACCGACCAGATCGGCGGCCAGATCACGGCGATCCAGCAGGCCACGGCCCAGGCCGTCGCGGCGATCCGCCAGATCGGCCAGACCATCGTCTCCGTGAACGCGATCACCGAGAGCATCGCCGCGACGGTGGTGGAGCAGACCGCGGCCACCGGCGAGATCTCCCGCAACGCGGCCGAAGCGGCGCGCGGCACCCAGGACGTCTCGATGAACGTCGCCCGGGTCCTGGCCTCCTCCGGCGAGACCGGTTCGGCGGCCCAGCAGGTCCTGATGGCGGCGGGCGAACTCTCGGTCCAGTCGGTGAACGTGCGCCAGGAGGTCGAAGGCTTCCTCGCGGCCATCCGCGCCGCGTGAGGCACCCAAGTCGGTCGGGCCATCGGCCCGGCCGATCCGAGGCCCCGTCCCGGAGAGCCGGGACGGCCCCTCAGTTCACCTCCACCTGCACCACCCCCGGCACGGCCCGGAGCGCCCCGGCGATCTGGGGCGTGGCCTGGTAGCGGCCCGGCAGCTTGACCTCGACCTCGCGCTCGCCGTCGAGGAGGAGGATGAGGGAGACTTCGCCCTCCCCGCGCACCTGGAGGCGCTGCTGCACCGAGGGGATCGGGCGCTCGTCGCGCAGATAGACGCGCATGCCCTTCTGGTGGCGGGCCACCGCCACGTCGAGGGGCTCGGCGGTCATGATGCGGGCGCGCACGTCCTCGCCCTCCAGGTTGGCCTGGAGCTGGAGCACCAGGGGGCGCCCCGGCTCCAGGATCTCGCGGTACTGGCCGAGGCCTTCCGAGAAGATGATCGCCTCGAAATGCCCGGTCTGGTCGGACAGGATGACGATGCCGAGCTTGTTGCCGGTCTTGGTCCGGCGCTCCGAGCGGTCGAGGACCGAGGCCGCGACGCGGCCCACGCTGGTGGTGCCGGCGCGCACCGCCCGGCAGAACTCGGCCCAGGTCTGGACCCGCAGCTTGCCGAGGAGGTCGCCGTACTCGTCCAGCGGATGGCCCGAGAGGAAGAATCCGATCGCGTCGTATTCCTTCTTCAGCTTGTCGGCCATCGGCCAGGGATCGTAGGGCGGCACCCGCAGGGTGACGTCGGCCGCGGTGATCCCGCCGAACATGTCGTCGATGCCGGTGCTGGCCGCCTCCGCGGCCCCTTGCGCGAGCTTCATCATCGGCTCGATGGCGGCACAGGCCCGGGCGCGATCCGGCTCGATGGTGTCCATGGCCCCGGCCGCCACGAGGTTCTCCAGGGTGCGCTTGTTGAGCATGCGCGGGTTGAGGCGGCGGGCGAGGCAAGCGAGATCCTTGAAGGGCCTGTCGCCTCGGGCCTCGATCAGGGCCTCGACCGCTCCACGGCCGACGCCCTTGATCGCCGCGAGCGCGTAGTGGATGCGGCCGTCCCGGACCTCGAAGCCGACGCCGGAGGTGTTGATCGAGGGCGGCTCGACGGTGATCTTCAGGCGCTGGGCGTCCTGGCGGAACTCGGCGAGCTTGTCGGTGACGTCGATGTCGAGTTGCATCGCGGCGGCCAGGAACTCCACCGGATGGTTCGCCTTCAGGTAGGCGGTCTGGTAGGTCAGCAGGGCGTAGGCGGCGGCGTGTGACTTGTTAAAGCCGTAATCGGCGAACTTCGCGAGCAGGTCGAAGATCTCGTTCGCCTTGGCCTTGGTCAGGTCGCGCTCGATGCAGCCCTTCACGAAGCGGTCGCGCTGGGCGTCCATCTCGGCCTTGATCTTCTTGCCCATGGCGCGGCGGAGCATGTCGGCCTCGCCGAGCGAGTATCCGGCGAGCACCTTGGCCACCTCCATCACCTGTTCCTGGTAGACGATGATGCCGAAGGTCTCCTTGAGGATCGGCTCCAGCTTCTCGTGCGGGTACCAGCTCGCCTCGTTGCCGGCGTCGCGGCCGAGCTTGCGCTCGCAATAGACCGGGATGTTGGCCATCGGGCCGGGGCGGTAGAGCGCCACCAGGGCGATGATGTCCTCGAAACGGTCGGCCTGCATCTCGACCAGCGCCTTGCGCATGCCGGCCGATTCCACCTGGAACACGCCCACGGTCTCGCCGCGCTTCATTGGGACGTAGGTCTTGGGATCGTCGAGGGGCAGCGAGGCGAGGTCGACGATGATGCCGCGTTTGGCCAGGAAGTCGGTGCAGCAGCGCAGCAGGGTCAGCGTCTTCAGGCCGAGGAAGTCGAACTTCACGAGGCCGGCGGCCTCGACCCACTTCATGTTGAACTGGGTCACCCGCATGCCGGTCTTCGGGTCGCGGTAGAGCGGAACGAGCTGTTCGAGCGGACGGTCGCCGATCACGACGCCGGCGGCGTGGGTCGAGGCGTGCCGGTGAAGGCCCTCGAGCTTCTTCGAGATCTCCATGAGGCGGGCGACGATCGGCTCCTCCTCGATCGCCTGCTGGAGCTTCGGCTCGCCCTCGATGGCCTGGACCAGGGTGACGGGGTTGGCCGGGTTCTGCGGCACGAGCTTGGTCAGCTTGTCGACCTGCCCGTAGGGCATCTCCAGGACGCGGCCGACGTCGCGCAGCACGCCGCGGGCCAGCAGCGTGCCGAAGGTGATGATCTGCGCCACCTGCCGCTCGCCGTAGCGCTGCTGCACGTATTGGATCACGCGCTCGCGGCCCTCGACGCAGAAGTCGATGTCGAAATCCGGCATCGAGACGCGCTCGGGATTGAGGAAGCGCTCGAAGAGCAGGCCGAAGCGGAGCGGGTCGAGATCGGTGATGAGGAGCGACCAGGCCACCAGGGAGCCGGCGCCGGAGCCGCGGCCGGGGCCCACCGGGATGTCGTGGTCCTTGGCCCACTTGATGAAGTCCGACACGATCAGGAAGTAGCCGGGAAACTTCATGCCGACGATGACGTCGAGCTCGAAGGCGAGACGGTCGCGGTAGACCTGCTCGGTCATGCCGGGCGCGGTGCCGTGCTGGGCGAGGCGCCGTTCGAGGCCGGCTTGCGCCTGCCGGCGCAGCTCCGCCGGCTCGTCGAGGGGCGCCGCCGCCTCCACCTCGGGCGCGGTCGCGTCGAGGGCGGCGACGACGCCGAAATTCGGCAGGATGGGCTTGCGGGTGCGGACGCGATAGGCGCAGCGCATGGCGATCTCGATCGTCGCGTTGAGCGCATCGGGCAGGTCGGCGAAGAGCGCGGCCATCTCGGCCCGGGTCTTGAAGCCGTGGCGCGGGGTCAGCTTGCGGCGGCGGTCGTCCGAGACGAGGCGGCCATCCGCGATGGCCAGCAGGGCGTCGTGGGCGTCGTAATCGCTGTCCTTGGCAAAGAACGGCTCGTTGGCCGCAACCACCGAGAGGCCATTCGAATCGGCCAGCCGCAGCAATTCCCGCTCGACGATGCGCTCGTCGGCAAGGCCGTGGCGCAGGATCTCGACGTAGAGGCTGTCCTCGCCGAAGGCCGCGCGCAGCTGCGCCAGGCGGCCGGCGGCGAGTTCGGCCCGGCCCATCCTGAGGGCGCCGTCGAGAGGCCCCGAGGAGCCGCCGGTCAGGGCGATCAGGCCGGCGCTCGACTCGGCGAGCGCCTCGACGGTGACGCGGGGGGCGTCGCCCAGAGGGACGTCGAAATAGGCCCGGCTCGCCAGCCGCAGCAGGTTGCCGTAGCCGGCCTCGTCCTGGGCCAGCACCACGATGTTGGCGGTTCCGGCCTGAGCCTGCCCGACGCGCGCCATCGGGTCGGGGGCCTCGAAGGCCACGGTGAGCTGGAGGCCGGGGATCGGCTGGATGCCGGCGCCGGCGGCTTTTTCCGAGAATTCCAGCGCGCCGAACAGGTTGTTGGTGTCGGTGAGCGCCAGGGCCGGCTGCCGGTCGGCCAGTGCCGCCTTCACGATGTCGCCGACCTTCAGGGCGCCTTCGAGCAGGGAGAAGGAGGAATGGACGTGAAGGTGGACGTAAGCCGGGTCTTTGAGGATGCGCGCCATGAGACCAACAGCCCGAGTCGGGGTTTCCATTCCATGAGAAACCGGCGCCCAGGCACGTTTCTCTGTGGACCGCGCGGCCCCTGTGACTCCGCCGCAACGCTATCGCAAGGGCGCCAATGCGACAGCCCAGGCGGCGATGGACATCGCCAGGAGCCCGAAGGCCATGAACTCGACCGCACCCGTCAGGATCATCCGCTTGAACATGGGCATCGCCTTTCGTTGATGCCCCGATTTTTGTTCTTGTTTTGTTCTTTGTAAAGGCGAAATCAGAGCCGGTGAAGAACAGGGTGAACCGATCGTTAAGCCCCAGGACGACGCTCGATCGTCGTAGTGCCGGCGGCGCTGGAGGATCTTGAGAGCCCGCTCCGCCCCCTGCCCGGCGACCCGGTGGACCAGTCGATGCTCTCCGGTGATCCGGCGCGACCACCAGCCCTTGAGATCGCCCTTCAGGGGCTCTGGCGTGCCGATGCCCTGGAACGGGTTTCGCCACGCCTGACCGTCACGTCGTTGATGCGCTGGAGCGTCGTGCGGTCGGTCGCCCGCCGGTGCCGGTGATCGTCCCGGGCGTGGTCCGACCAGACCAGCGTCACGGCTGGATCAGGCCCCGCTCCGTCCCGCCGCCGGCGTCGAGCTGCGCCATCGCCTCCGCGGGCCGGCGGGCATGGGCGGGCGTTCCCGTGAGGTGAAGGGTCTCGCAGGCTCTCGAACTCGGCCAGCGGCAGGATCACCACGTCTTCGTGGTTCTGTCGCGTGACGCCCAGTTCGGTGCGGTCGGTCTCGACGCGATCGAAATGGGTCGCGATCTACGGGGGCGTCGGGACACGAGGACCGCCGGCCATCGAGCCCGGTCCCCTCAGGGCAGCTGCTCGATCAGCCCGTCCCGGATCGTCACCCGCCGGTCCATGCGGGCGGCCAGATCCATGTTGTGGGTGGCCACGAGGGCGGCGAGTCCGGAAGCGCGCACCAGCGAGACCAGGATGCCGAAGACGTGGGCCGCGGTGTGCGGGTCGAGGTTGCCGGTGGGCTCGTCGGCGAGCAGCAGGCGGGGTCCGTTGGCCACCGCGCGGGCGATGGCGACGCGCTGCTGCTCGCCGCCCGAGAGCTCGGACGGCCGGTGCAGGAGGCGCTCCTTCAGGCCGAGGAAGCTGAGGAGTTCGCTCGCCCTCAGCTTGGCCTCGCGCTGCGAGAGCCCGCGGATGAGCTGCGGCATGACCACGTTCTCAAGAGCCGAGAACTCGGGCAGGAGATGGTGGAACTGGTAGACGAAGCCCATCTCCTCGCGGCGCAGGCGGGTGCGCTCGGCATCCACCATCGCGGCGGTGGGATTGCCGCCCACGTAGATCTCGCCGCCATCGGGCCGTTCCAACAGGCCGGCGAGATGCAGGAGCGTGCTCTTGCCGGCGCCCGAGGGCGCCACGAGGGCGACGAGCTCGCCCGGCCAGATCGCGAAATCCGCCTGCCGCAGGATCTCGAGGGCGCCGATCCCTTGCGCGTAGCGCCGCTCCACCTTGGCGAAGAACAGGGCCGGGACCGGCTGCGCGCCGGGCGCCTCGGCTTTCGTGGTCATGGATGTTCGGGCCTCAGCCGTAGCGCAGGGCCTGCACCGGATCGAGCCGGGCGGCGCGCCACGAGGGATACAGCGTCGCGATCAGCGACAGGGCGATGGAGGTGACCACCACCACGGTGATCTCGTTGGCGTTCATCTCCGCCGGGATCTCGGCGAGGAAACGCACGGTGGGGTCCCAGGCGGAGGGGAACAGCACCCGCTGGATGCCCTTGATGTTCATCGTGATCAGGATGCCGAGACCCAGGCCGCTCAGGGTGCCGACCACGCCGATCAGCGCACCGTTGATCAGGAACACCCGCATGATGGTGCCGGGCGTCGCCCCCATGGTGCGCAGGATGGCGATGTCGCTCGACTTGTCGCGCACCAGCAGGATCAGCCCCGAGACGATGTTCAGGGTCGCCACCACCACGATCAGGCTGAGGATCAGGAACATGACGTTCCGCTCCACCTCCAGGGCGCCGAAGAAGGTTCGGTTGCGCTGGCGCCAGTCGGTGAGGAGCACCGGACGCTCGGCCGCCATCTCGAGATCGGGCCGCATCGCGCCGACCGCCTCGGCATTGTCGAGGTAGATCTCGATCAGGCTGACATCGGCGTCCCGGTTGAAGAAGGCCTGGGACTCGGCGAGCGGCATGAACACGAAGGTCGAGTCGAACTCGGTCATGCCGATCTCGAAGATCGCCTTGATGGTGTAGCCCTTGGTGCGCGGCGCCGTGCCGAAGGGGGTCGAGGCGCCCTTCGGCGTCAGCAGGTTGATCTGGTCGCCGGCCTGGACGCCGAGGGATTCGGCCAGACGCCGGCCGATGGCGACGCCCGAGCCGTCGTCGAAGCCCTCCAGGCTGCCGCCCTTGATGTTGCTCGCGATGGCGCCGATCTTGTCGAGGTCCTCGCCCCGGATGCCGCGGACCAGCACGCCGCTGCCGGCGCCGCCATAGGGCGACGAGGCGAAGGCCTGTCCTTCCACCAGGGGAATCGCCGCCCGGACCCCGGCCACCTTCGACAGGCGCTCGGAGAGGTCGGCATAGTCGGTGAAGAGCTTGTCGATCGGGGCGACGAAGACGTGGCCGTTGATGCCCACGATCTTCGACAGGAGTTCCGTGCGGAAGCCGTTCATCACGGACAGCACGATGATGAGGGTGGCGACGCCCAGCGCGATGCCGAGGAGCGAGAAGAACGCCACCACGGAGACGCCGCCGCCCCGGCGCCGTGCCCGCAGGTAGCGCCCGGCGATGATCCACTCGAACCCGGCGAAGGGTGGCGTGCTTCCGCGCCGGAACCGGGCGCGAAGGCCCGCGAGCCTGTCCGTCAGGGTCGCCACCATGGGGCGCCTCAGAGCCGCTTCAGGCGGGCGAGAAGGTCGATCGGGGCGACGCTCTCCCGCTCGCCGCCGGCCCGGCGCTTCAGCTCGATCTTGCCTTCCGCGAGGCCGCGCGGCCCGACGATGACCTGCCAGGGCAGGCCGATGAGGTCGGCCGTGGCGAACTTGGCGCCCGGCCGCTCGTCGCGGTCGTCGTAGAGCACGCTGAGGCCGGCCGCCTCCAGGGTGGCCTGGATCTCGCCGCAGGCGGCGTCGGTGGCGGCATCGCCGGTCTTGAGGTTGATCAGCGCCACGTCGAAGGGCGCCACCGCGTCGGGCCAGACGATGCCGGCTTCGTCGTGGCTCGCCTCGATGATCGCCGCCACGAGGCGGCTCGGCCCGATCCCGTAGGAGCCCATGTGGACCGGGCGCTCGACGCCGTCGGGACCGGTGACCTTGGCGCCCATCGGCTCGGAATACTTGGTGCCGAAGTAGAAGATGTGCCCGACCTCGATGCCGCGCGCGGCCATCTGCTTGTCGCCCTGCACCTCGGCGAAGGCCGCCGGCTCGTGCATCTCGGAGGTGGCGGCGTAGAGCGAGGTCCAGCGGTCGACGGTGCCCTGCAGGGCCGCGACGTCCTCGAAATCGGTGGTGATCGGCGGGATCTCGAAGTCGAGATACTGGCTGTCGCAGTAGACCTCGCTCTCGCCGGTCTGGGCCAGGATGATGAACTCGTGGCTGAGGTCGCCGCCGATCGGACCCGTATCGGCCCGCATCGGGATCGCCTTCAGGCCGAGGCCCGCGAAGGTGCGCAGATAGGCCACGAACATCCGGTTGTAGGCGTGGCGGGCGGCGGCCTGGTCGATGTCGAAGGAATAGGCGTCCTTCATCAGGAACTCGCGCGAGCGCATGGTGCCGAAGCGCGGCCGGACCTCGTCGCGAAACTTCCAGGAGATCTGGTAGAGGTTCTTCGGCAGGTCCTTGTAGGACCGCACGCTGCCGCGGAAGATCTCGGTGACGACCTCCTCGGCGGTCGGCCCGAACAGCATCTCGCGGTCGTGGCGGTCGGCGATGCGGAGCATTTCCTTGCCGTAGGCCTCGTAGCGGCCGGATTCGCGCCAGAGCTCGGCCGACTGGATCGCCGGCATCAGGATCTCGATGGCGCCCGCCCGGTCCTGCTCCTCGCGGACGACCGCGCAGACCTTGTTCAGGACGCGCAGGCCGAGCGGCAGCCACGCATAGATGCCGGCCGCCTCCTGGCGCACGAGCCCGGCGCGCAGCATGAGGCGGTGAGAGACGATCTCGGCCTCCTTGGGCGTCTCGCGCAAGGTCGGCAGGAAGTAGCGGGAGAGACGCATGGAAGACCCTGGAAACAGCGCGCCAGTGGGTCGGCGGCGCGCCCCGGCACACAACACATTGCATCGGGAAAACACAAGCGCGCAGGGGTGACACTGGTCCGCAGCGTGGCGTTTCGTCTCCGAAGTCGCGGTTCGTTCCGACGAAAGCTTGTCCGCCATTCCGGTAGAAAAGCGCAGGAATGTCTCACGAAGCAGGTGACAATGAGAATTGTTGTTCCTATAAGCGCGTCCGTGATGATCGCGCCGCCAAGCAGTGGCGCCACACGGTCCGAGTCTCGGGAGGAATTTCAGCCGCCACGCCGTCAGCAATGCGTGAGATAATCGAGGCTGAGCGAACGACCATCTTCATAAAAGCAAGGCTCACGCCTTGCTTTTTTTATGGCTGAACGCTTGCGCGGGGCCAGCGCCGCCTCACAGCCCGGCCAGCTCGAACACCTGGATCGCCGCCAGGAACACGACGCTCGCCAGGACGGAGGTGAGGATCGCCTTTTCGCGCAGGCGCGGGGCGGCGGGCGCCCCGGGATCCTGGCCGGGCACGATCCGCTCCGGGTCGGTCTCCACCTGGTTGCGCAGGGGCAGGATGACGAAGAGCAGGGTCCACCAGACCACGAAGTAGAGGGCGAGCGCGCCGAACACGGTGAGCTTGAACAGGCCCACCGCGAGGACGACCACCGCGGCGACCACCACCACCATCACCGCCAGGGTGCGCAGGGTGGAAGCCGCCAGGGTCTGGAGGATGGCGCTCATCCGGCTCAGACCTGCTCCAGCTCGACCAGCGTGCCGAGGAAGTCCTTCGGGTGCAGGAACAGCACGGGCTTGCCGTGGGCGCCGATCTTCGGTTCGCCGCTGCCCAGCACCCGGGCCCCCTGGGCCTTCAGCTTGTCGCGCGCGGCGATGATGTCGTCGACCTCGTAGCAGACGTGGTGGACGCCGCCATTGGGATTGCGCTCGACGAAGCTCTCGATCGGCGACCCTTCGCCCAGCGGCGACATCAGCTCGACCTTGCTGTTGGGCAAGTTCACGAACACCACGGTGACGCCGTGCTCGGGCTGCGGCAGCGGCTCCGTCACGGTGGCGCCCAGCGTGTCCCGGTAGATGGCGCAGGCGGCGTCGAGATCACGGACCGCGATGGCGACATGGTTCAGGCGTCCGATCATGGTTTGCTCCCCTTCCTTCTGAAACCGTACCGCCACCCCTCCCCCGTTCGAGCGGGCGATGATCCATGGCATCGCGGTGTCATTCCGGGGCGCCGCAGGCGGCCCCGGGATGACGGCGTGCTGCGCGAGGGCGTCTCACGCAGCACGCCGAATCTAGCGGCGTCTCTCCCCCACAGGGCGGGAGGGTTCGGTCACTAAACCTCGACCACCTGCACGTGGCAGGCGGGCTTCTTGCCCCAGACCTCGTTCACCGCCGAGCGGATGCCCCGGTCGACCGCCTTCTCGACGGCCTCGGCATCCTTGCGCTTGGGCTTCGACAGGCCGGACAGGGTCCGGGACACCGATTCCACCACCACGTCGAGCATGGCCTGGCCGGTGCGCCCGCGATTGGGCAACCCGATGATGTCGATGGCCGGCTCGCCCAAAACCTCGCCCTGCACGTCGATGGCGATGGCCACCGAGACGAGGCCGGCCTGCGCAAGCTTGCGACGCTCGGGGATGGCCCGGTCCTTGGCGTCGATCAGGACGTTGCCGTCCTTGAACAGGCGCCCGGCCTTGACGTGATCGACGATCTCCGGCGTGCCGGGCGCCAGGCGCACGACGCTGCCGTTGCGGGCCTTGACGATGTTCGGCACGCCCTGAGCCCGGGCGAAGCGCGCGTGTTCGTCGAGATGCAGGGCCTCGCCGTGGACGGGGATCGCCGTCTGCGGACGGGTCCAGGCATACATCTCCGCCATCTCGTCGCGCCGGGGATGGCCCGAGACGTGGACGAGCTTCGTGCGGTCGGTGACCACCTCGATGCCGGCATTGATGAGGTCGTTGATGATCGCGCCGACCGCCCGCTCGTTGCCGGGGATCGCCCGCGACGAGAAGATGACGCGGTCGCCCGCCGCCAGCGTGATGTCGGGATGGTCGTCGCGGGAGACCCGGGCGAGCGCGGCGCGCTCCTCGCCCTGCGAGCCCGTGAGCAGGGCCACGACCTTGTCGCGCGGCAGGTAGCCGTAGCTGTCCGCCGAGCGGAACTCCGGCAGGCCGTCGAGGAAGCCGCATTCGCGGGCGACCGCGATGACGCGGTCCATGGCGCGGCCGACGGCGATCACCTCGCGTCCGCAGGCCTGGGCGGCTTCCGCCACCGCGCGCATGCGGGCGACGTTGGAGGCGAAGGTCGTCACCGCGACCCGGTGGGGGGCGTCGGCGATGAGTTCGCGCAGGGTGGCGGCGACCTCGGCCTCGCTCGGCGAGCGCCCCTCGCGCACGACGTTGGTCGAGTCGCTGATCATCGCCAGGATGCCCTCGTCGCCGAGCGCCCGGAAGGCGCTCTCCGAGGTCACGTCGCCGAGGATCGGGGTCGGGTCGAGCTTCCAGTCGCCGGTGTGCAGCACGAGGCCGTGCGGCGTCCGGATGGCGACCGCGTTCGACTCGGGGATCGAGTGCGAGACCGGGACGTATTCGAGCTCGAACGGGCCGACCTGGACCCTTCGACCGGCCTGGATCTCCTTGAGGATGACCTTGGGCGCACCCGGCTCGCTGAGGCGGCGGGCCTCCAGCAGGTTCTTGGCGAAGCGCGTCGCGTAGACGGGCGCCTTCAGCTTGGGCCACAGCTCGCCGATCGCGCCGATATGGTCCTCGTGCGCGTGGGTGATGAAGATGGCCAGGAGGTCGTCCTTGCGCTCCTCGATGAAGCTGAGATCCGGGAACATCAGGTCGATGCCGGGGAATCCCTCCTCGCCGGCGAAGCCCATGCCGCAATCGACCATGATCCACTTGCGCCGCTTCGGGGGGCCGAAGCCGTAGAGCGCCGCGTTCATGCCGATCTCGCCCACGCCGCCGAGCGGCACGAAGACGAGTTCGTCTTGCCCTGTCGTCATTGTCCGTCCAAACCTCAAGCCGCCGTCGCGGCCGTTCCCAGATGCACCTCGCCCGCCGTCACGGTCCGTCGCGTCCCATCCTCCGATCGGACCACGAGCCGTCCCGCCTCGTCGATCGTCTCGAAAATTCCGTGTACGAGGGTGTCGCCTGTCCGCACCGAAACCGGCGCGCCGATCCCGGCCGCGTCAGCGATCCAGCGCTCGCGGATCCTCGAGAATCCGCGGCCACAATCCCAGAGTCGCGCAGCGTCGACGATTCCATCCGTCAAGGGGACGAACAGATCCTCGGCGCGCGTGTCGTACTGCATCTGCCTGAGGCACGTGGCGCGATAAGGCAAGCCCTGCGGCGTCGCAGCGACATTGACACCGAAGCCCATCACCACCGCGCGGCGCCCGCCGGGCCGGCTCTCGGCCTCCAGCAGGAGCCCCGCGAGCTTGGCACCCGAGGCCAGGACGTCGTTCGGCCATTTCAAACGGCACCCGGCGACGCCGCACGCCGCGAGAGCTGAGGCCAGGGCGACGCCGGCGACGAAGCCGAGGGTCGGCACCTGGCCGGGCTCGACGTCGTCCACGGGCCAGAGCAGGCTGGCCGTCAGGTTTCCGGGCTCGGAGACCCAGGCGTTGCCGCGCCGGCCCCGGCCGGCCTCCTGCCGGCGTGCCACCACCCAGAGCGGCCCGGCCTCGCCGGCGCGAAAGCGTTCCATCGCCTCGGTGCTGGTGGAGCCGAGGCGGTCGTGGACGTGGAGGCGGTGCCCCTCCCCCCGCGCCAGGATGCCGAGGGCGTAGCCGCTCAAGGGCCTAGAACAGCGACTTGGCGGCGGCGCCCGCCGCCCCGACGAGGGGACCCGGGACGATTCCGAGCAGCACCACGACCAGGCTCGACAGAGCGAGGACGATGCGGGGACCCGGCGCCATCGGCTCGTAGGCGGCCACCGGCTCGTCGAAGTACATCACCTTGACGACGCGCAGGTAGTAGAACGCGCCTACGACGCTGGTGACGACGCCGATGACCGCCAGGGCCACGAGGCCGGATTGGATGGCGGCGAGGAAGACGTAGTACTTGGCGAAGAACCCGGCCAGCGGCGGGATGCCGGCCAGCGAGAACATCATCGCGGCGAGGCAGAAGGCCATGACCGGATGGGTGCGCGACAGGCCGGCGAGGTCGTCGACGGTCTCGAACATCTGCCCGCCGCGCCGGAGCGACAGCAGCACCGCGAAGGCCCCCAGGGTCATCGCCAGGTAGATGATCATGTAGACCACCACGCCGCTGACGCCCGCCTGCGACCCGGCGGCGAGGCCGACCAGGGCGTAGCCGACATTGCCGATGGAGGAATAGGCCATCAGGCGCTTGAGCGAGCGCTGGCCGATGGCGGCGAAGGAGCCGAGCGCCATGGAGGCGATCGCCACGAAGACGATGATCTGCTGCCAGACCGCGGTCACGTCCGGGAAGGCGCCGATGAAGATCCGCACCGTCATCGCCATGGCGGCCATCTTGGGCGCGGAGGCGAAGAAGGCGGTCACGGGCGTGGGCGAGCCCTCGTAGACGTCGGGCGTCCACATGTGGAACGGCACCGCGGCGAGCTTGAAGGCGACGCCGGCCGCCACGAAGACGATGCCGAGCACGATGCCGAAGCCCGCCGTGCCGTCCAGCGCCGCGACGATGCCTGGGAACGAGACCGTGCCGGTGAAGCCGTAGACCAGCGAGGCGCCGTACAGGAGCATGCCCGAGGAGAGCGCGCCGAGGACGAAGTACTTCAGCCCGGCTTCCGTGGACTTCAGGTTGTCCCGGTGGAAGGCCGCGATGACGTAGGCGGCCAGCGACTGCAGCTCCAGGCCGAGATAGAGCGCG
This sequence comes from Methylobacterium sp. M6A4_1b, assembly GCF_053345175.1. Classification (NCBI taxonomy): domain Bacteria; kingdom Pseudomonadati; phylum Pseudomonadota; class Alphaproteobacteria; order Hyphomicrobiales; family Methylobacteriaceae; genus Methylobacterium; species Methylobacterium sp. M6A4_1b. Next base: position 33,058 of record NZ_JBKEZQ010000014.1, read on the forward strand.
ATCAGGTCGTTGGCCGAGGCCATGACCATCATGCCGATGGTGCAGAGGAGGAGCAGGATCGGAAACTCGAACCGGTCGATGCGCTCGCGCTGGAAATAGTCGCGCGCGAGCAGGATCGAGGCCGCCGATCCCAGGAGGATCAGCGCCTTCATCACCTTCGAGAAGTTGTCGACGATGAAGGAGCCGTTCAGGGTCGTGATCTTGGCGCCCGACTGGGACATGACCGCGAACAGCGCGACCACCAGCAGGATCAGCGCGCCGACATTGACGCCCTCGGCGGAGCGCTCGCCCCGGAACGCTCCGTAGAGGATCAGCACCAGCACGCCGAGGCTGAGGATCAGCTCCGGCAGGGCGGGCCCGAGCGCGGGCATGACGATCTGAGCGGCGTTCATCGGGTCAAGCCTTCAGCGCGACGCGGGCGGCAGGGTGGCCGCGGCGGTCTGCGTGTTCGAGAGCGCGGTCCGCATGCTCTGCATCAACGCTTCCGTCGAGGGCGCGAAGGTGTCGAGCACGGGGGCCGGGTGGACGCCGTAGTAGATCGTCAGCGCGACGAGCGGCGCGATGATGATCTTTTCGCGCAGGTCGAGATCCAGGATGCCCTGGAGGTTGGGCTTCTCGAGCTTGCCGTAGATCACCCGGGCGTAGAGCCAGAGGGCGTAGCCGGCCGACAGGATGATGCCGAAGACCGAGAAGAACGCCACCGTCGGGTTGGCCCGGAAGGCCCCCATCATGGCCAGGAACTCGCCGACGAAGCCTGAGGTGCCGGGCAGGCCGACATTGGCCATGGTGAAGACCATCATGGCTGCGGCGTAGAGGGGCATCCGCTTCACGAGGCCGCCATAGGCCGCGATCTCGCGGGTGTGCATGCGATCGTAGACCACGCCGACGCAGACGAAGAGCGCGCCGGAGACGATGCCGTGCGAGATCATCAGGAACAGGGCGCCCTGGATGCCCTGCTCGTTCATGGTGAACAGGCCGAGCGTCACGAAGCCCATATGCGCCACCGAGGAATAGGCGATGAGCTTCTTGATGTCGGTCTGCATCAAGGCGATCAGCGAGGTGAAGATGATCGCGATCACCGAGAGGGCGAACACCATCGGGGCGAAGGCGTGGCTCGCATCCGGGAACATCGGCAGTGAGATCCGGATGAAGCCGTAGCCGCCCATCTTCAGAAGGATGCCCGCCAGGATCACCGAGCCGGCGGTGGGCGCCTCCACGTGCGCGTCGGGCAGCCAGGTATGGACCGGCCACATCGGCATCTTCACCGCGAAGGAGGCGAAGAAGGCCAGCCAGAGCCAGGTCTGCATTTCCACGGGGAAGCGGGTGTGCAGCAGGGTCGGGATGTCGGTGGTGCCGGCGTGCCAGTACATCGCCATGATGGCGAGCAGCATCAGCACCGAGCCGAGCAGGGTGTAGAGAAAGAACTTGAAGCTGGCATAGATGCGCCGCTTGCCGCCCCAGATGCCGATGATGAGGAACATCGGGATCAGGCCGGCCTCGAAGAACAGGTAGAACAGCACCAGGTCGAGGGCGCAGAACACACCGATCATCGTCGTCTCGAGGACGAGGAAGGCGACGAAGTACTCCTTCACCCGGGTGTTCACCGAGAGCCACGAGGCGCCGATGCAGAACGGCATCAGGAAGGTGGTCAGCAGGATCAGCGGCATCGAGAAGCCGTCGACGCCGAGCTTGAACCGGGTGGCCTCGCTCAGCCAGGCATGGGTCTCGACGAGCTGGAAGCTCGCGGTGGTCGCGTCGTAGCGGCCCCAGGCCACCAGCGAGAGCAGGAAGGTGGCCAAGGTGGTGATGAGCGCGGCCCAGCGCGCGTTGCGCTTCGAGGCCTCCGTCTCCTCGCCCAGGGTGAGGATGAAGGCCGCGCCGCAGAGCGGCACGATCAGGAGGCCGGAGAGGATGCCGAGGCCGAACATTAGCAGGCGATCCGATGCGTGACAGCGGCCATCAATGGGCGACCTTGGGCAAGCCGGTCAGCATGTACCAGCTGATGAGGGCGGCGACGCCGACGAGCATGACGAAGGCGTAGTGGTAGACGTAGCCGGTCTGAAGGCGGACGACGCCGCGGGTGACGTCCAGCACGCGGGTGGCGATGCCGTCCGGTCCCATGCCGTCGATGACGCGGCCGTCGGCCTCCTTCCAGAGGAACTTGCCGAAATCCTTGGCCGGACGGACGAAGATCCGGTCGTAGAGCTCGTCGAAGTACCACTTGTTGAGCAGGAACCGGTACAGGCTCGGCTGCTGCGCGGCGAGCTGGCCCGGCAGCTCCGGCCGGCGGATATACATCCAGTAAGCGAGCACGAAGCCGATCAGCATCATGATGAAGGGCGAATAGGCCACCAGCGCCGGCACCGAATGGATGTCGTGCATGATGTGGTTGTCGGGGCCGTGCCCGAGAGCGTGGCCCCAGAACGATTCCATGCCCTCGCCGATGAAGCGGTTCTTGAAGATCAGGCCGGCGAAGAGGGCGCCGAAGGCGAGGAGGCCGAGCGGGATCGTCATCACCAGCGGGCTCTCATGCGGCGTGTGCGCATGGTCGTGGTGCTCGATGGCGCTGTGCGAGGCCGGCTCGACGTCGTGGCCGTGATCGTCGTGGGCGACGCCCTCGTGGTGGCCGGGGACGCCGTCGGCCTGCGCCGAGGCATGCGCCACGGGGTGGGCGGCGTGATGGTCGTCGTGGTGAGCCGCCCCGTGAGTCGCCCAGCGGGCCGGTCCCTCGAAGGTCATGAAGAACAGGCGCCAGGAGTAGAACGAGGTCATCAGCGCGGCGACGACGGTGCACAGGAAGGCGAGGGTGTGGCCGGGTCGGGTCGAGGCGTAGGCCGCCTCGATGATCGCGTCCTTGGAATAGTAGCCGGCGGTGAAGGGGAAGCCAATCAGCGCCAAGGTGCCGATGGTCATCATCGCCGAGGTGAAGGGGATGTAGCGGCGCAGATTCCCCATGTTCCGCATGTCCTGCTCGTGGTGCATCGCGTGGATGACCGAGCCGGCCCCGAGGAACAGCAGCGCCTTGAAGAAGGCGTGGGTGAAGAGGTGGAAGACGGCGGCCGAGTAGGCGCCGACGCCGAGTGCCACGAACATGTAGCCGAGCTGCGAGCAGGTCGAGTAGGCGATGACGCGCTTGATGTCGTTCTGCACGAGCCCGATCGTGGCCGCGAAGAACGCCGTGATGCCGCCGATGACCGTGACCACGATGAGCGCGTTGGGAGCGAGCTCGAACAGCGGCGACAGGCGCGCCACCATGAACACGCCGGCCGTCACCATGGTGGCGGCGTGGATCAGCGCCGAGACCGGGGTCGGGCCTTCCATCGCGTCGGGCAGCCAGGTGTGCAGCAGGAACTGCGCCGACTTGCCCATGGCGCCCATGAACAGCAGCAGGCAGGCGAGCGTCAGCGCGCTCCAGTCGTAGCCGAGGAAGTGGAAGGTCGCGTCCTTGATCTCGGGCGCCCGGGCGAAGATGCCGTCGAAGGCGATCGATCCCGTGAGCACGAAGACGAGGAAGATGCCCAGCGAGAAGCCGAAATCGCCGACGCGGTTGACGATGAAGGCCTTCATGGCGGCGGCGTTGGCCGAGGGCTTCTCGTACCAGAACCCGATCAGCAGGTAGGAGGCGAGGCCGACGCCCTCCCAGCCGAAGAACATCTGCACGAGGTTGTCGGCCGTCACCAGCATCAGCATGGCGAAGGTGAAGAGCGACAGGTAGGCGAAGAAGCGCGGCCGGTGCGGATCCTCCGCCATGTAGCCGATGGAGTAGAGGTGCACGAGGGTCGAGACCGAGGTCACCACCACCAGCATGATCACCGTCAGGGTGTCGATGCGGAAGGCCCAGTCGACCACGAGGTCCCCGGCGGTGAACCAGGTCGCGACCTGCACCCGGGTGGCGTGCTCGGTGCCGGGCACTTCGAGGAAGGCGCCCCAGGACAGCAGCGCCGAGAAGGCGAGGAGGCCGGTGGTGATGCCCTCGCTGAGCTTCGGGCCGAGCTGGCGGCCGAACAGGCCGGCGAGCAGCGCACCGACGAGGGGGAGGAAGACGATCGCGTGATACATCGCTGGCTTGTCCGGCCTCCTGGGGTGCGCCCGGACCCCGCGCAGGACGCGGGGGCCGGGGCGGCACCCTGTGGACTTCGTGTCACCGCCGCGGCCGCGCGAGGAATGCGATGCCGGGCGTCGAATCGGGTTTCGTCGTGGTCCCGCTCAGCCCTTCATCATGTTGACGTCCTCGACCGCGATCGAACCGCGGTTTCGGAAGAACACGACGAGGATGGCGAGGCCGATGGCCGCCTCCGCCGCCGCGACGGTCAGCACGAACAGGGCGAAGATCTGTCCGGTGATGTCGTTGAGGTGGGTGGAGAAGGCGACGAGGTTGATGTTCACCGCGAGCAGGATGAGCTCGACGGACATCAGGATGACGATGACGTTCTTGCGGTTCACGAAGATGCCGAGCACGCCGAGCGTGAACAGGATCGCGGCGACCGTCAGGTAGTGGCTCAGGCCGATCATCAGATGTGGCTCCCGGTCTCTGCCAACGGGGTCTCGGCCAACAGGAGCTGGGTCATCAGGATCTCGGCCATCAGACTTCCACGCCCTGGCGGGAGGGCACCTTGCGGGTCTCCACCGCCATGCCCTGCGTCCGCGCGTTCTGGACGTTGATGTTCTGGCGCTTGACGCCGGGGCGGTCGCGCAAGGTCAGCACGATGGCGCCGATCATGGCGACCAGCAGGATCAGGCCGGCGAGCTGGAAGAAGAAGACGTAGTCCGTGTAGAGCACCCGGCCGAGCGCCTGGGTGTTCGTCACCGCCTCGGCGCTGGCGACCGGGCCGAGGGGGGCCTGCACCAGGCCGGGATCGATGGTCCAGGAGCCGACCACGAGCAGCAGCTCGATCAGGAACACCGCGCCGATCAGCGCGCCGATGGGCAGGTATTGCTGGAAGCCCTGGCGCAGCTGCGCGAAGTCGACGTCGAGCATCATCACGACGAACAGGAACAGCACCGCGACGGCGCCCACGTAGACGACCACGAGGATCATCGCCAGGAACTCGGCGCCCATCATCACGAACAGCCCGGCGGCGTTCACGAAGGCCAGAATGAGGAAGAGCACGGAGGCCACGGGATTGCGCGAGGCGATCACCATGAAGCCCGAGGCGATGGTCACACCTGCGAACAGGTAGAAGAAGGCAGCGGCTGCGCTCATGCGATTCTAGAGATCAGCCGTCCCGAGGACGGCCCCTTCTGCCGAAATTGTGCCACGGCCCACCGGCCGCCCGTCTATAGAACCCACCCCTGCGGTGCACAACCGCCCCGGCGGCGTCCGGCCGGCTCCGTGGGCACGGAATCGGCCGGCTGTCTCATCCGCATTCCGCGAACGCCGCCCGCTCAGCGGTAGGGTGCGTCCACGGCGAGGTTGCGCGCGATCTCGCGCTCCCAGCGATCGCCGTTCAAGAGAAGCTTCTCCTTATCGTAGAGCAGCTCCTCGCGGGTCTCGACCGAGAACTCGAAGTTCGGCCCCTCCACGATCGCGTCCACCGGGCAGGCCTCCTGGCACATGCCGCAATAGATGCACTTGACCATGTCGAGGTCGTAGCGGGTCGTGCGGCGCGTGCCGTCGTTGCGGCGCGGGCCGGCCTCGATGGTGATGGCCTGCGCGGGGCAGATCGCCTCGCACAGCTTGCACGCGATGCAGCGCTCCTCGCCGTTGGGATAGCGGCGCAGGGCGTGCTCTCCCCGGAAGCGCGGGCCGCGATGGCCCATCTCGAAGGGGTAGTTGATCGTGGCCTTCGGCTTGAAGAAGTACTTCATCGCCAGGACGAACCCGGACGCGAACTCCTTGAGCAGCAGACCCTTAGCGACCTGATCGAGCTTCATGGCTCGGATCTCCGTGAGGGGTTGTCAGGCGCCCGGCGCGAGGCCGGTGAGCTTGAGGACAAAGGCGACGACGATGACCGAGACGAGCGAGAGCGGCAGGAACACCTTCCAGCCGAGGCGCATGAGCTGGTCGTAGCGGTAGCGCGGCACCATGGCCTTCACCATGGCGATCATGAAGAACAGGAAGCTGGCCTTGAGGGCGAACCAGATCAGGCCCGGCACCCAGGTGAAGGGCGCGAACGGGATCGGCGAGAGCCAGCCGCCGAGGAACAGCACCGTGCCGAGGGCGCACATGGTCATGATGGCCACGTACTCGCCGAGCATGAAGAGCAGGTACGGCGTCGAGGAATACTCGACCATGTAGCCGGCCACGAGCTCCGATTCGGCCTCCGGCAGGTCGAAGGGTGGGCGGTTCGTCTCGGCCAGCGCCGAGACGAAGAACACAACGAACATCGGGAACAGCCAGAGCCAGTACCAGCCGAGGATGCCGAGGGACGTGTCCTGCGCCATGACGATGCGCGAGAGGTTCAGGGAGCCGGCGCAGAGCAGGACGCAGATGATGACGAAGCCGAGGGAGACTTCGTAGGAGATCATCTGCGCGGCCGAGCGCAGGGCGCCCAGGAAGGCGTATTTCGAGTTCGAGGCCCAGCCGCCCATGAGGACGCCGTACACGCCGAGCGACGAGATCGCGAAGATGTAGGTGATGCCGACGTTGAGGTCGGCGATGGCCCAGCCCTCGGCCAGGGGAATCACCGCCCAGGCGGCCAGCGCCAGGGTGGCGAAGACCAGGGGGGCCAGCAGGAACAGCGCCTTGTTGGCGCCGGCCGGGATGACCGGCTCCTTCAGGACGAACTTCAAGAGATCGGCGAAGGATTGGAACAGGCCCCAGGGTCCGACCACGTTCGGGCCGCGCCGGAGCTGCACCGCCGCCCAGATCTTGCGGTCGGCGAGCAGGGCGTAGGCGATGAAGACCAGCAGCAGCGCCAGGAGCACGAAGCTCTTGAGCGCCAGCAGCAGGACGGTGCCGAGGATTTCCCAGAAGGTCATCGCAGGAGATCCTTATTCGGCCGCTTCGAGGCCGCGCACCCGGGCGAGGCTCGAACATTCGGCGAGCACGCGCGAGGCGCGGGCGATCGCGTTGCTGAGGTAGAAGTCCGGCACGGCCGCGGCGAAGGCGGCGCGGCCCGGCTCGCCGCTCAAGGTCGACAGCCGCTCCACCGTGGCGACGGCATCGCTCGGGGCGATCGCGTCGAGGGCGGCCAAGTGCGGATGCTCGGCGTAGAGCGCCCGGCGCAGGGCGCCGAGCGAATCGAACGGCAGACGCTTGCCCAGCACGTCGGACAGGGCGCGCAGGATCGCCCAGTCCTCGCGGGCATCCCCCGGCGGGAAGCCGGCGCGGTTGGTGGCCTGCACTCGGCCCTCGAGATTGACGTAGGTCGCGCTCTTCTCGGTGTAGGAGGCTCCCGGCAGCACGACGTCGGCCCGCGTGGCGCCGCGGTCGCCGTGGGTGCCCTGGTAGATCACGAACGCGCCCGGCCCCACCGCGACCTCGTCGGCACCGAGGTTGTAGACCACGTCGAGGGAGCCCCCCTGCGCGATCCCCGCGAAGTCGAGTCCGCCCTCCCCCGGCACGAAGCCGAGGTCGAGGGCGCCGACCCGGGCGGCCGCGGTCTGGAGCACGCCGAAGCCGTTCCATTCCGGCGTGACCGCGCCGATGTCCCGGGCGAGCTTCGCCGCTGCTGCGAGGATCGCGGCGCCGTCGGGCCGGGCGAGCGCACCGGTGCCGACGATGATCAGCGGCCGGCTCGCGGCCTTCAGCGCCTCGGCGAAGCTGTGCTGGCCGGAGGCGAGGTCGGCCAGGGTCTCGGGGCCGGCTCCGAGATAGGCGTGCGGATAGGTCAGGTCGACGGGCTCGCCGATCAGGCCGACCGCCAGCGGACCCATGCGCCAGCGCTTGCGAATGCGCACGTTGAGGAGCGAGGCCTCCAGGCGCGGGTTGGTCCCCACGAGCAGGATGGCGTCCGCCTCCTCGATCCCGGCGATGCCGGTGCCGAGGGTATAGGCGGCCCGGCCCCAGGCCGGGTCGATCGCCTCGCCGGCCTGGCGGCAATCGAGGTTCGTCACTCCGAGGGAGGCCATCAGCGCCTTGAGGGCGTAGATCTCCTCCACGCCCGCGAGGTCGCCCGCCAAAGCGCCGATCCGCTTCGGATCGGTACCCGTGACCCGGGCGGCGATGGCGGCGAACGCCTCACCCCAGGACGCGGGACGCAGACGGCCGTTCTCGCGGAGATACGGCCGGTCGAGGCGCTGGGCACGCAGGCCGTCCACGGCATGGCGGGTCTTGTCGGAGATCCACTCCTCGTTGATCCCCTCATGCACGCGCGGCTCGATCTGCATGACCTCGCGGCCGCGGGCATCGACCCGGATGGCGCAGCCGACCGCGTCCATCACGTCGACGGATTCGGTCTTGGACAGCTCCCACGGCCGGACCTCGTAGCTCTGCGGCTTGTGAACGAGGGCGCCCACGGGGCAGAGATCGGCGACGTTGCCCTGAAGCTCGGACCCCATGGCGGATTCGAGGTAGCTCGTGATCTCCATGTCCTCGCCGCGCCCGATCGCGCCGAGATCCGGCACGCCGGCAACCTCCGCCAGGAAGCGGACGCAGCGGGTGCAATGGATGCAGCGGTTCATGGCGGTCCGCACCAGCGGGCCGATGTACTTCTCCTCGACGGCGCGCTTGTTCTCGCCGTAGCGGGTCGAGTCGACGCCGTAGGCCATCGCCTGATCCTGCAGGTCGCAATGGCCGCCCTGGTCGCAGATCGGGCAGTCCAGCGGGTGGTTGATGAGGAGAAACTCCATCACCCCCTCGCGGGCCTTCTTCGTCTGGCCCGAGCGCGTCAGCACCTCCGGCGGCTCGCCGTTGGGCCCCGGTCGGCAATCCTTCACCGCATAGGCGCAGGAAGCCACCGGCTTCGGCGCGCCCTTGAGCTCCACGAGGCACATCCGGCAATTGCCCGCGATGGACAGCCGCTCGTGGAAGCAGAAGCGCGGGATCTCCGCGCCTGCGGCCTCGCAGGCCTGGAGCAGCGTGTACTCCGCGGGAACATCGACCTCGGTGCCGTCGACGACGATCTTGGTCATGCGTGGGTCTCGGTCTCGATTAGGGGCGGCACGAGGGGCGGATCACTCCGCCGCCATCGGCACCGGATCGGAATGCGGGTTGGCGCTGTAGCGGTCGATGCGCTTCTCGATCTCGGGACGGAAGTGCCGGATCAGGCCCTGGATCGGCCAGGCCGCCGCGTCGCCGAGCGCGCAGATGGTGTGGCCCTCGATCTGCTTCGTGACATCGAGGAGCATGTCGATCTCGCGGCGCTGCGCCCGGCCCTCCGCCATGCGCAGCATCACGCGCCACATCCAGCCCGTGCCCTCGCGGCACGGCGTGCACTGGCCGCAGGACTCGTGCTTGTAGAAATAGGCGATGCGAGCGATGGCCGAGACGATGTCGGTGGACCTGTCGAGGACGATCACCGCCGCCGTGCCGAGGCCGGAGCCGAGGTTCTTCAGGGTGTCGAAGTCCATCTTGGCGTCGATGATCTGCTCGGCCGGGACCAGGGGCACCGAGGAGCCGCCGGGAATGGAGCAGAGGAGATTGTCCCAGCCCCCGCGCATGCCGCCGCAATGCTTGTCGACGAGCTCACGGAAGGTGATCCCGAGCTCCTCCTCGACGTTGCAGGGCTTGTTGACGTGACCGGAGACGCAGAACAGCTTGGTGCCGGTGTTGTTCTTGCCGCCGAGGCCCGCGAACCAGGCACCGCCCCGGCGCAGGATCGTGCCCGCCACCGCGATCGACTCGACGTTGTTCACCGTCGTGGGGCAGCCGTAGAGGCCCATATTGGCCGGAAACGGGGGCTTCAGGCGCGGCATGCCCTTCTTGCCTTCGAGGCTCTCCAGCAGCGCCGTTTCCTCGCCGCAGATGTAGGCGCCAGCGCCGTGGTGGACGTAGATGTCGAAGGGATAGCCGTGGACGTTGTCCTTGCCGACGAGGCGGGCTTCGTAGGCCTCGTCCACCGCGCGCTGGAGCGCGTGCTTCTCGGCGACGTACTCGCCGCGGATGTAGATGTAGCAGGCATGCGCGGCCATCGCGAAGGAGGCCAGCATGCAGCCCTCGATCAGGAGGTGCGGATCGTGCCGCATGATCTCCCGGTCCTTGCAGGTGCCCGGCTCGGACTCGTCGGCATTGACGACGAGGTAGTGCGGGCGTCCGTCCGACTTCTTGGGCATGAACGACCACTTGAGGCCGGTGGGGAACCCCGCGCCGCCACGGCCGCGCAGGCCCGACTGCTTCATCTCGTCGATGATCCAGTCGCGGCCCATTTCGAGGAGGAACTTGGTCCCGTCCCATGCACCCCGCTGCTTGGCGGCGTCCAGTCCCGGCGAGTGCAGGCCGTAGAGGTTCGTGAAGATGCGATCCTGATCGGCGAGCATGTCAGTTCCCCTTCTTTGGGGCGGGAGACCGGGGTGTCGCGGCCTTCGTCGCGGAGGCCTTGGCCGGTGCCTTCGGACCCGCCGGCTTCGCGACGTCGGAAGCCGGGCTGGCGCCCGAAGCGGCCGGCTGCGGCGGCGGCTCGTCACGCGGCAGGTCGGACTGGGTGCCCGCTTCCGCGCCCGCGGCTTCCGCCTTCGCGATCGTCGCAGGCGCGGGCGCCGTCGGCGCGACCGGCTGCGCGGTCGAATCCGCGCCGTCGGCGGCATTCGCCTTGTCGTCCGATTTCACCGGAGTCTCGCCGGCCGCGGCCCGCTGGGCGGGCGCATCGGTCGCCGGCGTCCCGACCGCCCGACCAGCATCCGGACGGGCCGGCTTCGGCTCGACGGCGGCGCGCTGCTCGGACGACGCGGCCTCGGCCTTGCCCTGCTCGCTGCCCTCCTCGGCCTCCTTCTCCTCGAAGCGCTTGCGCCAGGCCCCGACTCGCGAGCCGTCGAACAGGGTCGCGTCGGTGAGGGTGTCGGCGCCGCCCAGCGGCTCGGACGAAGTCCGCCCGACCTGCGATCCGACCTTCACGGGCCGGCCGGCGGCGAGGTCGTCCATCAGCTTCCCGAGGAGATCGGGGGTCAGGTCCTCGTAGTAATCCTGGTTGATCTGCGCCATCGGCGCGTTGCAGCAGGCGCCCAGGCACTCGACCTCGAGCCAGGAGAAGTTGCCGTCGGCACTGACATGGCCCGGCGCGCCGAGGCGGTGGTGCAGGTAGTCCTTCAATTCACGCGCCCCGCAGGAATCGCACGGCACGGTCCCGCAGAGCTGGATCCAGAACTTGCCCACCGGCTCCAGGGCGAACATCGTGTAGAAGGTCGCCACCTCGAGCACGCGGATGTGCGGCATGCCGAGTTCGTCGGCCACGGCCTCGATGGCCTTCTGCGGCAGCCAGCCGCCGTTCTGCTCCTGCGCCTTCCAGAGCAGCGGGATCACCGCCGAGGCCTGGCGGCCCTCGGGGTACTTCTCGATCTGACCCTTCGCCCACTCGGCGTTCTCGGACGAGAACGCGAAGGCGGCGGGCTGCTCGGCGGCGGGGGCGAGTCTGCGGTTGGCCATCAGTTTCGAACCTTGATCCTCACCGGTCAACTTCGCCGAACACGATGTCCAGCGTGCCGAGCACACAGGACACGTCGGCCAGCATGTGCCCGCGGCACATCCAGTCCATCGCCTGCAGATGGGCGAAGCCCGGTGCGCGGATCTTGCAGCGGTAGGGTTTGTTGGTGCCGTCGGCGACGAGATAGACGCCGAACTCGCCCTTGGGCGCCTCGACCGCGGCATAGACTTCGCCGGCCGGCACGTGGAAGCCCTCGGTGTAGAGCTTGAAGTGGTGGATCAGCGCTTCCATCGAGCGCTTCATCTCGCGGCGTGGCGGCGGCGCGATCTTGCCGTCGGTGGCGGAGATCGGCCCCTGGCCGGCGGGCTCGCGCAGCTTGACGCAGCACTGCTTCATGATCTTGGCCGACTCGCGCATCTCTTCCATGCGGATGACCTGGCGATCATAGGTGTCGCCGTTCTTACCTACGGGGATGTCGAACTCCATCTCCTCGTAGGCCTCGTAGGGCTGCGACTTGCGCAGGTCCCACGGGATGCCCGAGCCGCGCACCATGACGCCGGAGAAGCCCCAGGCCATCGCCTCGTCCACGGTGACGATGCCGATGTCGACGTTGCGCTGCTTGAAGATGCGGTTGCCCATGACGAGGTTGTCGAGGTCGTCGACCACCTGCAGGAACGGGTCGATGAAGGCCTCGATGTCGTCGATCAGCGCGGGCGGCAGGTCCTGGTGGACGCCACCGGGCCGGAAGTAGTTGGCGTGGAGGCGAGCGCCGGATGCGCGCTCGTAGAAGATCATCAGCTTCTCGCGCTCCTCGAAGCCCCAGAGCGGCGGCGTCAGGGCACCGACATCCATGGCCTGGGTGGTGACGTTGAGGAGATGCGAGAGGATGCGGCCGATCTCGCAGAACAGCGTGCGGATGAGCTGCGCCCGCCGCGGCACCTCGAGCCCGAGCAGTTTCTCGATACCGAGGCAGAAGGCATGCTCCTGGTTCATCGGCGAGACGTAGTCGAGGCGGTCGAAGTAGGGCGTCGCCTGAAGGTAGGTCTTGTGCTCGATCAGCTTCTCGGTGCCGCGATGCAGGAGACCGATATGCGGATCGACGCGCTCGACGATCTCGCCGTCGAGTTCCAGCACCAGGCGCAGCACGCCGTGCGCCGCCGGGTGCTGGGGGCCGAAGTTGATCGCGAAGTTGCGGATGTTGTGCTCGGTCATGGCCTCGCTCCGCCGCTCAGGCCGACGTCTTCTCGTCGCCCGGAAGCACGTACTCGGTGCCCTCCCACGGCGAGAGGAAGTCGAAGTTTCGGAATTCCTGGGTGAGCTTCACCGGCTCGTAGACCACGCGGGCCTCGTCCTGGTCGTAGCGGACCTCGACGAATCCCGTGAGCGGGAAGTCCTTGCGCAGGGGATGCCCCTCGAAGCCGTAATCGGTGAGCAGCCGGCGCAGGTCCGGATGCCCCGAGAACAGGATGCCGTAGAGATCGTAGGTCTCGCGCTCGAACCAATTCGCCGCCGGGAAGACCTCGATCACGGAGGGCACCGGCGTCTGGTCGTCGGTCTGCACCTTCAGGCGGATGCGCGCGTTGTGGCGCAGCGAGAGCAGGTGGTAGACCACGTCGAAGCGCTTCGCGCGGGACGGGTAGTCGGCCCCGCAGATGTCGATGAAGCAGCGGAAGGCACAGGCCGGGTCGTCACGCAGGTAGGTCAGGGCGTAGACGATGTCGCTGGCCTGCACCACGAGGGTGAGTTCGCCGAACGCGATGGTCCGCGAGACGATCGCGGGCCCGAGCGCGCCGGCGACATGGTCGCTGATCCGCTGGAGGGCACCGATGCCGGAATCCGGCGCGGTGTGGGCGAGGATGCTGATGCCGTTGGTCATGCCGGGCGTCCTTCCTCAGCGCTCGATCGTGCCGGTGCGGCGGATCTTCTTCTGAAGCAGGAGCACACCGTAGAGCAGCGCCTCGGCGGTGGGCGGACAGCCCGGAACGTAGATGTCCACCGGCACCACCCGGTCGCAGCCGCGGACCACCGAGTAGGAGTAGTGATAGTACCCGCCGCCGTTGGCGCATGAGCCCATGGAGATCACGTAGCGTGGCTCCGGCATCTGGTCGTAGACCTTGCGCAGGGCCGGGGCCATCTTGTTGGTGAGCGTGCCGGCGACGATCATCACGTCGGACTGGCGTGGGCTCCCGCGCGGCGCGAAGCCGAAGCGCTCGCAATCGTAGCGCGGCATCGACATCTGCATCATCTCGACGGCGCAGCAGGCGAGGCCGAAGGTCATCCACATCAGCGAGCCGGTGCGGGCCCAGTTGATGAGATCGTCCGTCGACGTGACGAGGAAGCCGCGATCGGCGAGTTCGTCGTTGATCGACAGGAAGGTCGGGTCGTTGGCGCCGATCGGTAGCCCGGTATTGGGATCGATGATCCCCTTGGGGGCCGGCGCGATCGCCGGGGCGCGGGAGAGGTCGGGGCTGAAGGCCATCGGTTTCTCGGGATCAGGCTTCGGACAGGCAGGCTTCGTCGGCAGCGCGATTCGGCGGCGCTAGTCCCATTCGAGGGCGCCCTTGCGCCACTCGTAGACGAACCCGACGGTCAGAACGCCGAGGAAGGCCATCATCGACCACATGCCGAACCAACCGAGTTCCCCGAAGGTGATCGCCCACGGAAACAGGAACGCGACTTCGAGATCGAAGATGATGAACAGGATCGCGACGAGGTAGAAGCGCACGTCGAACTTCATGCGCGCGTCGTCGAAAGCGTTGAAGCCGCACTCGTAGGCAGACAGCTTCTCGGGATCGGGGCTGTTGTAGGCGACCAGGAAGGGAGCGACCAGCAGAGCCGCGGCAATGAACACCGAGACGCCGATAAAGACGATGAGGGGCAGATAGTCTGCCATCAGGCCGGACATGCGGGACCTCTCGTGTTCGCGGACGGTTGCGACGCCTTCGGCGCCGACGGCCACGTGGAATTGCTCCAATGCCAGACTGCGCAGGCGCGAGGCTTAGACGACCCCCTGGAGCGAAACAAGGGCATCGTGCGTCGCACAAAATCGGCCATGCGCCTCAGGTAGTTCGTCCCCCGTTCCGCACAACACGACGGATGCGCGCAGGGCGCATCGCGGCCGGGTTCTTGCAAGCCCTGCCATAGACTTGTCTGGCATGCCAGACAGCACGGACCACGAGGATATCGGGGACATCCCGGACCATCTGTCAGAGAGCCCTGGTGATCGCAGGCGAGTGGGAACCATAACCTTGGCCGTCTGTTTCGTTCATGTCCCACTCAGGCCGGATCGCGTTAGGTCGGCGCAACATTCGACCTCATAGGAGACGCTTCGTGCGCATTGCCCAGATTGCTCCGCTTTCGGAGGCCGTACCCCCGAAGTTCTATGGCGGGACCGAGCGCGTGGTGTCGTGGATCACCGAGGAACTGGTCCGCCAGGGTCACGACGTCACCCTGTTCGCCAGCGGCGATTCGGAGACCTCCGCCAAGCTGGCGGCCTGCACGCCGGAGGGCCTGCGCCTCCTCGGCTACCGGGATCACACCGCGAGCCACCTCGCGATGCTCCACCACGTGCACAAGCGGGCGCACGAGTTCGACGTCCTGCACTTCCACATCGATCTCCTGCAATATCCGATGTTCGAGGACTTGAACCACAAGTGCCTCACGACGATGCACGGACGCCTCGACGTGCCGGACTTCATGCCCGTCTACCGCACCTTCACGGGCATGCCCCTGGTGTCGATCTCGGACAACCAGCGCGATCCGATGCCCGAGAACGTCAACTGGCTCTCGACCATCCACCACGGCCTTCCGGCCCAGAACTGCCCATTCTACCCGGAGTCGAAGGGCGGCTATCTGGCCTTCCTCGGCCGCATCTCGCCGGAGAAGCGCCCCGACCGGGCCATCGAGATGGCGATCCGCTCCGGCGTTCCGCTGAAGATCGCCGCGAAGGTCGACAAGGCCGACCAGGATTACTGGGACGAGGTCATCGAGCCGATGATCCACCATCCGCTCGTCGAGTTCATCGGCGAGATCAACGAGGAGCAGAAGAAGGACTTCCTCGGCAACGCCCTCGCCCTCGCTTTTCCGATCGACTGGCCGGAGCCCTTCGGCCTCGTGATGATCGAGGCGATGTCGGCCGGCACGCCGGTGATCGCCTTCCGCAACGGCTCCGTGCCGGAAGTCATCGCCGACGGCGTTTCGGGCGTCCTGTGCGACTCGATGGACGACGCGGTGGCAGCGGTTCACACGGTCAAGTCGATGAGCCGCGCCGGCGTGCGCAGGCACTTCGAGGGCAACTTCACCGCCGAGTGCATGGTCCGCAAGTACGTGGCCGCCTACGAGCGCCTGCTCGCCGGCGCGAACTCGGTGATCAAGCTGCCGCATGCCGGCGCCTTTTCCTCGCATTACGGCGAGATGAACGGGTCCGCCCTGCCCCAGATCTCCGTCGCCGCCATGCCCGCCTGATCGGGGCCGAGCCGGGCTCCGCCCGGCATCGGTTTTGCTCGCCGCCGGACTGGCCGGCGCCGCAAGATTGCCGCACTACCTCTGCCACTGAGGGCCGCCGCGCCGCATCATGCGACCGGCGGCCCTTTTGATTCGACCCCCCATTTCGGAGACGCTCAGGCATGGCAGCGGATACACTGAAGGCGACCTCCGAAACCGCGGCCGGGACGGCTGCGACCGAGACGCGGATCCCCCGCGGTTTCCAGGATGCCGACGAAGTCCTGCCGCAGTACCACATCGAGGCGCAGACCTCCCTGGTCGAGCGTCCGCTGCGCTCGCTGAAGTACGGCGAAGCCTTCGCGGTGCTCGACAGCTACGGCGATATCGGCGTGCTCCCCGGTCCCGAAGGCCTCTACTTCCAGGACACCCGCTACCTCTCGCGCCTGCACGTCACCATCGAGGATCAGCGCCCGCTGCTGTTGTCTTCCGTGATGCAGGACGACAACGGCGCCCTCAGCGTCGACATGACGACGCCCGACATCCGCATCGATGCCCATGACGAGACCACGATTCCTCGCGAGCTGATCGCGATCGAGCGCACCAAGTTCCTGTTCAAGGGCGCCTGCTACGATCGAATCGGCCTTCGCAACTATGATTCCCGGCACTGGCACCTCAAAATCGCGGTCACCTTCGATGCGGATTTCCGCGATCTCTTCGAAGTGCGCGGCATGGATCGCCCGGTGCGCGGCAAGCGCAGCGTTCAGGTGGCGAGCGAGTCCGAAGTCCAGTTCCGCTATGCCGGCCTCGACGAGGTCGTGCGCACGACGAGCCTGCATTTCGGGCCGAAGCCGCAGCACATCGAGCCGGGCCGGGCCGAGTTCGTCGTCTCCCTGCCGCCGGGCGGGCGCGCCTCGCTGTTCCTCCGGGCGGTCTTCGAATCCCACCGCGCCTTCACGAGCGCCCCGGCCGCCGAGCGCGTCGGCGAGGATGCGGCCGCCGGCCTGTCGCGCGCCGCCGGCAGCACCGCCGCCCCGCGCCATCCCAAAGGTCTGGCCGAGGGCGTCATCTTCGCGCGGGCCTACCGCGATTCGCGCCGCGATCTGCGGCAGCTCACCGCCGGCATCACCACGATCATCTCGTCGAACGACCAGTTCAACGAGGCCGCCTGCCGCGCCACGGCCGACCTCTACATGCTCGCGAGCCGCACCCCGGAGGGGATCTACCCCTTCGCCGGCATTCCCTGGTACTCCACGGTGTTCGGGCGCGACGGCATCATCACCGCCATGATGGCGCTTTGGATCGACCCGAATTTTGGCAAGGGCGTCCTGCGCTACCTCGCCTCGACCCAGGCCCAGGCCGTCGACCCGGCCGCCGACGCGCAGCCCGGCAAGGTGCTGCACGAGACGCGGCGCGGCGAGATGGCCATGCTCGGCGAAGTGCCGTTCCGGCATTACTACGGCACCATCGACGGCACGCCACTCTTCGTAATGCTGGCGTCGGAATACTACGCCGTCACCGGCGACCTCGAGACCGTCTCGGCGATCTGGCCGGCCCTGGAACTCGCCCTCACCTGGATGGACAAGTACGGCGACCGGGACGGCGACGGCTTCGTCGAGTATGCCCGCGACACCGACAAGGGCCTCGAGAATCAGGGCTGGAAGGACAGCCACGACTCGATCTTCCACACCGATGGCAACCTCGCGAAGGGGCCGATCGCGCTCTGTGAGGTCCAGGGCTACGTCTATGCCGCCAAGAACGGGGCGGCCAAGCTCGCCTCGCTCCTGGGTCACGACGATCTCGCGCAACGTCTCGGCAACGAGGCGCAGGTGCTGCGCGAGAACTTCGACAAGGCGTTCTGGTGCGAGGCGATCGGCACCTACGCCCTGGCCCTCGACGGCGAGAAGCGGCAATGCGCCGTGCGCTCGTCCAATGCCGGCCACGCGCTCTTCACCGGCATCGCCTTGCCGGAGCGGGCGGCGAGCGTCGCCGCCAACCTCCTGTCGAAGGACGGCTTCAATGGCTGGGGCGTGCGCACGATCGCCCGCGGCGAGGCGCGCTACAATCCGATGTCGTACCATAACGGCTCGATCTGGCCGCACGACAACGCGCTCATCGCCCTCGGACTGGCGCGCTACGACCTGAAGCCGGAAGCCTCGCGCATCTTCGAGGGGATGTTCGACACCGCCCTCTACCAGGACCAGAAGCGTCTGCCGGAGCTGTTCTGCGGCTTCATGCGGCGCCACCAGCGCGGCCCCGTCTCCTACCCGGTGGCCTGCTCGCCGCAGGCCTGGGCCGCGGCCGCGCCCTTCGCCTTCCTCGCGGCCTGCCTCGGGCTGGAGATCGACCACGACCGCAACCGGGTGCGCTTCCGCAATCCGACGCTTCCGCCCTTCCTCGACGGCGTCTCGATCTTCAACCTGAAGATCGGCACCTCGCGGGTGGACCTGCGCCTGCAGCGCTACGGGGAGGACGTGACGGTCAACGTCCTCCGGCGGACGGGCGACGCGCAGATCTCGCTGCTGAAGTAGGCCCCCGCGGGAACGGGCAGCGCCCCCATCGCGGGCGCTGCCCTGGAGGACCAGCGTCGGCTCGGCCCGGTGCACTCACGCCCCCGCTGCCGAGACGAGCGGGGTTCGCAGCGCAGCCGGCGCCGACCCGCCGCGATCGGTCCCGCCAACGAAAAACACCGCCTTCCAGGGAGGAAGACGGTGCATTCGTCGGATCAGACCACCAACGCGCGACTCAGCGCGGCGCCAGGATCATGATCATCTGCCGGCCCTCGAGCATCGGCTCGCTCTCGACCTTGGCGATTTCCTGGGTCTCGTTCTTCACCCGCTCGAGCAGGCGCAGGCCGATATCCTGGTGCGCCATCTCACGACCGCGGAAGCGCAGGGTCACCTTGACCTTGTCGCCCTCCTCGAAGAACCGGATCACGGCCTTCATCTTGGTGTCGTAGTCATGCTTGTCGATGCCGGGGCGGAGCTTGATCTCCTTGACCTCGACCGTCTTCTGCTTCTTGCGGGCTTCGTTCTGCTTCTTCTGCTCGTTGAAGCGGAAGCGGCCGTAATCGAGAAGCTTACAGACGGGAGGGACGGAGTTCGGTGCGATCTCGACGAGGTCGAGGCCCGCTTCCTCGGCCATGGCGATGGCGTCGAAGAAGGCGACGACGCCACGGTTCTGTCCGGTGTCGTCGATGAGCTGCACTTCGCGAACGCCGCGGATGTCCCGGTTGGCGCGCGGCCCGTCCTTCTGCGGAGCCGGCATAGCTCTCATAGGTCTACGAATGGCTTTGGTCTCCTAGTGAAACGACGAAACGGCAGCCTGCGAACCCGAACCCCGTTTGGGGTCGATCCTGGCCACCCATCGCTCGCGAAATTCGGTGCGACACCTTGGCTGAACTCTCGTGCAAGTCAACACGGTCGTCGCGGTTTGGTTCATTGGACGCAGCGATCAACCTCGCGGAGCCACCGCCCGGCCGGCGATGAGGTCGGCGTAGACGGCGAGCGTGTCGCCGACCATGCCTTCCAGGGAGAAGTGCGCCTCGACATGGGCCCGGCCGCGCCGGGTCATGGCATCGCGCGCACTCGCGCCGAGGGACAAGGCCTCCGTCAGCGCGTCGGCCAGGGCACGGGCGTCGCCGGGCGGCACCCGCCACCCGGTGCGCTGGGCCGCCGGAACCTCCGGGGGGGCCAGCACCGTCTCCGGTACGGCACCGAGATCCGAGACCACCACCGGCGTGCCCAGGGCCTGGGCCTCGACCGCGGAGCGTCCGAAGGCTTCGGGCTCCACCGATGGGACCGCGACGACGGAGGCCGCCCGGAAGGCGGCCGGCATGTCGGTGCAGTGCCCGACACGGTGCACGACGGCCTGGAGGCTGCGCGCCGCGATCAACGCGTCGAGCTCGCGCTCGTAGCCGACGCGTCCCTGCGGATCGCCGGCGAGCACGACGGCGACGTCGGTGACGCCGCGGTCGCGCATCAGCGCCGCTGCCTCGATCAGGACGCGCTGGCCCTTCCAGCCCGTGAGGCGCGCGGCGAGCAGCACCACCCGCTCGTGCGGGGCGACGCCCCAGGCGCGGCGCAGGGCCTCCACCCGCGATGGAAGGACAGCCGTGGGCGTGAACTGAGCCAGGTCGGTTCCGCGATGGATCACCCGCACCCGGTCGCCCGCCTGCTCCGGGTGCAGCGCACGGATGAGGTCGGCCGTGTAATGCGAATTGGCGATGACCACGTCGCCGCGCGCCATCACGGAGTTGTAGAGGACCTTCACGCCCGTCCGGCCGGAATAGCTGCCGTGATAGGTGGTGACGAAGGGCAGCTTCAGCCGCCGCGCGGCGCCGAGGGCGACCCAGGCCGGGGCCCGCGAGCGCGCGTGGACGATCTGCACGCCTTCGCGTCGGCACAGGCGCGCGAGGCGACCCACGTTCAGGGCCATCGCGAGCGGGTTCTTCGAAGCCGCGGGAAACGGCAGCCAGACCCCGCCCTTGGCCTGCAGCTCGCCGATCAGGCGGCCGCCCTCCGTGGCCACCAGCGCCCGGGCGCCGGCCGCCGCCAGGGCGGCTGCGACGTCGACGGTCGTGCGCTCGGCGCCGCCGGCATCGAGTTCCGGGACGATCTGCAGGATGGTCGCCCCGGCGAGGGGCGCCCGCTCGCTCGGGAAACGGCCGCGTCCGTCGCCGTTCATGACGGGCAAGCCGGAATGGCCCAGGGCCGGGGGAAGTGGCTCGAGCTGCTTACCCGAGGCGAACGGAGTCCGTCTTGCGTTTCGGTCATGCCGTGAGCTTGAACGCCGCGCTTTACGGCCCGGTAAACGAAATGCGAAGGCGAGGCATTCAATTCGATGCATCCCAGGGCGAGGGTTAACGAATGACGTCTGCGCAGGGCGAGGCTCCGGACTTCATCGAGGTCGGCACGGGAGCCGCGGCACGCCGGATCGCGGTACGGCGGCGGATGGGAGACGGTCCGCCTCTGGTCTGGCTCGGGGGCTTCCGCTCCGACATGGGCGCTACGAAGGCGATGGCCCTCGATGCCTGGGCCGCGCGAGAGGGCCGCGCCCTGATACGCTTCGACTATACGGGGCACGGCGAGTCGGGTGGCGTGTTCGCCGAGGCCACGATCTCCACCTGGCTCGCCGACGCGCAGGCGGTGATCGCCGCGCATGCAGCGGAACGGCCGATCCTGGTGGGATCGTCGATGGGCGGCTGGATCGCCTGCCTCGTCGCGCGCGCGCTCGTGCGACAGGGTCGACCGGCACCCTCGGGCCTCCTCCTGATCGCACCGGCCCTGGATTTCACCCAGAGCCTTCTGTGGGACCGGTTCCCGCCTGAGATCCGGGCGCAGATCGAACGAGACGGCGCCTGGTTCCGTCCGAGCGCCTACGATCCGAGTCCGGTCCCGATCACACACGCCCTCATCGAGGACGGGCGAAGCCACTGCCTTCTGGGAGATGCGTTCGATCCCGGCTGCCCGGTCCACATCCTGCAGGGCATGGACGACCCGGACGTGCCCTACACCCACGCTCTTCGCGTGGTGGAGAGACTGCCGAAGGCCGGCACCCTCCTCACCCTCATCGCCGACGGCGACCACCGCCTGTCGCGACCGCAGGATCTCGCGCGGCTGCTGGCGGCGGTGGCCGATATGCCGCCTAGTGCAGGCTGACCGTGTAGAGATCGTTGGCGGCGGCGTTGGCCACCACGGCATCCCGGGAATCGGCGAGCAGGATCGGGGCCCCGCTGGCGGAGAGGAGCGCGAACAGATCGAGTCCGGGGGTCAGGTCCGGCGCCTGCGGGAAGATGCGCTTCACTTCGTCCGAGCGGATGGCGCGCACGTAGGCGATGTGTCCCTCGCCGAGTGCCGCGAGATCGGCCACGTTGAACTCCGCCGGGTCGAGATCGGCCTGGGTGAGCGGATTGGTGTTGAACTCGGTCATGGACTGCCCTCCTTCTTGGCAGAGCGGTACACCGGGACCATGCCCGGCGGTCGATGTGGCGTCGAAGCCCGGGCGTCAGGCCTCGTCACGGGACGCGATGGCGATCTTGCGCACGATCCTGTCCGGTTCTGGCCGGGTCAGATCGATGGACAGCAGGCCGTTCGACAGGTCGGCACCCATCACCTCCATGCCGTCCGCGAGCAGGAAGGCGCGTTGAAACTGCCGCGCGGCAATGCCGCGGTGCAGGAACTGCCGGGTCTTGTCATCGACCTGCCGACCCCGCACGACGAGCTGGCTCTCCTCCAGCATCACGTCGAGCTGGTCGCGGGTGAAGCCTGCGACCGCCAGCGTGATGCGAAGGCGCTCCGGCTGATGCTCGGTGCGCGCCAGACGCTCGATGTTGTAGGGCGGATACCCGTCGTTGGCCGCCTTCGACACCCGGTCGAGGGCCTGCTCGATCTCATCGAACCCGAGGAGAAAGGGATGTCCGAACGGTGAGGGCCGGGTCGTCACGAACGCATGTCCTTCCAGCGAAGCCCGAAACAGAGTTTCATGAGGCACTTCGGCGATCGGGGCCCGCCTGGGCAGCACCCCTCCCGGCGATGTCGCGCCGGTCCTCGCGATATGGAGACCGCTCCCGGGCGCATCAAGGGCCCGGACCCTCGGGCGCAGGGCCCCGTTACCCCCTGAGGCCTCAGGTGTTTTCGGCAATCCGGATCGGGACCGTTCGGCAGACGACGAGCTTAGCCGCATGCAGGCCCCGAGTAACAGTTTGGAATTCCTCTGATATTCGGCCCGGAGCTTGATCTGCGGTCGGGTCCTCGGATATGCCCACCCCGCATCAGTCAGCGCACGGATCGCGGTTCTCGGACCACGCCCCTCGGCATTGGCGAACCCGAATCGGGACTGGGCTGGACCGTCGCGACACCGCGCCGGACCAGGCCCTGCCCGGGAACCGGACGAGCGTCGCGGCTGGCGGCGAGGACCTTTGGCGGAGTGCGCGGCGTGATCGGAGAACGGCCCTTGCGGAGGAACGTGCGGAGGAATCGGTTCGTCGTGGCGCGGCCTGCCGCCTCCCTTCTCGCATCCCTGACGATGCTTGCGGGCCTGGCCACGGCGGCCGCCGCCCAGGAGAGCAAGGCCGCGGCCCCGCCCCTGAAGCTCGAACTGAACCGCCTGGAGCCGGCCGGCGACGCCTGCCGGACCTACCTCCTCGTGGACAACAGCCGCGGTCCGGCTTTGAAATCCCTGAAGGTCGACCTCTTCGCGTTCGACCCCGAGGGCATCGCCCAGAAGCGCCTCTCCGTGGAACTGGGACCGGTGCAGGACCGCAAGACCATGGTCCGCCTCTTCGACTTCCCCGGCATCGCCTGCCCGAAGATCAGCCGCCTGCTCCTCAACGACGTCCTCGCCTGCGAGGGTGGCGAGGCCAGCCGCGAGACCTGCCTCGATCGCATCGAGACCGAGAGCAAGACGCCCGCCGCCTTCGTGCGCTGATCGGCGCATCCGAAACCCACGACACCGTCCGCGCGCCGAACACCGCCCCCATCGAGAGAGACCGCCATGGATCCGACCGCCGCACCGGCCGAAGTCGCCCACGACTTTTCCTTCATCGGACTGTTCCTGCAGGCCGATCCGATCGTGAAGGGCGTGATGATCCTGCTCGTGGTCGCCTCGATCGCGTGCTGGACCGTGGTGTTCGAGAAGATCGTGCGGATCGCCGCCGCCAAGCGTCAGGCCAAGGCCTTCGACGTGCTGGTGCGCTCCGGCGGGGCGCTCGAATCCTCGGGCGGCGGCATCGACGCCCAGATCACGGGGGCGGCCGTCGAGGCCTGGCGCGACCAGGATGCCAGCGAGACCCGGGCCGAGCGTCGCGACCGCATCGAGCGCGCCATGCGCGCGACGCTCACCAGCCGGATCAAGCGCCTCCAGACCGGCCTGCCGCTCCTGGCCACCGCAGGCTCGACCGCGCCGTTCATCGGCCTGTTCGGCACGGTCTGGGGCATCATGAACTCCTTCTCGTCGATCGCGAAGAGCCAGGACACCTCGTTGGCCGTGGTGGCGCCGGGCATCGCCGAGGCGCTGTTCGCCACCGCCATCGGCCTCATCGTCGCGATCCCGGCGGTGATGGCCTACAACAAGCTCATCAACGATGTCGGCCGGGTCCAGTCGAGCTTCGTGTCCAGCATCGGCATCCTCGGCAACCGCCTCGCGCGCGACCGCACCGTGCATGGGCGCGCCGCCGCCGCCGAGTGACCGTTCCGTCCTGACCGATACCTGTCTCACCGAGACCCGCTTCACCAAGACCTGTTTCACCGAGACCTGCTTCGGCGCCGCGCGAGCGCCGATTCCCGACAGCAACCTGTGCGGCGGACCGGCCTGATCGCCATCCGCCCTGGCCCCGGAGGGCCGCTCCACGATGGCAATGGGTTCGATCCGCGCCGGCGGCGGCGACGACGAGGACGGCCTCGACGCGGCGCCGATGTCCGAGATCAACGTCACCCCGATGGTCGACGTGATGCTCGTGCTGCTGATCATCTTCATGGTGGCCGCCCCCCTGATGACCACGGGCGTACCGGTGCAGCTGCCCAAGACCACGGCCCAGAAGGTCGCCCAGGCCAAGAAGCCGCTGGAGATCTCCATCGACAAGGACGGCAAGCCCTACCTCGCCAAGGAGGAGCTGACCCCGGACGCGATCATGCCGCGCCTGCGTGCCCTGGCGGCTCAAGATCCCACCCAGGTGATGCTGGTGCGCGGCGACCGCGACGTGCCCTACGGCAAGATCATGGAGGTGATGGGTCTCGTCGGTCAGGCCGGATTCACCAAGGTCTCGCTGATCGCCCAGTCCCCCGGCGGGGCTCTGCCCTCGGCTCCGGCCGCCGCTCCGGCCCCCGCCGGCGGAACGCCGCAGTAATCCATGAACGCCCTGCATCCCAACAGCGCCTTCGTGACGACCGCCGAGCCGGAGCAGCGCGGCCCGTCCGGACTCACCGCCGCCTTCCTCGCCGCCCTCGCCCTGCACGTCGCGGCGCTCGTCGGCATGGCGCTGTTCGGCACGGCGCCGACCACGCCCCCGGGCGAGAACGTCGTCACGATCGATCTGGCGCCGCAGATGACGGAGGCGAACACCCAGGCGCCGGCCGAACAGGCGGCGCAGGCGCCGGCCCCGCCCGAGGCGAACCCGGTGGAGACGCCGGAGGCCGTTCCGGTGACGAAGCCCCTGGAGACCACCGAGGTGACGCCCCCCGAGGCGACCGTCCCGCCGCCGCCGGACGCGACGCCGGTCGCGCCCGAGGCCACCACCATGGCCGAGCCGCCGGAGGCTCCGGTCACGCCACCCGTGGAAGCGGTGGCCGAGCCGCCGCCCGAGGATCAGGTGATCACCTCGACCGCGCCGGAAGCCCCGGCCCTCGCGCCGCCCCCGCCGACGGTCGCCGAGGCCCCGAAGCCCGTGGAGGTGGAGAAGCCGAAGCCCGACATGGCCAAGATTCTCGAGGCCAAGCGCGAGGCCAAGCGGAAGGCCGACCGCGAGGCGCGCCTGAAGGCCGAGCAGGAAGAGCGCCGCGAGGCGGTCGCCGAGGCTCGGCGCGAGGCCGCCAAGGAGGCCAAGGCGAAGGCCGCCAAGGAAGCCGCCCGCCGGGCGTCGGCCGCAGCGAGCGAGGGGCGCGCCCAGCAGAACTCGGCCTCCGCCTCGCGCCAGAGCAGCGCCGGCGCCGCCGCCGGCGGGAACGATCCGAACGCCCTTCGGGCCTGGCAGGGCATGCTGAGTTCGGCGATCCGGGGCCGGATGAACGCGAACGCGGCGGCCGGAACCAGCGGTGGTGTCGCCGTCGTCCGGTTCACCGTGTCCCGCTCCGGCCAGGTCCTGAGTTCGGGCCTGGCCAGCAGCAGCGGCGTCGGCGCCATCGACAGCGCGGCCCTCGCGACGGTGCGCGGCTCCCTGCCGCCGGCGCCGGCCGGCATCGCGCTGAACAGCCTCGCCGTCACCGTGCCCCTGCGCTTCAGCCCCGGCCGCTGATCGCGGCCGACGGGAGGCCGCCGTGGCCGTTTGGTTCACCAGCGACACGCATTTCGGCGATCCGCGCATCCTGCGGATCGACAAGCGGCCTTATCCGGACCTCGCGGCCCACGATGCCGCGCTGATCGCCGCCTGGAATGCCGTGGTGGGACCCGAGGACGAAGTCTGGCACCTCGGCGACTTCGCCCTCGGCCCCTCCGACGCCCGCATCGCCGAGATCCTGGCGGCCCTGCCGGGCGTGAAGCACCTCGTCGTCGGCAACAATGACGGACCCGGGACGCTGCGGGCCGCCGGCTGGGCCTCGGTCTCGCATTATGCCGAGGTCACCGTGGATGCACGCCGCCTCGTGCTCTGCCACTACGCCTTCCGGACCTGGAACGGGATCGGGCGCGGTGCCCTCAACCTGCATGGGCACTCCCACAACAAGCTGAAGCCGATCCCCCGGCAGTACGACGTCGGCGTCGACGCGCAGGGAGCGTCACCCGTCTCCCTCGCCGCGATCCTGGTGTCACGCCGGCGACGGACGGCACCGCACAAAATCGTGGAACCTTAGCGGTGGGTTTGCCGTTTCCGGAACCTGAACGCGAGATGAGCGCCATCATCCAGAACAATCTTGGAGATGTCGGTCGTGATCTTGCGGACACTCTCGAACGTTCGATGAAGTCAGTTCACCGGCCGCACGCTCAGTGTCCCCATCTTCAGGTGTCCTCATGCGTCAATCGCTTCGACTTCCCCTCGCCGCCACCCTGCTTGTGAGCCTCGCGGCCCCTGCCCTCGCGGCACCGGCCTGCCTCGATGCCCAGCGCAAGATCGATGAAGCCAACGCCCTGCGCTACCAGTTCCGCCAGGAGGCCCGACTCGGCAACCACGACCGCGCCTGCGACACCCTCGACGAGATCGGCGACCGCTAC
Organism: Methylobacterium sp. M6A4_1b; assembly: GCF_053345175.1. Taxonomy (NCBI): domain Bacteria; kingdom Pseudomonadati; phylum Pseudomonadota; class Alphaproteobacteria; order Hyphomicrobiales; family Methylobacteriaceae; genus Methylobacterium; species Methylobacterium sp. M6A4_1b. The sequence goes on from NZ_JBKEZQ010000014.1 coordinate 59,817, forward strand.
GCCGATGCGCGTGACGCGTTCGAGGATTGCGGCGCGGGCGTCATCGCCATCGACCTGCGCAGCGAGTCGCGTGCCCTGCGCGTCGCCAAGCGCGCCCATCGCTGCGACTGATCGCGTGCGGGTCCGCACGCCCGACCGCCGCGCTTCGTTTCACTGTGAACTCACACGCGGCCGATGATTCGCCGCCAAGGTCAGACATCATGAACACCATCGCCGCCCTCGACCTGAACAGCACGGATCGCAGCCTCTCCACCGGCCCGTCCTTCGCGGCCGCCCTCTGCGGCTTCGTCAGCACCACCGTGGCGACCACGATGGTGATGTTCCTGATCAGCAGCATCTGAGACGCGGCGCCGTCTCAGGGGGCGACGAACCAGAACCGGCGCTTCGAGAACAGCATGTCCGGCTGGCCGACCACCGCAGCCTGTCGGCAGCCCGGATCGGGGCGAGGTGCGTCCGGCGACTTCGCCGCCGGCATCATCAGGGCGCTGGAAACGGGAAAGAGGCCGAGCTTGGCCTGGACGGCCGGCTGGCGGACGGCGGAGATCGTGACGAGTCCGACCAGCAACCCGCCCGCGACCGTACCGAGAACGAAATTCATCATGTGGTGGAATCCGGCATCCCGCGCGTGACCCGCGCGGACGCCCGCTCTCCCTCTTCGCATATCCCGGCATGATTACGGCACGGATCGATCTTACGATCCCTTAACAATCGAATGCCTAAGGTCTCCTCCGCGCCCCGAATCAGGTCTGCGCCGTTGAAGGAGGATCCAGCGATGTCGTACGGCGCCAGCGCCTATGCCCGGGTTGCACAGACCGCATTGTCGCCGCGCGAGGCGGAAGCCGCCGTGCTGATCAAGGCCGCGACCCGCCTCCAGGCGATCCAGACCGACTGGACCAATCAGGCGCCCGCCCTGAACGAAGCGCTGAACTTCAACCAGAAGGTCTGGACCATCATCGCCGGGGCCGCCACCGCGCCCGAGAGCCCGCTGCCGATCGAGATCAAGAACAACATCGCCGAGCTCTCGACCTTCGTCTTCAAGCGGATGATCGATACGCTGATCGAGCCGAGCGCCGAGAAGCTCTCCGCCCTCATCAGCATCAACCAGAACATCGCCGCCGGCCTGCGCATGTAGGCCGCGCCACGGCAGGACCCAAATCGAAAGAGCCCGCCGCTTCCCAGCGGCGGGCTCTTTCGATTCGCCACCGTTCTTCCGCGCGTCACCCCTCGGACGCAGCGGGGGGCGCCAGCCTCTCGGCCAGCGACTGCTCGTACTGGATCAGCTCCTTGCAGCGCTTCAGCGCGCGGTAGAGGTCGCGCGCGGCGATGAAGTCGTGAATGTCGCGCAGGTAGGGCGCCATGCTGGGCGCCGCCGCGATGAGCGCGTTGGCCTGGGTGATGAACAGGTCCTCCGCCTCCGGCGTGACCTCGGCGAGGTACATCACCGTCAGCGTCACGTAGAGGCGCTTGCAGGCGGTATCGGCCTCGCTCTCCAGGATGATGTCGCTCTCGCGCAGGAACTTCGTCACGGTCTCGATGACGAAGCTGGAGCGGCGGGACCCGTTGCGGATCGCCGTGCCCCCGATCAGCAGGCGCTCGAACGGCTTGAGCTCGATCTTCAGGGGCATGGCGACACTCGTTCCGGACCTCCCCCGCACCTTCACCGATCTTGGTTAACAAGATCTCAACGGCGCCGTTGCCTCGGACGGCCAACGCTTTGAAGAAAAAGAGACTTTTTCAAACCATCCGCAATCGACCGATCGCCGTAAGCTTTTGTTCGGTGCGCCTATTAAGTCGATCGCAAGGGATGGGTGGTCTTGTGCACGGGTCTCCAAAAACGGAGGCGCACCGATCAGAATGGATCGAACACCATGTCCTCAGGCATCACCCTTACCGCCGCGACCCGCCAGAACCTGCTCTCGCTGCAGGGCACGGCCGACCTCCTCACCCAGACCCAGAACCGCCTCTCCACCGGCAAGAAGGTCAACTCGGCCCTCGACGACCCGACGAGCTTCTTCACCTCGCAGTCCCTGACCGGCCGCTCGGGCGATCTCGGCTCGCTCCTGAACGGCATCTCGAACGGCGTCCAGACCATCCAGGCCGCCAACCAGGGCATCACCTCGATCCAGAAGCTGGTCGATTCGGCCAAGTCCACCGCGAATCAGGCGCTGGCCGACAAGAGCGCAGTTTCCAGCGGTACGGCTGCTTCTGCTGCTACCGTGAGCGGCACCAAGTCTTTTGCTGGTCTTGCTGGTAGTGCGACTGGTACCCAGGATTTTTCGTCGCTTGCAAAAGATGGCTCTATCGACGTTTCGATCGATGGGGGTAAAACCTCGACAACGATCCGGCTTGACTCTTCTACGCTGAAGAGCACGACCGGAGATCTGACTAAGGTTACTGCCGATCAAGTTGTAAGCGCGATCAACAGCCAAATTTCGAACAGTGGTGCACTTAAGGGGAAGCTTGCGGCTTCCGTTGCATCGGACGGTCGGATTGCTTTCTCTACCACTGGATCTGGTTCGACACAGTCGCTTTCAGTTGCTGGATCGAAAAACTCGACGCTTGATATTGGCTTTGGAGCGGCCCAGGGAACTTTGACTAGCGCCAAGAACACTGCAACTTCTGCCATCGCCACTGCTCTTGATTTCACCGCAGCAGCATCGCAATCGAAGCTGACAGTTAGCGATGGTTTTAGCAGCTACAACATCACGCTGGATAAAGATACCGTATACAACGACTCCGGTGACAAGCTGGGAGCAACAGGCTCTACGCACGATGCGAATGATATTGCTTCGGCAATTCAGCTACAGCTTAAAGCGGCTGGCTCTTCTTTGACTGTGACCGCGACATCCGCAACTGGTTCCCTTGTTTTTACCTCTCAGGAAAAGGGTTCGGATGGTGCTGTGTCAGTCACTGGAGCAGCCGTAGACTCTGGAAAGACTGCTGTTAACGTTGGTTACGGTGCTGGTACATATACAACGGGTACCTTCGTAGCTGGTACTGCCGGCACTGCTGCGACTGGCCTTTCTGCTTCGGGTGCCGATGCTACTGATGGTTCAGCAAAGGCTGTTGCGAACGGTACTGTTGCTGTTGCAGATGCGGGCATTAGCATCACCGCTGATGCCTCTTTCACGATCAAGCTCGGCGATGGCCCTGCGAAGAAAATCGACCTCTCTGCAACAAAGATCGGCGCTGCTACCGCATCAGCGACAAAGCGTTCGGAGATTTTGGACGCGATTAACAAGCAGATTAACGCAGATACCGGCCTTGCCGGTAACGTAGTAGCCAGCTTCGGTGCCGACAATAAGCTTGTTATCAGCTCAACGGCGGCAAACGCAAAACAGACGATCACGGTGCAGGCCGCACAGGGTGCAACTGGCGGTGATGATATCGGTTTTGGCACTCAGGCGAACTCTGCGAAAGCCGTAACTGCTACTGGCAAGGATAGCACGGGCTCGACCAATTCGACCCGTACCACCCTGTCGAAGCAGTTCAACGAGATCCTGAACCAAATCACCCAGCAGGCCAAGGATTCGAGCTACAACGGCATCAATCTGCTCTACCGCAGCGGCGATGATCCGAGCGAGAACTCCCTGAAGGTGACCTTCAACGAGACGGGCACGTCCAGCCTGAGCATCTCGGGCGCCAAGCTCGACTCCGATGGTCTCGGTCTGACGTCCGTGACCGGCGGCTTCCAGACCGACGACGAGATCAACAAGACGCTGACCGCCATCACCCAGGCCACCAGCCAACTTCGCGCCCAGGCTTCGACCTTCGGTTCGAACCTGTCGATCGTGCAGAACCGTCAGGACTTCTCGAAGAACCTGATCAACATCCTCGACACCGGTGCGGCCAACCTGACGAACGCGGACCTCAACGAGGAAGCCGCCAACTCGCAGGCCCTGTCGACCCGCCAGTCGATCGGCATCTCCGCCCTCTCGCTCGCCAACACGGCGCAGCAGGGCATCCTGCAGCTCCTCCGCTAGGAACGAGCCCGCCGCCGGCCCTCGGGCCGGCGGTCCTTCTTGTTTTCACAGACCGCAAAAGAGAAGGCCGGGGCTCAGCGTCCCGGCCTTCTCTTCGTTTCGTATCGGCTCTGCGGTTCAGGCGGTGCGGTCGAGGGGGCGGGCGGCGGGCTTGGCGCGGGCCTCGGCGGCCTCCGCATAGGCACGGGCCTTGAGCACCACCGGGTCGGGCAATTGGACGACGACGTCCCCCGAATTCGGGTCGACCTCCTGGTAGACCACCGCCTTGGTGTCCTGGTCGATCCGGATGCGGGGCTCCATCGCGGCCTGCGCCGGCTTGGCGTTCTCCTCCGGGGCCGGCGCGCGGGCGATCCCGGACCGGGGATCGGAGCCCTGGTCCTGACCGCGGATCTCGACCCGCACCGCCGGTGCGAGGGGGGCCGAGGCCTGCACGGGCTGGATGGGAAGACTCGGCGCCGGCGTCGCGCCGGTGACGCGGGTCGGTGGCGTGACGGCTATGCTGGTGATGGACATGGCACGCTCCTGATCGCGGCTCTCGCATTCCGCCACCAGACAAGACGCGCGGCGTGAATGCGATCTTAAGGAAGCGGTCCGGCCGGACCCTTCTTGGCGCGCATGATCAAGCGGATGCCAAGGCGGTGCATCGAATTTTAACGACCCCTCAGATTTCGACGGCGGCCGCGCGCCCCATTCCATGCGGATCGAAGGCGACGCTCTTGACGATGGCGAAGACCGGTCGGCCGGGCGTGAGGCCGAGCTCGTGGACGGAGGCGCGCGTCAGGCGCGCGGAGAGAACGGCTCCGCCGCAATCCACCTCCACCAGCACCGTCCCCCCCGCCTGGACGTGCAGGGCGCGCACCTGGCCGCTCAGGCGGTTGCGGGCGCTCAGGCCGACCGGTTCGTCGAGGGAGATCAGGACGTCGCGCGCGGGGATGTGGACGCGCAGACCGGTTCCCACCGCCTGTGCGAGGCGTGGCACCAGGAGCCGCCCGGCTCGCCCCGAAAGAAGCGTCAGCCCCGCGTTCGGAGCATCGGCCTCCACCACCATGTCGAGGAGCGCGCCGGCCTCGGCCGCGTGGAAGGCACCGAGGTCGCCCCGGCGCAGGATGCCCTCGGCGGCTCCGGCGGCGGCGACGCGCCCCTCCTCCAGCACCACGATGGTGTCGGCGAGCCGCGCCACCTCCGGCACGGCATGGCTGACATACACGATGGGGATCCCGGCCGCGTCGCGCAGGCGCTCGATCAACGGCAGGATCTCGGCCTTGCGCTCGGCATCGAGGGCGGCGAGCGGCTCGTCCATCAGGAGCAGGCGGGGCCGGGAGAGCAGCGCCCGGCCGATCGCCACCCGCTGGCCCTCGCCGCCCGAGAGCCCGGCCGGCTGCCGGTCGAGGAGGTGGCCGATCCCCAGGAGCGCGACCACCGCCTCCGGCTCCAGGCCGGCGGCATCCCGGCGTCCGCGCGCGAACCAGCGCCCGTAGGCGAGGTTCTGCCGGACCGAGAGGTGGGGCATCAGCCGCGCCTCCTGGAACACGGTACCGATGCGGCGGCGATGGGCGGGCACCGCATAGCCGCGGTCGGTGTCGAGCAAGGTCTCACCCTGGAGGATGATCCGGCCCCGGTCGGGCCGGGCCAGCCCGGCGAGGCAGGCGATCACCGTGCTCTTGCCCGAACCCGAGCGTCCGAACAGGGCGGTGAGCCCAGACGGCGCGGCGAAGGCCGCGTCGAGGCGGAAGGCGCCACGCGCCAGGGCGAGATCGACCGTGAGCGTCATCGCTTCAGGCCGCCCCGATCCGGCGTCCGACCCGGCGGGCCAGGAATTCGGAGACCAGCAGGGCCGCCATCGAGATCGCCACCGAGACCAGGGTGAGGCGTAAGGCCCCCGCCTCGCCGCCCGGCACCTGGGTCAGGGTGTATATCGCCGAGGGCAGGGTCTGGGTCTCGCCGGGGATGTTCGACACGAAGGTGATGGTGGCGCCGAATTCGCCCATCGCCTTGGCGAAGGCCAGCACCGCGCCGGCGAGGACGCCGGGCAGGGCGAGGGGCAGCGTCACGGTGAGGAAGACCGCGAGCGGTCCCGCGCCGAGGGTGGCGGCGGCCTGCTCGACCCGGATGTCGACGGCCTCGAAGGAGAGGCGCATCGCCCGCACCATCAGGGGAAACCCCATCACCGCGCAGGCGAGTGCCGCCCCGGTCCAGCGGAACGAGAGCACGATGCCGAGATCGGCCAGGAAGGCCCCGAAAGTGCCGCGCCGGCCGAAGGCGAGGAGCAGGAGGTAGCCGGTCACCACCGGCGGCAGGATGAGCGGAAGATGCACCAGCCCGTCGAGGAGCGCCCGCCCGGGGAAACGCCGGCGCGCCAGGACCCAGGCGACGGCCAGGCCCGGAGCGAGGCTCGCCAGGGTGGCGACCCCGGCCACGCGCAGGCTGAGGGCGATGGCGGACCATTCCTCCGGCGTCAGGCCGAGCCGGTCCGGGATCGGATGGAGCAAGACCGGGCGATCAGGTCCGGTTCTCGGCGCCGATCACCGAGAAGCCCTGACGCTCGAAGCAATTGCGCGCGGCCGGGCTGCGCAGGTAGGCGAGGAGCGCCGCCGCATCCGGGTTGGTCGAATCCTTCGTCAGCGCCACGGGATAGATCACGGGCGGGTGGCTCGTGGCCGGAAAGGTGGCGACCACCTTCACGCTCGGGTCCGAGACCGCATCGGTGGCGTAGACGATGCCGAGCGGCGCCTCGCCGCGGGCCACGAGCAGGAGCGCCGCCCGCACGTTCTCCGCCTGGGCGACCCGGCCCTTCACGCCGTCCCAGGCGCCGAGATTCTCGAGCGCCGCCTTGCCGTACTTGCCCGCCGGCACCGCCTCGACGTTGCCCATGGCGATGCGCCCGTCGCCGAGGAGCCTGGCGAGGTCGAGCCCGGGCTTGAGGTCCACGGCCACGGGCGAATCCTTCGGGGCGATCAGCACGAGGGCGTTGCGCAGGAGGTTCGCGCGCGTGCCCGGCTTGAGGCCGTCCCGGTCCGCCACATAGTCCATCCAGGCGAGATCGGCGGAGACGAACAGGTCGGCCGGCGCGCCGGCCTCGATCTGCTTGGCCAGCGCGCTGGAGGCCGCGTAGGAGATCCTGGCGGTCCTGCCGGTCTCCTTCGTCCAGGCGGCGGCGGCCTCGTCGAGGGCGTTCTTGAGGCTGGCGGCAGCAAACACCAATACGGGCGTCTCGGCCCGCGCCGGGGCGATGCCTCGGGCGAGTCCAAGGCTGCCCACCACGCCCAGGACCACGCCGAGCAACACCCGTCTCGTCCGATTCATCGCCCTGCTCTCACGTTCTTGCCGGAGCGCCCGCCATAGCACGGATGGGCGCCGACCGGTTCAGGTGCCGTACTCGTCCTCGTCGCGGAGCGGACGCTCGGAGCGGTGCAGGCGGCTGAGCAGGACCAGCATCGGCCCCGGCATCGGTCCCGTCAGGGGCTCGGCGTCGGAAAAGACCCCGCGCTCACGCGCGAGGCGCCGGCGGGCCTTGGACTTTTCGGCGAGGACGACCGGCGTTCGACCACCGGTTCTTCTGATTTTCATACGCACAACGCACGCTCCGACATCGAAATGAAGCTGGAGAAGCGACAGCAAACGCGGATGCCGAAATTCGGTTCCGGCCAAGCTTGAGCGCCACGCGGCGGCGGGACGTCGCAGATGCGTGGTGGCGGCAGAACCGCGTGGGTGGTAGAGCCCCGGCCATGCTAGAAGGCCTGCCTCCCCACCGCCCGACCCACGTCCTGCGCCTCCTCACCGACGAGGGCTCGGCCCGCGCGATGACCGACCTGCTGGGCGAGATGTTCGATCCGACGCAGACGGCGGTCGCCGCCTTCGAGGCCGAGGACGGCCGGACCTGGCGCCTGGAAGCCTACTTCGCCGACGCGCCCGACGAGGACATGATCCGCGACCTGATCCGTCCCGTGGTCGGCACGCAGGCGGACGTCGCCACCTTCGAGACCATCGACCAGCAGGATTGGGTGCGCGCCTCCCTGGAGGGCCTGAAGCCGGTGCGGGCCGGCCGCTTCCTCGTCCATGGCAGCCACGACCGCGACACGGTCCGTGCCAACGACCTCGCCATCGAGATCGAGGCGGCGCTCGCCTTCGGCACCGGCCATCACGGCACCACCCTGGGCTGCCTCCGGGCCTTCGCCGGGATCCTCAAGCGCGGGCGCCCGGCCCACGTGCTCGATGTCGGCACCGGCACCGGCATCCTCGCCTTCGCGGCGGCGAAATACCTGCACAGTCCGGTCGTCGCCGGCGACCTCGACCCGGAGGCGGTGACCACCGCCATCGGCAATGCCCGCCTCAACGGCCTCGGACCCGTGCTCAGGCTCTACCAGGGACCCGGCGTGCGCCATCCGCTGGCCGACCGTCCGCGCCGCTTCGACGTGGTCTTCGCCAACATCCTGGCGCGACCCCTGAAGGGGTTGGCGCCGTCCCTGACGGCGGTGGTGGCCGACCACGGCGTGCTGATCCTGTCCGGCCTCATCGAGCGCGACGTGCCCGGCGTGCTCTCCACCTATCGGCATCGCGGCTTCCATCTCGCCCGGCACGGGCTGATCGAGGGCTGGGCGACGCTCGTGCTGAAGCGCGGCGGCGCGGCACCGCGCCCGCGTCGGACGCGGTTGCGGCCCCTCTGAGCCCGGCGTAACCCTGGGCGCCATGACGCGCCTTCGCTTCCAGACCTTCGACGATCCGAGCCACCGGCACGGAGCCGCCCGGATCCGGGCCCTGCGCGAAGCCCTGAAAACAGCAGGCTTCGACGGCTTCGTGGTGCCCCGGGCCGACGAGCACCAGTCCGAGTACGTGCCGCCCCAGGCCGAGCGTCTCGCCTGGCTCACGGGCTTCACCGGCTCGGCCGGCACCGCCGTGATCCTGGCCGAGGCGGCCGCCCTCGTCGTCGACGGACGCTACACGCTCCAGGCACCGGCCCAGGTGGACACCACGATCATCACCCCGGTGCCCCTGGCCGAGACCAGCGTGGCGGCCTGGATCGGCGCCCATATCGGGCCCGGCCAGGTGCTGGCCTACGATCCCTGGCTGCACACCCCCGACAGCGTCGCGCGCCTGGAACGCGCCGTGACCAAGGTCGGCGCCCGGCTGCAGGCGGTGGAGGCGAACCCCGTCGACGCGGTCTGGACCGACCGGCCGGAGGCCCCGGCCGGCCCGGTGGTCGCGCATCCGCCGGCCCTGGCCGGGGAAGCTGCCGAGGCCAAGCTCGCCCGCATCAGGGCGGTCCTCGCCGAGGCGGACGATGCCGCCCTGGTCATCTCCGATCCCCACAACCTCGCCTGGGCGTTCAACCTGCGCGGCAGCGACGTGGCGCACACGCCCCTGGCGCTGGGCTACGCGCTGGTGCCGCGCAGCGGCCGGGCCGCCCTCTACCTGACCTCGCCGAACCCGAGCCCGGAACTGCGCGCCGCCCTGGCGCCCCTGGCCGACCTGCACCCGCGCGCCGCCTTCGCGGAGGGCCTCGCCACCCAGGCGGCGAGCGCGGCGCGCCTGCGCCTCGACGCCGCCACGGCCGCCTTCGCCCTCAAGCAGCGCGTCGAGGCGGCCGGCGGCGTCGCGGATCTCGGCCCCGATCCCATCACCGCCATGAAGGCGGTGAAGAACGCCGCCGAGATCGCCGGCGCCCGCGCCGCCCATTTTCGCGATGGCGTCGCCGTCACGCGCTTCCTCGCCTGGCTCGATGCCCAGGGCGAGAGCTTGACCGAGATCGCCGCCGTGGAGGCCCTGGAAGATTTTCGCGCCGAGGGCGGCCTGCTGCGGGACGTCTCGTTTCCGACGATCTCGGGCAGCGGCGCCAACGGCGCCATCGTCCACTACCGGGTGAGCCGGGAGACCGACCGGCGCATCCGGCCCGGCGAACTGTTCCTGGTGGATTCCGGGGCGCAATACGCCGACGGCACCACCGACATCACCCGCACCGTCGCGATCGGCGAACCCTCGGAGGCGATGCGCGACCACTTCACCCGCGTGCTCCGGGGCCATATCGGCATCGCCCGGGCGGTGTTCCCGAAGGGGACCACGGGGGCGCAGATCGATGCCTTCGCCCGCCTGCCGCTCTGGGAGGCCGGGCTCGATTTCGACCACGGCACCGGCCACGGCGTCGGGGCCTTCCTGTCGGTGCACGAGGGGCCGCAGCGCATCGCCAAGACCGGGACGGTCGCCCTGGAACCCGGCATGATCCTCTCGAACGAACCGGGCTACTACAAGCCCGGCGCCTACGGCATCCGCCTGGAGAACCTCGTGCTCGTCGAGGTCCGCGCGGTGCCGGGCGGCGAACGCCCGATGCTCGGCTTCGAGACGCTGACGCTCGCTCCCTTCGACCGCCGCCTGATCCGTCCGGATCTCCTGAGCCCGGAGGAGATGGCCTGGATCGACGCCTACCATGCCCGCGTGCGGGAGGCCCTGGGGCCGGACCTCGACGCGGCGACGCGGATCTGGCTCCAAGAGGCGACCCGGCCCATGGTCGCGGCGGTCTGATCCGGCGCGCGCGGAGGGCCGGACGGCGCTTGCGACCATCCCGCCCCTTTCGGACGACCGGACAGGTGGGGGACAAGGGACCTCGCGGCCTCGGGATTTCACCCCTGCACCGAACGGATGTAATCTCGATGCCTCCATCGCCGAACAGGACCCGATGATCCGGCTTCTCACCCTGGCGCTCGCGCTGTTCGGCCTCGCTCTCACCCCCGCCGGCGCGCAGGGCTTCAAGGTGCCGGCCGACCTCGTGAAGGCGAGCCTCGTCGGGGAGCCCTCCGCGATCCGGCCCGGCGAACCCTTCACGGTCGCCATCCGCATGGTGATGCGGCCGCATTGGCACGTCTACTGGCGCAATCCCGGCGATTCCGGCCTTGCCCCGGAGGTCGCCTGGACGCTGCCGGCCGGATTTTCCGCGGGGGCGATCCAGTGGCCGAGCCCGAGCCGCATCCCCGTCTCCCACCTGATGAATTTCGGCTACGAGGGCGAGGCCGTCCTCCTCGCGCAGGTGACCCCGCCGGTCACGCTGGCACCGGCCAAGCCGGTGACGCTCCAGGCCAGGCTGACCTACCTCGTCTGCGAGCGCGAATGCGTGCCGGGCTCGGCCGAGCTTCGCCTGACCCTGCCGGTGGCGCAGGGCGGCACCAGCACGGGGGTCGCGCCTGGGTCGATGATGCTGTTCGAGGCCGCCCGCGCGGCCCTGCCCGTGCCCGCGCCCTGGCCGGTGCGCTACGGCGCCGAGAACGGGCGCCTGCAGGTACACCTCGCCACGCCGCCGGGATTCACGGCAGCCTCCCTCGCCTACTTTCCCTATGCCGAGACCGCCATCGAGAACGCCGCGCCCCAGGAGGCGCGCAGCGATGCGGACGGCCTGCACATCGATCTCGCCCGCGGCGACACCACCGAGGCGGCCCCCGCCTCCCTGCCGGGCGTGCTCACCTTCGACGAGGCGACGCCGGACGGACCCGTGCGGCGCGCCTATGCGATCGGGGAGCCCCCGAGCCCGACCGCCGCGTCGACGGCCTCGGCCGCAGGCACTCCGGCGGTCCCGGCACCGGTGCAGGCCCCCGAGGAGAGCCTGACCCTCTGGAGCGCGGCCGGCCTCGCCTTCCTGGGCGGCCTCCTTCTCAATTTGATGCCCTGCGTCTTCCCGGTCCTGTCGATCAAGGTGCTCAGCCTCGTGACGCATTCCGGCGAGCCGGCGGGCCGGGTCCGGCTGCACGGGCTCGCCTACACGGCGGGCGTGCTGGCGTCCTTCCTGGCCCTTGCCGGCCTGCTCATCGCCCTGAAGGGGGCGGGCGCCGGCATCGGCTGGGGTTTCCAGCTGCAATCGCCCCTGGTGGTGGCGGGCCTCGCCTATCTGCTGCTCGCCATGGGGCTCGGCCTGTCGGGCGTCGTACATCTCGGCGCCGGCATCGCGGGCGTCGGCGATCGCCTGACCCGGCGGGCGGGCCTCGAGGGCTCGTTCTTCACCGGCGTGCTCGCCACGGTGGTGGCCACCCCCTGCACCGCACCCTTCATGGGTTCGGCGGTGGGCTTCGCCCTGACGCAGGAGGCCGGCGTGAGTCTCGCCGTCTTCGCGAGCCTCGGCCTCGGTCTCGCCCTGCCCTTCCTCGTGCTGACGATCTGGCCGGCGGCCCTGCGGCGCCTGCCCCGTCCCGGTGCCTGGATGGACACCCTCAAGGGAGCGCTGGCTTTCCCGATCTACGCCACCGTCGCCTGGCTGGTCTGGGTCCTGTCGCAGCAGGTCGGTTCGGCCGGGCTGCTCGCAGCCCTGGTCGGCCTCGTGCTGGTCGGCCTCGCCGCCTGGGCCTGGGAGCGCGGACACGGGGCCGGCCCGGCCGGCACCTGGATCGCGCGCGGCACCGCCGTGGCGGCGCTGGCCGCGCTCGCCGTCCTCACCCTCGGGCTCGACCGGGACCGGACCGGGGCCGACATCGCCCAGGGCGATGCGGGCGCCTTCACCCAGGCACGCCTCGACGGGCTCCTGGCCCAGGGCAGGCCGGTCTTCGTGAACATGACCGCGGCCTGGTGCATCACCTGTCAGGTCAACGAGCGTGCTGCCCTGCGCTCCGAGGCCGTCCAGGCCGGACTGAAGGTGCGCGGCATCACCTATCTTAAGGGCGACTGGACCAACCAGAACCCCGAGATCACCCGCCTGCTGGAACGCCATGGCCGCAGCGGCGTGCCGCTCTACCTGCTCTATGCCGGGTCCGGCGAGCCCGCGATCCTGCCCCAGATCCTCACCCCGGGCCTCGTGCTGGAGGCCCTGCAGGCGGTTCCCCTCGCGGCCACGGACCGCAGCGCCGCCCTGACCACGGAGCCCTAGCCGATGCCCCGCACACGCCGCCGTCTCCTCGCCGCGGGTCTCGCGGCGCTCCTTGCCGCCCCTTCCCTGGCCGTCCCTGCCCTGGCCGCCGGCCCGCAGGTGGGCAAGCCCGCGCCCGCCTTCAGCGCCCAGGATTCCGACGGCCGCACCATCCGGCTCTCGGACTATGCCGGCAAGACCGTCGTCCTGGAATGGACCAACCACGACTGCCCCTTCGTGATGAAGCACTACGGCGCCCACGCCATGCAGACGCTCCAGAAGACATGGACCGGCCGGGGCGTGGTCTGGCTCAGCGTGATCTCCTCGGCACCGGGCGAGCAGGGCGCCGTCGACGGGGCGGAGGCCAACCGGCTGACGAAGACCCGGGACGCCGCGCCCACCGCCGTGCTCCTCGACCCCGCGGGCAGCGTCGGCCGGGCCTACGACGCCAGGACCACGCCGCACATGTTCGTCATCGCCCCGGACGGGACCCTCGCCTACCAGGGCGGCATCGACGACAAGCCCTCGGCCGATCCCGCCGATCTCAGGACGGCCCGTAACCTCGTCGACGCGGCCCTGACCGAACTCGCCGCCGGCCGGCCGGTCTCGGTGCGCTCGGCGAAACCCTATGGCTGCACGGTCAAGTACGCCTCGTAATCCTTGCGCTTGACGGGAATACATCCCTGCCCCAGCACGGCGGGATGAGCACCGATGCCGCGCCGCGCTGGACCGTCTTCCGCAACGGCAATTTCCGCCTCTTCGGATCAGCCCGGTTCCTGACCGGCCTCGCCTTCCAGATGCAGGCGGTCGCGGTGGGGTGGTTCGTCTACGACATCACCCACTCGGCGCTCGCCCTCGGCCTCGTGGGCCTGGCGAGCTTCCTCCCCGCCATGCTCTCGGCCCTGGTCACGGGCCACGTGGCCGATACCTACGATCGGCGCCTCGTCGCGGCCCTGGCCTACGCGACGCTGGCGCTGGCGGATCTCGGCCTGCTCCTCGCCGCTTCCTCCGGCTCGACGACCCTGTGGCCGATCTACGGGCTCGTCGTCGTCATCGGCACCGGCCGCGCCTTCGCCAATCCGGCCCTCCAGGCCCTGCTGCCGACCCTGGTGCCCCGCCCGCTGTTCGGCTCGGCCATCGCCTGGAACGCCTCGCTCTGGCAGAGCGCCTCCATCCTCGGCCCCGCCACCGGCGGCTTCCTCTACGCCCTCGGACCGGCGGTGGTCTTCGGCGCCGCGGCGGCGAGCTTCGCCCTGGCCAGCGCCCTGATCCTGGCGATCCGGTTCCGGCCCGCCCCCGTCACGGAGCGGCCGCCCGTGACCTGGGAAACCCTCTCGGCCGGCCTGACCTACATCCGCACGCATCCGGTGGTGCTCGGGGCCATCAGCCTCGACCTCGTGGCGGTGCTCCTCGGCGGCGCCACCGCGCTGCTGCCGATCTTCGCGGCCGAGGTGCTGCATGTCGGCCCCCTCGGCCTCGGCGTCCTGCGCAGCATGCCGGCGGCCGGGGCGGTGCTCACCGCGATCGCCCTCGCCTATTGGCCGCTGCAGCGCCAGGCCGGGCTGCGCATGCTCCAGGCCGTGGGACTCTTCGGCCTCGCCACGGTCGGCTTCGGCCTCTCGACCTCGCTGCCCCTCTCCATGGCCTGCCTGTTCGTCACGGGGGCGGCCGACATGATCAGCGTCTTCGTGCGCCAGACCTTCGTCCAGGGCGAGACGCCCGATGCCATGCGCGGACGGGTTTCGGCGGTGAATTCGGTCTTCATCGGCGCCTCGAACGAACTCGGCGAATTCGAATCCGGCACCCTGGCCGCCCTGATCGGCGCCGTTCCCGCAGTGGTGGCCGGGGGCCTCGCTACCCTGCTGGTCGCGGCCCTGTGGGGCCGGGTGTTCCCGGCGCTGCGGGCGCGGGACCGGCTCCTGCCCGCGGCGTGAGGGACGGGATTATCCCTCCGACACCCACTCCGTTCATCGACAGGGATAAAACGAATATTTTCAATCGCTTGTTCGAGCAAACGATGGCATTATCCCTGGACGGGCATCTCTCGGTTCGTTCAGGGATAAAGTGATGCTGTTCAGTGACTTGACCGAGGATCAGGCGCGACAGGCGATCGATGTCGAGCAGGTCTTCGCCGCCTATGACGACGCACGGGGCATTCTGGAACGGCGTTTCTCGGGTGCCATGTCGTGGAAGCGGGTCGCGGGTCGCGACTATCTCTACCGGAAACGGGGAGAGACCTGGAAATCCCTCGGACCGCGGAGCCCCGAGACGGAAGCGATCGTCCGCCAGTTTCAAGAGGGACGGACGGAAGTCGCGGAGCGGGTGGCCGCCCTGGCGGCGCGCCTCGACGCGATGGCTCCCGTCAATCGAGCCCTGAAGCTCGGCCGCCTGCCGGTGATCGCAGGCCGCATCTTGCGCGCGCTGCGCAGAGCGAAGCTGATCGGGAGCGGCGTGGAGGTGGTCGGAACCAATGCCCTCTACGCCTACGAACGTTTGGCGGCCGTGCAGGTCGCCGGCGCGCACCTGGCGACCGCGGATGTCGACCTGCTGTTCGACGCGCGCCGCTCGCTCCGGCTCCTAACGCCGGAAGTCTCGGCGATTGGCCTCGCGGGTCTGCTGCGCAAGGTCGACCGATCGTTCGAGATCATGGGCAAGGGCGGGTTCCGTGCCGTCAACCGCGACGGCTACATGGTCGATCTGATCATGCCGACCCTGAAGGATCAGATGACGCGCCCAGCCAGAATCCGCATCGGCTCGGACGCGACGGATCTCGAAGCCGTGGAGATCGAGGGACTGGCCTGGCTGGTGAACAGCCCGAAGGTGCGTGCGACCGTCGTCGATGCGCGTGGTTACCCGCTCACGATGGTCGTCCCGGACCCCCGTGCCTTCGCCCTGCACAAGCTGTGGCTCGCGGGGCGGACGGATCGTGATCCCCTCAAGCAGGGGCGAGACCGAGCGCAAGCCGACCTTCTCGCGACGCTCATCGCCAGCCGCCTGCCCAACCTGCGTTTCGACGATCCGGCGCTGGACGCCCTGCCCCTCGCGCTTCGCGAGCAGGGGTCGTCGCTGGTTCCGCCGGCCCCCGAAGAACCGCCGCGCCTGGAACCGGACTGGTAGCCGGTCGCCCTACTTTCCCGACAGCAGCGGCGACCAGGTCGGGTCCGAGGCGTAGGACGGGGTCGGCACCGGCTGCTCCACCTTGCCGGTGATGTCGACCATGTAGAGCTTGCCGCCGCCCTGGCCGCCCGGGTCGCGGAAGAACAGCACGTACTGGCCGTTCGGCGCGAAGGTCGGGCCCTCGTTGTGGAAGCCCTCCGTGAGCACGCGCTCACCCGAGCCGTCCGGCTTCATCACGCAGATGGCGAAGCCCCCCTTGCGCTGGCGGGTGAAGGCGATGAGGTCGCCGCGCGGCGACCAGGCCGGCTGCGAGGCCGAGCCCTCGCCGAAGGAGAGGCGGGTGGGCGTCCCGCCCGAGGCGCTCATGACGTAGATCTGTTGCGAGCCGCCGCGATCGGATTCGAACACGATCTGGCTGCCGTCCGGCGAGTAGGTCGGCGAGGTGTCGATGGCGTTGCCGTTGGTGATCGGCGTCTGGGCCTTCGAGGCCAGATCCATGACCACAATGTCGGCGTTGCCGCCCTGCTGCACGCTCATCACG
Organism: Methylobacterium sp. M6A4_1b; assembly: GCF_053345175.1. NCBI lineage: Bacteria > Pseudomonadati > Pseudomonadota > Alphaproteobacteria > Hyphomicrobiales > Methylobacteriaceae > Methylobacterium > Methylobacterium sp. M6A4_1b. Next base: position 76,273 of record NZ_JBKEZQ010000014.1, read on the forward strand.
AGGCGTCGACCGTCCGGCGAGAAGCGCGGGCTGGTGCTCATCGAATCGGCCTTGCCGAGCGCCTGGCGGCTGCCGGTCTCCAGGTTGATGACCTGGATGCGCGGCTGCTGGCCCGTGGTCTGGGTCATGAAGGCGATGTCCTGGGTCGCCGGGGAGTAGCGCGGCGCCACCACGGCGTTCTCGCCGTTCGTCAGGGCGCGCACGTTGGCGCCGTCCTGGTCCATCACCATCAGGCGCTTGCGACGGTTCTCCTTGGAGCCGGACTCGTCCACGAAGGCGATGCGGCTGTCGAACCAGGGCCCGAGGCCGGTGATCTTGGTGTAGACCGCGTCCGAGATGAGGTGGCCGGTGCGGCGCGCATTGGCCGGATCGGTGCCGTATTGCTGGCCGGTCATCTGCTGGCCCGAGGTCACGTCCCAGAGGCGGAACTCGACCTTGAGCTTGCCGGAGCCGTCGCGGGCGACGCGGCCCGTGATCAGGGCCTGGACCCCGGCCGCCCGCCATTTCTCGAAGGCCGGCACCGAGTCGAAGCCCGGCGCCTCGGGGAACTTCGCCTTCTCCACGGGGGTGAAGTAGCCCGAGCGGCGCAGGTTGTTCGTCACCACGCTGGAGACGAGGAGCCCCAGGCTCGGATCGCCGGAGAAATCCGTGACCGCGATCGGCATCGGCTGGAACGACCCGCCACCGATGCGCAGGTTGAGCTGCGCCGCAGCCGGGGTCAGGCCGAACAGAACGAGAGCCAGGAGCGCGAGGAGCGACGTCAGGCCCCGGGAAACCGGGCTCGAAAGAAGACTGCGATGCATGATCGATTCCGTGGTCGTGGGAATGCGAGGATCGTGGGTGGGACCGGAAGGTGCACGCGGATGGGACGGCCCCGCCTCGGGCAGGGGGGAAGCCTCGGACCGTCTCGGACCACGCGGCGCGCGGCCCGGACAGGGCCGCCGCATCACGCCCGCGAGAACTCGAACTCCGCGTTGATGGCTTTCCAGTCGTTGTAATACGGCGCGTACTGGGCCGGGATCTTGTAGGGCGCGCAGCGACGCACCGCGCGCTGGGCCGCCTCGGCGATGGAGCGGTCCACCGCGTTCGCGCCGCCGCGCATGATGCGGGGCTCGGAGGTGAGCGTACCGTCCGGGTTGAGCCGGATGTCGAGCATCGGCAGGACGACGCCCTGGGTCGCACCCGGAGGCGCCACGTAGCAGCGCTCGATCTGCTGCTGGAGCATCCCCACCAGGGCGTCCCTGAGGGACGGTGACAGGCGCTGCGCAGTGCCGGAGGCCGCCCCCAGGGAGGCGGTGCGCTGCACCTCGCGCCCTGTGGCACCGGTGGATTGCGACGGCGCCTTCGAGGCCAGCAGCGAGCGGATGTCGCCCGCGCTGAACTTCTCGGCGAGTTCGGCCTGCTTCTTGGCCTTGGCCTCCCCATCGGCCTTCGCCTTGGCATCCGCCATCGCCTTGGCCTTCGCCTTGGCGGCCGCGTCGGCGCGGGCCTTGGCAGCGGCTTCGGCCTTCGCTTCGGCTTCCGCCTCTGCCTTCGCCTCGGCGAGTTCCTTCTGGCGCTCCGCGTCCGCCTTGGCCTTGGCCTCCGCGACGGCCTTCGCCTTGGCTTCCGCCTCCTTCTCGGCCTTGGCTTCCGCGTCGGCCCTGGCCTTGGACTCGGCCTTCGCCCTGGCGGCGGCAACGGCCTTCGCGGCTTCCGCCTTCGCGGCAGCCTCGGCCTTGGCCTCGGCCTCGGCTTCCTGCTTCTCGATGAGCTGGGCGAGCTGCTCGCGCTTGACCGCCTCGGCCTTCGCCTTGGCCGCGGCGGCGGTCTTGGCTTCCGCAGCGGCGGCTTTCGCCTCGGCGGCCGCGGCAGCCTTCGCTTCGGCCGCGGCTGCGGCCTTGGCAGCCTCGGCCTTGGCAGCCTTTTCGGCCGCCTCCGCCTTGGCAGCTTCCTTCGCGGCTTCCTTCGCGGCTTCCTTCGCGGCTTCCTTGGCGGCTTCCTTGGCGGCCTCGGCCTTGGCTTCCTGCGGGTCGGGCTCGCTGGAGCGCAGGGGCATCTCCTCGGCGCTGGCCACCTTCATGTCGGCGGGGCGCTTCGGCGGAGCCGGGGCATCGACCTTGGCGTTCTCGGGCTCGCGCTCCTCGGCCTTCTCGGCGACCCGGTCGGCGCGCGGCTTGGCGTTGGGCTGCGGCGCGTCGGCGTTGCGCTCGCCCTTCGTGAGTTCCGAATATTGCTGCTCGGTCATGACCTCGACGGGCACGCCCTCCTGCGCGTCCGGCAGGGCGGGCGCCGCCACCGACAGCAGGGCGACCGTCAGCAGGCCGACATGCGTCGCCGCCGAGACCCAGACGCCCGGTTCACTGCGCTTGAAGGGGATTCGCACCGCCGGCGCCCGCTACTTCTGGTCCGGCTCGGTGACCAGGGCGACCTTCTTGAAGCCGCCGCCCGTCACGATCGCCATCACCTGGGCGACGCGGCCGTAATCGACCCGCTTGTCGCCGCGCACGAAGACCCGCTCCTCGAACCCGGCCTTCGAGCTCTCGGTGAGCTTCGGGACGATGGTGTCGTCGGAGAGCTCGGCCTCGCCGAGGAAGACCTGGCCCGACTGGCGGATCGACAGCGTCACCGGCTTGGTGTCGGAGTTCAGCGGGCTCGCCTTCGATTGCGGCAGGTCGAGGGGCACGCCCACCGTCATCATCGGCGCCGCGACCATGAAGACGATCAGGAGCACGAGCACGACGTCGATGAACGGCGTCATGTTGATCTCGTTGATGGCCGCGTGCCGGCGTCCCCGCCGACGCCGTCCGCCACCACCCTGCGCTGCTCCGTGGGCCATGCCCATGATCGTTCCTCGGGTGTGGGGGTGGGATCAGGCGACGAGCGAGAGGCGCTCGTCGATCTGCCGGGAGAGGATGGCGGAGAACTCGTCGGCGAAGCCCTCGAGGCGCGACTGGTTCTTGGCCACCGTCGATTGCAGCTTGTTGTAGGCGAGCACGGCGGGGATCGCGGCGAAGAGGCCGATGGCGGTGGCGAACAGCGCCTCCGCGATGCCCGGCGCCACCACGGCCAGCGAGGTGTTCTTGGAGGCCGCGATCGAGGTGAAGGCGGTCATGATGCCCCAGACCGTGCCGAACAGGCCGATATAGGGGCCGGCCGAGCCGATGGAGGCGAGGAAGAGCAGGCGGGACTCGAGGCGCTCGACCTCGCGCTGGATCGTCACGTCCAGCACCTTGTCGATGCGCTGGGACAGGCTCTGGATCTGGCGGCCGGAGCCTTCGAAGGAGCGCTTCCACTCTCGCATGGCGGCCACGAACAGGGCGCCCTGCCCCACCGGCTGGCGGTCGTTGAACGAGCGGTAGAGCTCCTCCAGGGAGCGGCCGGACCAGAACGCCTCCTCGAAGGCGTCCATCTCGGCCTTGGTGCGGCGGAACAGCAGGGTCTTGTCGACGATGATCGACCAGCACCAGACCGAGGCGCCGATCAGCCCGAGCATCACGACCTTCACGACGAAGTGCGCCTGAAGGAAGAGGCCGAGCAGCGTCATGTCGGGGGCCGGCATCGCCTGCATGGCATCGGCTGGGTTCATGACATGATCCTCGAAAAACCCCGCGCGGAACCGTCACGGAACCGGTGGTCCGTCCTGCGCGCTTCAACCGGAACCTTGAGCGATTTCAAGGCTCAATGGCCCGCGAATCTGTCGAAAGTATGGGCCGGCCTTGTGCATCGCACGCGTCCGCTCCGACCGCAGTTAAGCACCCGGCAGGGTTAACATTCCCTTGCCGGGGCCGGACCCGGGGGACGCGGCCCGCGATCCGGGCGTCCCGCCGTCACGGGCGCGGAATCCTCCAGCGCACCATCGGCGATACTGGCCTTACGGCTGAACCAAAACGTCTCACCTTCGGTTTAACACTTTTTTAATTAACATAGATCATATTTTTCGAACGGGGGAAATACTCGGCACCGCGCAGAAAGTCTGGTTCTATGAATAGTCAGAGGAAGATCTTCGGCGCATTGCGTCGGTCTCGATCCGATGCCCTGGCCGACACCATGTCGCAAATCGATCCGGAAGCCGTGCTGAATGCGCTTCCGGTCAACGTCCTGGTGCTCGATCCCGTCACCGCGAACATCACCTATGCCAATCGGCGCAGCATCGAGACCATGCATGCGCTGAGGCAATATTTGCCGCGGGAAGTGAACCCCGACCGGATGGTGGGCACGTCGATGGACGTGTTCCACAAGAACCCCCACCATCAGCGCAGCATCGTCGCCGATCCGTCTCGCCTGCCCTGGCGCACCAAGATCCGGCTCGGCCCCAAGACCCTCGACCTGCACGTCTCGGCGGTGATGGCACAGGGCGCCTACATCGCGGCCGTGCTGTCCTGGGCCGACGTGACCCCCTTCACCGACGCGATCTCGGCCTTCGACACCGCGATCCAGACCGCCCTGGATGCCGCCGGCGGCGCCACCGACACCATGCGCGATTCCGCCAACCAGGTCCTCCAGAAGACGGGCGAGACCTCCGACGCCGCCGCCACGGCGTCGTCGGGCGCCATCGGCACCTCGGCCAACGTCCGGACCGTGGCCAGGGCCGTGGAGGAACTGAACGCCGCGAACGCCGAGATCACGCAGCAGATGAACCGCTCCCGCTCGGTGACCGGCGAGGCGGTGGAGGAAGCGCGCCAGGCGGTGGCGAGCGTGCGCGCGCTCAGCGAGAACTCGAATCACATCGGTCAGGTCGTCGGGATGATCGGCCAGATCGCCAGCCAGACCAACCTGCTCGCCCTCAACGCGACCATCGAGGCGGCGCGCGCCGGACCGGCCGGGCGGGGCTTCGCCGTCGTCGCCAGCGAGGTCAAGGAACTCGCGGCCCAGACCGCCCGGGCGACGGACGACGTCTCGCGTCAGGTCGCGATGATCCAGACCGCGACGACGTCCACGGCCTCGACCATCGAGCGGATCGCCGGGATCATCGCCCGCATCGACGAGAGCGCGATCTCCGTCGGCTCCGCCGTCGAGGAGCAGTCGGCCACCTCCACCGAGATCCGCCGCAGCGTCGAGGAGGCCTCCGGCCGGACCGAGACGGTGAGTTCCAGCGTCGCGGCGGTCGCCCTGAGCGCGACGGATTCGGCCAGTTCGGCCGAGCGGATGCTGCGCGCGACGGCGGACCTCAATCGCGAGATCGAGGCCGTGGCGGCCGCGGTGAAGCTCTTCCTCGGCGAGGTCCGCAAGATCTGAGGCGGCGTGCCCGGCGACCGGGCGGGGCGCCGAATCCCGGCCCCGCGGCCCCGCTATTCCCAGAGCGCGGAGCCGGGATCGCCCCGCTCCGGCGACAGGACCTGCCGCAGGCTGTCGGGCAGGCGGACCGCGCGCCCGTCGCGGACGCAGGCGACCACGACCTCGGCCTTCACGAGGCGTTCGTCCCCGCGCCGCACCTCCTGGGCGAGGTGCATCGAGGCGCCCTTCATCGCGCTGGTCCAGGTCCGGATCTCGAGGAGATCGTCCATCCGCGCCGGCTTCGCGTAGTCGATCACCATGCGGCGCACGACGAAGTGCAGGCCGGCCGCGTCCCGGTGCAGGTCGGATTGATCGCCCGCGAGCCCGCGCAGGAGTTCGGTGCGCCCCCGCTCCATGAAGCGCAGGTAGCTCGCGTGGTAGACGAAGCCCGAGAAGTCGGTGTCCTCGTAGTAGACGCGCACCGCCAGGGCGTGGACGCCGGGTTCGGACTGGGTCAACGGCGAGTCTCCCGGATTCGTGATGCATGACTGCGCGGGCCGGATCGCGGCCCCGGGCCGGCGGCTGGCCCGCCCTGCGACGGTGCCTCCGGCGGCTGCGAAGGGCCGGCCCTGCCTCGCGGGCGGCGGGCCGCTCTAGCAGATTCCCGAGGGCGGGCAACGCGCCCCCTCCGCGGCGCCGGTGCTCCGGGCCGATCGGCGCGGGCCGCGCGTCCGGCCATTTCCCTGCGCAGAGCTAAAATCCGGCCCAAATCCGCGGAAGAAAAATTAATCCGTTCCCACGTTGATCAGCCGGAAGGCGCGCGTGCGCCGAGCTCTCGACGTTTTTGCACAAAGACATCGATGCGCTCCGGCGCGATGTCTGTGCCGCGACGGCGGCACGCAGGATAGGATGATGTTGACGACCAGCGTTCGGAGACGATTGGCTCATCTGATCACAGCGACCAAAGATCTTTGCGCCAGCTCCTTCGTCTTGCTGGCGACGGCTGGCGGTATTCTCGGTCTGGCCATTGCGGCGAGCGCGGGCCTCTTCATCGCGGATCTGCACGGGCGGGCCATCGCCGACACCGAGCAGAACCTCGTCAGCCTGACCACCGTCCTGGCCGACCAGGCCGACCGTGCCCTCCAGGCCATCGAACTGGTGCAGGAGTCCCTGATCGACGAGATCCGCGCCGCCGAGGTGGCCACCCCGACCGCCTTCGCGGCGCAGATGGGAACGCGGTCCATGCACGACTCCCTGCGGGCGCGGACGGCGGCGCTGCCCCAGGTCAATGCCGTCACGGTGGTCGACCACACCGGCAAGCTGCGCAACTTCACCCGGTTCTGGCCGATCCCGGACGTGAACATCGCCGACCGCGCCTACTTCAAGGCCCTGGCGTCGGACCCGCTGCTGCAGCGCTTCGTCAGCGAGCCGGTGCAGAACCGCGGCAACGGAACCTGGACCCTGTACATCGCCCGCAAGATCTCCGCCCCGGACGGGACCTTCCTCGGGCTCGTGCTCGGCGCGGTGGAACTGCAATACTTCGCCGGCCTCTACGGCCAGATCGCGCCGCAACCCGACTACGCCATCTCGCTGTTCCGCACCGACGGCGTGCTCCTGGTGCGCCATCCATACCGGGAGAATGCGATCGGCCGCGGCTACGTCACCACCGGCGCCGCCCTGATCGCCCAGCGCAACAGGGCCGGCGGCGTGACCCGGACGGTCAGTCCCATCGATGCGCAGGATCGGCTCGTCGCGACCCGCACGCTCTCGAACTATCCGGCGATCCTCAGCGTCAGCCGGACCACGGCGGCGGCCCTCGCGCCCTGGCGCCGTCAGGCCACGGTGCTGGGGGCGGCCGCCTTTCTCCTCGACCTCGGCCTCGTCGGCCTCTTCGTGCTCGGCCGGCGCCAGGCCCGCGGGCAGGCCATGCTCCTGCGCGCGGAGGAGCGGGTCCGGAGCGAGCACGCGTTGCGCACCCAGTATGCCCGCTTCGGCATCGCCCTCGACAACATGGCCCAGGGCCTCTGCCTGTTCGACCTCGACGATCGCCTGATCGTGATGAACGCGCGCTACGTCGAACTCCACGACGTGCCCCCCGATCTGCGCCAGCCCGGCACGACGCTGGGCGCCATCCGGGCCCATCTCGCGGCCGGCAACGGCGATCGCCCCCCGCCCTGGCCGGCCTCGGACCACGCCTCGGCGACGCCGGGCTCCTTCACCTGGGATCTCGCCGACGGGCGGGCCATCGCCGTCAAGCACGTCCCGATCCGCGGCGGCTGGCAATGCACCCACGAGGACATCACGGAACGCCGTCAGAGCGAGGCCCGGATCGTCCGGATGGCCCGGCACGACGCGCTGACCGGGCTGCCCAACCGCGCCTTCCTGCGCGAGCACATGGCGGACATGCTCACCGCCCGCGGGCCCGGCACGCGGACGGCGGTGCTCTACCTCGATCTCGACGGCTTCAAGGGGGTCAACGACACGCTCGGCCACCCGGCGGGCGATGCGCTCCTGTGCCTGACCGCGCAGCGCCTGCAGGACGGCCTGCGCGCGTCGGACTTCGTGGCGCGCCTCGGCGGCGACGAATTCGCCATCGTCCAATCCGACATCGGCGCGCCCGCCGATGCGGCGGAACTCGCCGCGCGGCTCGTGGCCGCCCTGCGGGCGCCCTTCACGGTTCAGGATCAGGAGATCGTCATCGGGACCAGCATCGGCATCGCGCTCGTGGAGCCGTCCGATGCGGACAGCGAGGCCGTGCTGCGCCGCGCCGACGTGGCCCTGTACCAGGCCAAGGCGGCGGGCCGCGGCACCTGGCGCTTCTTCCAGACCGAGATGGACAAGGACATCCAGCGCCGGCATCACCTCGGCGCCGAGTTGCGGCGCGCCCTGGCCGGCCATCAGTTCGAACTGCATTACCAGCCCCTCGTCGCCGCGCGGAGCCGGACCCTCAACGGCCTCGAGGCCTTGCTGCGCTGGCGCCATCCGGAACGCGGCCTCATCGATCCGGCGACCTTCATCCCGCTGGCCGAGGAGATGGGATTGATCCGCGAGATCGGCGCCTGGGTCCTGGCGCAAGCCTGCCGCGAGGCGGCGACCTGGCCGGACGCCCTGAAGATCGCCGTGAACATCTCCTCCGTGCAGTTCGTCCGCGGCGACCTCTTCGAGGACGTGTCGCGGGCGCTGATCGGCTCCGGGCTGATGGCGAGCCGCCTGGAACTGGAGGTCACCGAATCCGTCCTGCTGCGCGACCATGCCGAGACCTTCCGGATCCTGCACCGGCTGCAGGCGCTGGGCCTGCAGATCGCGATGGACGATTTCGGCACGGGCTACTCGAGCGTCAGCTACCTGCGGCGCTTCCCCTTCGACAAGCTCAAGATCGACCAGTCCTTCGTCCGCACCCTCGGACAGGAGAACGGAAGCGTCGCCATCGTCCGGGCGCTGGTGGGTCTGGGCAAGGCCTGCGGCATGGGCGTGGTCGCCGAGGGGGTCGAGACGGAGGAGCAGGCGGCCATCCTCGAGGCGGAGGGCTGCAACGAACTCCAGGGCTTCCTCTTCAGCCGTCCCCTGCCGGCGGCCGACCTCAAGGACATCCTGGCGCGCCGGGCCTTCGCCGGACCGGACCTCGCGGGTGCCCGCTCCGACCAGAAGCGCCACCGCGACGCGGCCTGACGCCTCGGCCGGGCGCGCCCGGCTCCTACGAACGCCGGTCGAATCCTCTCGGGATGGCGGGGTTCGGTGATCCGCGAGCGCCGCGCCGGCTTGCCGATGCGGCGCCCGCTTCGATCGAGCGGACCTCGTATCAGGCGTCCGGATCGTTGGAATTGAACAGGCCGAACTGTCCGCTCGGCTCACGGCGGGGTTCGGGAAAGCCCATGTGGCGGAAGGCGTGGGGGGTGAGCATGCGCCCGCGCGGCGTGCGCTGGACGAAGCCCTTCTGGATCAGGAACGGCTCGATGATGTCCTCGATCGCATCGCGCGGCTCCGACAGGGCCGCGGCGATGGTCTCGATTCCGACCGGACCGCCGTTGAAGGACGTCGCGATCATCGTCAGGTACTTGCGATCCATCACGTCGAGACCGGCCGGATCGACGTCGAGGAGTTGCAGCGCACGGTCTGCGATGGCCCGGGTCACCGTCGGCGCATCGGCCACGATGGCGAAGTCGCGCACCCGGCGCAGCAGGCGCCCGGCGATGCGGGGCGTGCCCCGAGCGCGCTTGGCGATCTCGTTGGCGCCCTCCGGCGACATGCCGAGGCCGAGCACGCGGGCGCCGCGGCTGACGATGAGTTCGAGCTCGTCGACGTCGTAGAATTCCAGCCGGATCGGGATGCCGAAGCGATCGCGCAGCGGCGTGGTCAGCAGGCCCGCGCGGGTGGTGGCCCCGACCAGGGTGAATTTCGGCAGCTCGATCTTGACCGAGCGGGCGGCCGGCCCCTCGCCGATGATGAGGTCGAGCTGGTAATCCTCCATCGCCGGATAGAGGATCTCCTCCACCGCCGGGTTGAGGCGGTGGATCTCGTCGATGAAGAGCACGTCGCGCTCTTCCAGATTCGTCAGCTGGGCGGCGAGGTCCCCCGCCTTGGCGATGACCGGGCCGGAGGTGGAGCGGAAGTTCACGCCGAGTTCGCGGGCGACGATCTGGGCCAGCGTCGTCTTGCCGAGGCCAGGCGGCCCGACGAACAGCACGTGGTCGAGGGCCGAGCCGGTCTTCTTGGCCGATTCGATGAAGATGCTCATGTTGGCGCGCGCCGCCCGCTGCCCGATGAACTCGGACAGGCTCAACGGGCGGATCGACTGCTCCAGGTCGTCCTCGCGCCGCTCGGGCGTCAGGAGCGATTCCGGAAGCGGATGCAGAGTCGGCGATGGCGGCTTCGACGCGGCGGAGCGCGACGACGGAGACTTGGGAAGCTTGCTCACACGGACTCTCGGTGGGGGCGGCGGCGCCCTGTGTCCATCATCTGTTCTCGCGCTGGATGTCGCACAAAGGCGCCGTTCGCGCTACATTCTCAGCGCGGCGACGGGCGGCCACCGACCGGGGGATCCGTCGTGGACGGTGCGTCGCAGGACTTCGGATGGATGGCCCGCGACGCCTTCGAGGAACGCCTCGCGGACAAGCCTCGCGACGAACGCCGGGAACCGACCGGCGGGCCGCGTGATCCGGATGACGCGGCGGGCGGCGCCCGCCAGGCCTTCACGCGGACGTTCTTCCCGAGGAGCCGCGCCGCGGAAGCGGCGATGCCGCCGGAGGTGCCCGTGGTCTGCGGCGCCGTCGCGCCGGGGGCGGCCTCGGTCGACACCCCGCGCGGGGCGTTCGAGGTGCGCTCCTCGGGCACGGAGGCCCGGGACCGCTTCGAAACAGGGCAGATCGGCCAGCGGCTGCCCGCGCTTCGGCATTCCGTGCGGGTCGCCCGGGATCGCGCGCACTCGACGTCCATGATCGGGCGAAAGGCGTCCGGCAGGGCTTCCGGGTCGTCGGGGACGTCGACGGCACGCTCGACCGGCCGGCGATCGGCGTCACCCTGCCCTTGCGCGAGATCGATCAGGCGCGTCCTGTCGGGCTGAGCGCCGGGCCCGCGAGCCCGGCGCGGTCCGGGTCCTACTCGGCTTCCGGCGCGATCGGCTCCAGGCCGCCGATGTGCTTCTGGGCGTAGAGCGGCAGGCCGATCTGGCCGATCAGTTCCAGCTGCGTCTCGAGGAAGTCGATATGGCCTTCCTCGTCCTCGGCCAGATCCTCGAACAGGCGCTTCGACACGCGGTCGTTGATCGAGTCGCAGTACTGGGCCGCCTCGAGGTAGAGCGCGCGCGCCTCGTTCTCGGCGGCGAGATCGCACTCGATGATCTCCTGGACGTTCTGGCCGATCCGCAGGGGGTCGAGTTCCTGCAGGTTCGGGAAGCCGTCGAGGAACAGGATCCGGTCGACGAAGCGATCGGCATGCTGCATCTCTTCGATGGATTCCTTGCGCCAGAACTTGGCGAGATCGATGTAGCCCCAATCGTTCAGCATGCGGAAATGCAGCCAGTACTGGCTGACCGCCGTGAGCTCGCTGCGCAGTCCCCGATTGAGGTACTCGACGACCTTCGCATCACCCTTCATCCGCCCAATCTCCCTTGAGGCACGTTAAGCCGGAGGGGAGCTTCAGCACCCGGAATGGGCGCTCAGGCGGCGATCCCCTCCTCCGCAGTCTGGACCTTGACCAAACTACAGGTGCTCGCGCAAGTCGCAGTACACGCATGCGCCGCCTCGTCGAGGGCATTTTGCAGGATGCCGCGGATGGTCCGGGCGCAGCGGCCGCATTTCGGGCTGCAGCCGAGGCAGGCCTGGACCTGAGCCGGCGTGCGCGGACAATCCGGGCCGCGATGCAGGCAGGCGCGCACCGCGCGATCGGACAGGACGTTGCAGGAACAGACGATCATGCGGGACCGTGACTCGTGCGTGGCTCGTGCCGTGGGATGAGGCCGCCGGATGGGTTTCCACCCGGCCACTTCGTCGAATCTGAGGCGGTGCTGACGCCGGAGCGCAAAAGCTGAGCCCGTGCATCGGATTGGCGGGTAGATTAGAATAGTTGAAAACTGCTTTACTTTCAGCAGGTTAGTCGTCTTCTCCCCAACTGGCAACGGGGATCGCCAGCGTCAAGGGTCCACGCGCACCGGGGAGGGATCGCGCTCACCGGGCGAGTTCGCGCAGGCCCAGCCGGATCAGGGTCTTGGCCTCGGCGCCCTCGCCCGCATTCTTGAGGGCCTCGGCGATGGCGGCCGACGCCTGGACGGGGGCATAGCCGAGATTGACCAGGGCGGAGATCGCGTCGGCGACGGGCTGCGGCGCGGTGCGGGCTTCGACCGCACCCGACAGCGCGATCACCGCGGGATCGATGGGCGCGAAGGCCGGAGCCTTGTCCTTCAGTTCCGCCACCAGACGTGCCGCGAGGCGCGGGCCGACGCCGGGCGCCCGCGCCACCGCGCCCTTGTCGCCCAGGGCGATGGCCGAGGCGAGGGCCGCGGGTTCGAGCACCGAGAGCAGTCCGAGGGCGACCTTGCTGCCCACGCCCTGAACGGTCTGGAGCAGGCGGAACCACTCGCGCTCGGCATCCGAGCGGAAGCCGTAGAGCCGGATCATGTCCTCCCGGACATAGGTCTCGATCGCGAGGTCCGCCGCCTCGCCGATGCCGGGCAGGCGCTGGAGGGTCCGGGCGGAGCAATGGACCACGTAGCCGACACCCTGCACGTCGAGGATCACGAAATCCTCGCCATAGGAATCCACCACGCCCTTCAGCTTGCCGATCATCGCCCCGCCCATCCCTCGCGCCGCCGGATGCCCAGCCGTCGGCGGATTGCCTACAGGGCGGCGCGGGCGAGCGCCATGCGCCCCGTCGCGACAGCGGCGCTCCCCGCCTTGAGGCCGCGCGGCGTTCGTGAAATCAAAGGCGCCCTGCCCGACACAGATGGATGACCGCCCCGATGCGCCAGACCGCGCTGCTCCTCGCCTTCGGGCTCCTGTTCGCCACCGGCCCGCGCGTGGCGGCGGAAACCCCGGCCGCGGCACCGCCCGCCGCGCCGTCCGGCGATCCGACGCAGGTGCGTCCGGGGGCCTACGTCCTCGATCCGGCCCACGGCAAGATCACCTGGTCCGTGAGCCATCTCGGCTTCTCGACCTATTACGGGCAGATCACCGACGTGTCCGCGCAGGCGGTGCTCGACCCGAAGGAGCCGGCGAAATCCACCCTGACGGTCACGATCGGCACCGACAGCGTCAACGGCCTGAACGAGCAGCTCAACCAGCACCTCAAGGCGCCGGACTTCTTCGACACCGCCAGGTTCCCCAAGGCCACGTTCACCGCCACCAGCGTCGAGCCGACGAGCCCGACCACCGCGCGGGTCAACGGCGACCTCACGCTCAAGGGCGTGACGAAGGCGGTCGCCTTCGACGCCACCTTCAACCAGGCCGGGATCAACCCGGTCAACAAGGCCTACACCGTCGGCTTCGATGGACGCGCGGTGATCAGGCGCTCGGATTTCGGCATCAGCGCCTTCCTGCCGCTCCTGGGCGACGACGTGTCCCTGCGGATCGAGGGCGAGTTCAAGGCCGTGGAGTGAGGGCACCCTCCCCCGTCCGCAGCCGCCGGTAGATCTCCGCGAGCAGAGCGGTCACCAGGACGAGCAGGGCCATGTCGATGAGGCTCGAGGCGAAGATCCGGACCGCCAGCACGAACGCGGGCAGGTCGGCACCGGACCGCTCGGGCGCATGCAGCATGCGGTCGATGAGGCCGAGGGGCAGGATCGTCGCGATCAGGATCAGGCCGATGCGCGCGGTCGACGCGCGCGTCATCGCGAACACCGCGCGCAGGGTCGCGTCGGGCGCGCCGAGCGCCAGGGCGGGCGCCAGCATGCTGGTCCGGATCTGCAGGAGCAGCAGGGCGATCCAGGCCGAGAAGCCGACGATCAGCCGGCCCGGCCCGAGCATGTCCGACGAGAGCGCGCGGTCGAGCAGCCCGCTGGCCAGGAGCCAGAACAGTTCGAGGGCGAGGAAGTCCCGGAACGGGCCGGCCCGGCCCTCGGCGACCGCGCGCACGGAGCCGCCCGCGCCGAGGACGAGCCGGAACATCGCCATCCAGTAGGGCGCGAGCAGGATCGTGCAGGCGCAATCGACGAGGAAGACGTCGTCCCGGAAGCGGGCGGGTGCCGTCGGATCGCCCATCAGCGTATGGGCCGCTTCCTTGGCCAGGACGACGACGAAGGCCACGGTCGTGGCCGGGCCGAGGGCGCGGACGGACCGGAGCCCGGAAGCTCCGGCGTCGCGCAGCGTGTCGCCGATCGGCAGAGTCGGGCGCATCGCCCCTTGGTCGGCCATTCCCCTCGCTCTCCGCCCGGTTCGCCCGCGTGTTCCGCCGGAGGGAACTGCACGGGCGCGCGGGGAGAGTCCAGGCCCGACCCGGTCAGCCCCGCGCCAGGGCCGCCGCGATGCGGGCCGCCGCGAGGCTGCTCGTCCCGGCGACGGGGGCGTGCTCGCGCCTCAGGGCATGGGCGCCGCGATGGCTGTTGTGGGTGATGGCGATGGCCAGCGCATCCGCGGCGTCGGCGACCTTGAACTCGGCCTTCGGCAGCAGGAACTTCACCATGGCCTGGATCTGGACCTTATCGGCGTGTCCCGACCCCGCGACCGTCTTCTTGATCAGGTTGGCCGAGTACTCGAACACCGGCATGCCGGCGAGCGCCGGGACCAGCAGCGCCACCGCGCGGGCATGCCCGAGCTTCAGCGTCGCCTGCGCGTCCTTGTTGACGAAGGTCTCCTCGACCGAGACCTCGTCCGGCTGGAACGCCCCGACGATGCGGGTGATGCCCTCGTAGAGCTCGCGCAGGCGCAGGGCGAGCGGCAGGTCCCCGTCCGAGGTGACGACGCCGCAATCGACATAGGCGAGCCTGGTGCCCGTGGCCGTGACGACGCCCCAGCCGGTGCGCCGCAGGCCCGGATCGATGCCGAGGATGCGGACGGGAACGCTCATGCGGACACGATCATGGATGGCGCGGCTCCGGGCGCGACCGTCGCGCCGTTCCGAGCGATAGGGACATACCGTGAACGGAACGTTATGCCAATCCGCGTTGCCGCGGTGGTTCCGGCAGGACCGACCGTCGCGGAACGAGCCGCTTCCGTTCGGCCGCCGACGACGGCGACCGCAGGACGCGCGAAGCCTATCCCGGTGAATCTCGACTCCAACCCGCCGGGTCTCGACCGATGCATCGAAGGCGTTCCGGTCTCGGCCCCGAACCATGTCGGAACCGGCTGACGCGGCGTTCGAGGAACGTGGGTCGCGCGCAGGGTCCGGCGCTTCGCCGATGAAGGCTGCGCGTAACCGCTTCTTAGAGGATCGCACCGTATTAACACAGGATAGATTCCCAGCGGATTGCCGTCCTCGTGTCCGACGTCGCGTCCTCCTCTCGTCCGAACCGGCTCCTCGGTGGTTTCGCGGTGATCGCGACCCTGGCGCTGCCGCTCGGCGTGCTGGCGGTTCCGATGTCGGAGACCGTGGCGGTGATCGCCCCTCCCGGCCGGGACGCCGCCGCCATCGTGGCGCGGGCGGGCGGCACCATCCTGCGTCTCGGCGCCGGGAGCAACGTCCTCGTGGTTCGGGCCGGATCGTCCGGTCTGGTCGCCCGCCTCTACGCCTCCGGGGCCTGGCTCGTCGTCGACGCCCGGTTCGCGACGGCCTGCACGCCCGCTTCCCAGACCTGAACCCCCTTCACAGCCCCCCCGCAACGGACCCGGCCCGGCGATGACGAACCTCGACACCCTGCGGCAGACCTTCGGCCGATGTCTCATCGCCTTCCTCTGGCTGCACCTGCCGGTCATCGCGCTCTGCGCCTGGCTCACCGGCAATGCGCTGACGGTCCCCCTGGTGATCGCGGGCCTCCTGGCGGGATTCAGCACGCTGGCGTGGCGGCGCGCGCCGACCGGCCCGACGACGCGGCTGGTCAGTAGCCTGTCGCTCATCGGCATGGCGGCGATCCTGCTCTCCGCGCTGGCGGGGCATCCGTGGCAGATCGACCTGCACATGTACTTCTTCGCCTGCATGGCGCTGGTCGTCGCGTGGTGCGACTGGACCATCCTGCTGGCCTGCGCGGCGGCCGTCGCCGGCCACCATCTCGCCCTCAACATCGCGATGCCGGCGCTGATCTTCCCCGGCGGGCCGCGCAGCGCGGACCTCGCGCGCGTGGTGCTCCATGCCGTCATCCTGATCCTCGAGGCGGGCGTGCTGGCCTGGGTCGCCCGCACCATCGCGACCGCCTTCGCGGCGCAGGTCGCGTCCGAGGGCGCCATCCGGGTGCAGGTGGAGCGGATGCAGGCCCTGGAATCGGAGACCACCCTGGCCCGGGCGGGGGCCGATGCGCAGCGCCGGGCGGCCATGCAGCGGACCGCCCAATATTTCGAATCGGCCGTGGGCGGCATCCTGGGCCGGGTCACGCAGGCCGCGGGGGCGATGCAGGGGACCGCACGGACCATGACGGTGACGGCGGAGGGCACGGCGGACCGGGCGGGATCCGTGGCCGGTGCCGCCGAGATGGCCGCGCGGAACGTGGACCGTGTGGCCGGCGCCGCCGGGGAACTCGGCGCCTCGGTCCAGGAGATCGGCCGCCAGGTCGCGGAATCCGCGCGGATGGCACAGAGCGCGGTGGGCCAGGCCGACGCCACCGGCCAGCTGGTTCACGCCCTGAGCACGGGTGCGGCCCGGATCGGCGACGTCGTCGGGATGATCTCCGGCATCGCCGGCCAGACCAACCTCCTGGCGCTCAACGCCACCATCGAGGCGGCCCGGGCCGGCGAGGCCGGGCGCGGCTTCGCGGTGGTCGCCGCCGAGGTCAAGGAACTCGCCAACCAGACCGCCCGGGCGACGGAGGAGATCACGGGGCAGATCAACGCGATCCAGGGCACCACCCGCGAGGCGGTCAGCGCCATCGAGGCGATCGCCGCGCAGATCCGCACCATGAGCCTGACCGCGGACGCCATCGCGGCGGCGGTGGACCAGCAGGGATCGGCGACCCGGGAGATCATCCGCAACGTGGCCGAGGCCGCGACCGGTACGGGCGCGATCACGGCCACCATCGGCGGCGTCGCACAATCGGCCGGGGAGACCGGCGAAGCCGCCGCCCGGGTCCTCGCCTCCGCGTCCGAGCTGGCGCAGGAGGCCGACCGCCTCGGCACCGAGGTGAACCGGTTCCTCGAGACCGTGAAGGCCGCCTGACCCGCGGGCTTCGGTCGATCAGCTCTGGAGCTTCTCCATCAGGGCGTCCGACAGGGTGAAATTGACGAAGACGTTCTGGACGTCGTCCTGGTCCTCGATCACCTCGACGAGGCGGATCAGCTTCTCGCCGGTCTCGTCGTCGACCTCGACGGTGTTCTGCGCCTTCCATACCAGGGCCGTGCGGCGCGGCTCGCCGAAGCGGGCCTCCAGCGCCTTCGAGACCTCGCCATAGGCCTCCTGGGCGCAGGTGATCTCGTGACCCGATTCGTCGGAGCGCACGTCGTCGGCGCCGGCCTCGATGGCGGCCTCCAGCATGGTGTCGGCATCCGCCACCTTGGGGTCGAACTCGACCACGCCGACATGATCGAACATGAAGGAGACGGCGCCCGTCTCCGCGAGGCTGCCGCCGGACTTGGTGAAGGCCGAGCGCACGTCGCTGGCCGTGCGGTTGCGGTTGTCCGTCTGCGCCTCAACGATCAGGGCGGCGCCGCCGGGGCCGTAGCCCTCGTAGCGGATCTCGTCGTAGGTCTCGGCATCGGCGCTCGACGCCTTCTTGATCGCGCGCTCGATGTTGTCCTTGGGCACGTTCTCGGCCCGGGCCGCGATGATGGCGGCGCGCAGGCGCGCGTTCATGGCCGGGTCGGGCAGGCCGAGCTTGGCCGCGACCGTGATCTCGCGGGCGAGCTTGCCGAACAGCTTCGAGCGGACCGCGTCGA
The DNA here is from genome assembly GCF_053345175.1 of Methylobacterium sp. M6A4_1b. Classification (NCBI taxonomy): domain Bacteria; kingdom Pseudomonadati; phylum Pseudomonadota; class Alphaproteobacteria; order Hyphomicrobiales; family Methylobacteriaceae; genus Methylobacterium; species Methylobacterium sp. M6A4_1b. The sequence continues at coordinate 93,915 of NZ_JBKEZQ010000014.1, forward strand.
CGCGGCCCTTGCGGTGCATGATGTTCTTGAACTGGGAATGGCCGGCCATGACGTGACCCTGGACTGGTAGGAACGAAGCCGGATCGCGAGGGCCGGTTGCCGGGGCGGCGGGTCCGCGATGCCGGACGGAAAGGGGTTGGCCGGCTTATAGGCCGCAGCCCGCGCCGATGACAACGCTGCGCCGCAGCGTGGACGGCCTTGTCCGCGGCATGTCTGCGGCCCTTCCCGGTGACTATCCGGCGCACGGGCGCTATCGTTGGGGCGATGACCGATCAAGCCACCGACCGGGGCGGCCCCGGAACCCGCCGCGCGGATGCCCGCCCCCGCCCGGAGCACCGACGGGACGCGGCGCCCGCCCGGCGTTGGGTCAAGCTCGGGATCGCGGGCGTGCTCGGGGCGGTCGCCGGCGCGGTGCTGTTTCCGACCCGCGCCGAGGGCGAGCCGCCGGCACGGGACGGGATGCGGCGCCCGCGGGACTGAGGCCCGACCTCAGGCGGTGACCCGCGCGTGCCAGTCCCGCAGGGCGTCCAGGGTCACGATTCCGTCCGGCCAGACATGCCCGGAGAGGTGCCGGTGCGGCGCGCCGGGCTCGCCGAGATCGGAGACGGCCGAGAAGGCCCCGTCGAGGCGGTGGCTCTCGGTGTAGCGGCTGCGGGTGGCGATGACCGGCAGGCCCGCATCGAGGGCCGAACGGATGCCGGCAGCGGAATCCTCGAAGGCCACGGCCTCGGAGGGCGCGACGGCCAGACGCCGCAACGCGAGGTCGAAGACGTCGGGGGCGGGCTTCTTGCGCGCGGCCTCGTCGCCGCAGGCGATGACGTCGAAGGGGACGTCGCCGGCCGAAAAGTTGATGCGCAGCAGGGTGTCGACGTTGGGTCGGCTCGTGGTGCTGGCGACCGCGAGCTTGATCCCCGCCGCCCGAGCCTCCGCGATCAGGCGCCCGACCCCGGGGCGCAGGGCGAGGCTCCCGCCCTCCACGAGGTCGCCGTAGCGGCGGGTCTTGCGGTCGTGGATCTCGCCCATGCGCGGGCGCAGGGCCTCGACCTCGTCGGCATGCTCGGTCTCGACGTAGTGGCGCAGACGCTCCTTGCCGCCCATCACGGTGAGGAGGTCGGCGTAGCGGGCCGACGACCAGGACCACGGCAGGCCGAGATCCGCGAAGGCGCCGTTGAAGGCCTGACGGTGCAGGTCCTCGGTCTCGGCGAGCGTCCCGTCGACGTCGAAGATCAGCGCCCTCAGCATGAGAGGGGGCCGCCTCCGACCTCCGCCGCACCCGCCCGGATCGCCGCGATCCGGTCGGCGTAGCCGGCCGGTCCGCCCTTGAACACGGCGTTGCCGGCCACGAAGGCGTTGGCGCCGGCCCGCGCCGCCTCCCCCACGGTCTCCGGTCCGATGCCGCCGTCGACCTCGATGTCGATGCCGCGCCCGGCCGTCATCTCGCGGATCCGGCGGATGGTCTCGAGGGTCGAGGGAATGAAGCTCTGGCCGCCGAAGCCCGGATTGACCGTCATCACCAGGACGAGGTCGACGAGATCGAGCAGCGGCTCGATGGCGCAGGCCGGCGTGCCCGGGTTGAGCGCGATGCCGGCGCGCTTGCCCAGGGCGCGGATCGCCTGGAGGGAGCGGTGGATGTGCGGACCGGCCTCGACATGGACCGAGATCGCGTCGGCGCCGGCCTCCGCGAAGGCCGCGAGGTAGGGATCCGCCGGGGCGATCATCAGGTGCACGTCGAAGGGCTTGGCCGAGTGCGGCCGCAGGGCCTTGATCACCGCAGGGCCGAAGGTGAGGTTCGGCACGAAGTGCCCGTCCATCACGTCGAGGTGGATCCAGTCGGCACCGGCCTCCGACACCGCGCGCACCTCCTCGCCGAGCGTGGCGAAATCCGCCGAGAGGATCGAGGGCGAGATGATCGGGCCGTTCATGATGGAAGTCTCCGGAGCCTCGGGGCCGCGCTCAGGCCATGCGGCGCTTGCGCTCGACGAGCTGCATGATGATCGGGGTCAGGATGAGCTGCATGGCGAGGTCGAGCTTGCCGCCCGGGATGACGATGGAATTGGCGCGGCTCATGAACGAGCCCTGGATCATCGAGATCAGGTAGGAGAAGTCGATGCCCTTCGGGTCCTTGAAGCGGATCACGACCATCGATTCGTCGGCCGTCGGAATCCAGCGGGCGATGAAGGGGTTCGAGGTGTCCACCGTCGGCACCCGCTGGAAGTTGATGTCGGTCCAGGTGAATTGCGGGCAGATCGTCTGCACGTAGTCGGGCATCCGCCGCAGGATCACGTCGGTGACGGCGTCGGTGGAGTAGCCCCGGAACGAGCGGTCCCGGTGCAGCTTCTGGATCCATTCGAGGTTGATCACCGGCACCACGCCGATCTTCAGGTCGGCGTAGCGGGCCATGTCGACGTTGTCGTCGACGACGCAGCCGTGCAGGCCCTCGTAGAACAGCAGGTCGGAGCCCGGCGGGAACGCCTCCCAGGGGGTGAAGGTGCCGGGCTCGGTGCCGTAGAGGGCCGCGTCCGCCGCGTCGTGGGCGTAGTGGCGCGTGCGCCCGCCCCCGGACTCGCCGTAGGTGCGGAACACCTCCTCCAGCTCCGGCAGCAGGTTGGCGCGCGGGGCGAAGTGGCTGAGGTTCGGCTCCTCCACCATCATCCGCCGCATGGTGTCGCGGTCGTAGGCGTGGAACGCGTCCCCCTCGATGTAGACCGCGCTCACGTCCTCGCGGCGGAAGATCTGCTCGAAGGTGTTGCGGACCGAGGTGGTGCCCGCTCCCGAGGAGCCGGTGACCGAGATGATGGGGTGACGCGCCGACATCTGTGTGCGTGCTGTCCCGCGCGGGCGCTAGCTGCGCATCAGGCCGCGCTGCCCGAACAGGGGCGAGCGACCGGCGGCGGCGTTGCGGCCGTCATAGTACTTGGCCACGCAGGCGACCTCGTCGAGGGAGCCGAAGATCAGCGGCACGCGCTCGTGGATGCCGGTGGCGCTGATGTCGAGGATGCGGCGCTCGCCGTCGATGGCCCCGGCCCCGGCCTGCTCCATCAGCATGGCGATGGGCGCGGCCTCGTAGAGGAGGCGCAGGCGCCCCTGGGCGTAGCCCTTCCGGTTGTCGCCGGGATAGAGGAACACGCCGCCGCGCAGCAGCACCCGCTGGGCATCCGCCACCAGGGAGCCGAGCCAGCGCATGTTGAAGTCCTTGTCCAGCGGCCCCTCCGAGCCGCGCAGGCAATCCTCGATATAGGCCTTCACGGGCGCGCCCCAGTTCCGGGCGTTCGAGGCGTTGATGGCGTATTCCCGGGCCGAGGCCACCACCTCCAGGCGCGGGTGGGTGAGGCGGAAGGTCCGCTCCGCCCGGTCCAGGGTGTAGATCTGCGTGCCGTGGCCGAGGGTGACGACGAGGGAGGTCGCCGGGCCGTAGGTGACGAAGCCGGCGGCGGTCTGCTCGGTGCCCGGCGTGGTGAAGGAGGCGATCGAGTCCGCGGCACCGGCCACCACGGGACGGATGCCGAAGATCGAGCCCACCGCCATGTTGACGCCGATGTTGGACGAGCCGTCCAGCGGGTCGATCGCGACGGCCAGCGGCGCGCCGGGGTTGATCTGCATCATGCCCTCGGCCTCCTCGGAGGCGACGACCGCCACGGGCGCCCCGCGCAGGGCTTGCGTGAAGCGCTCGTGGGCCAGCACGTCGAGGGCCTTCTGGACGTCGCCGTCGCTGTTGTTCCCGCCGGTGGCGGCGAGGTCGGCGCCGCCGAGCATGCCCCGGCCGATCACCTCGCTGACGTCGACGGCCGCCTCGGCGCAGGCCGCGATCACGGCCGCCGCGTCGGCGAGCCGCCCATCGGCCGCCACGGTCGCCGCGAGGCCGTCCGCGAGGGTGGACCCGAATTCCAGAGACACCGTCGACATGAATGTCCGCCCTTCTTTCATTCCCGGCCGCGTGGCCCGACCAACTCGCCGTCTCCGGTCGGACCGCCGCCCCGGATCGGATCGTCATCGCACTCTGCCCCTTGGCACGAGTGCCCCCGGGGACACCAGTGCCCGCGGCGCATCGGAGCCGCGAAGGCCCCCATGGTATCACCGAAAGAATTCTGAAAAAACTTGCGGGCGATTCCAAAAAAACTAAAAAAGCCTGATGCGCAATCTCTCTCTCAAACAGCTCCAGGCCGTCGCCGCCGTCGCCCGTCTCGGGACCATGACGCGTGCCGCGCAGGAGCTCAACGTGACCTCGGCCGCGCTCTACGCCCGCATCCGCCAGCTGGAGGAGGAGGCGGGCCTGATGCTGTTCGACCGAACGCCCACCGGCCTGAAACCCACGGATGCGGGCCGCGAAATGCTCTGGGCGATCAACAGCATCAACACGGTGCTGGAAACCTGCGCCGACCGGCTCGAAACCCTGAAGGGCGGCAGCAGCGGGCGCGTGGCGATGGGCGTTGTCTCCACGGCCAAGTACTTCGCCCCGGGGGTGATCGCGGGCTTCGTCGGGCTGCACCCGGCGGTGGAGATCAACCTCACGGTGGGGAATCGCGGCAACATGGTCGAGGCGCTGCGCAACTACGAGATCGATTTCGCCATCATGGGCCGTCCGCCCCGCGACTTCGCCATCGAGGCGGAGACCTTCGGCCCGCACCCGATCGTCATCATCGCCGGCCCCCATCACCCCTTCGTGGGCCGCGCCGGGCTGACCCGGGCGGATCTGGCCCAGGAATCCTTCCTGGTGCGCGAGGAAGGGTCGGGCACGCGCACGGTGTTCGAGGAGTTCATGGCCGGGGTCATGATCAAGCGCGCGCGGCTCGGCATCGATTCCGGCTCGAACGAGACCATCAAGCAGGCGGTGATGGCGGGACTCGGCATCGCCCTCATCTCGGCCCACACCGTGGCGGCGGAGCTCGAGAGCGGGCGCCTCGCGGTCCTCGACGTCCAGGGTCTGCCGATCCGGCGCGACTGGTACGCGGTGCGCCGGGCCGACAAGGTGCTCGGCCCCGCCGCGGCGGCCTTCTGGGACTACATCGCCAAGGATGGCGGACGCTGGCTGCCCCAGCTCCGGCTGTCGCCGAACCCGTCCCCCGTCACCGCGGAGTTCGAGGCATGAGGCCGCCCGACCCGCAGGCGGCCGGTGTCGTCGTCGTCGGCGCCGGCCAGGCCGGCTTCCAGGTCGCGGCCTCCCTGCGGGAGGCGGGCTTCGCCGACCCCATCACGCTGCTGGGCGACGAGGGCCTGCCCTATCAGCGGCCGCCCCTGTCGAAGGCCTACCTCGCCGGCAAGACCGATGCGGCCGGCCTGTGCCTGCGGCCGGCCTCCTACTTCGCGGAGCACCGCATCGCGCAGCGATCCGGCGTGACCGCCACGGCGATCGACCGGGCGGCCCGGCAGGTCCGGCTCAGCGACGGCGGCGCCCTGCCCTACGATCACCTGGTCCTGGCCACCGGCGCGCGCAACCGGGCGCTGCCGGTGCCGGGCACCGACCTGCCGGGGGTGCACCAGCTGCGCTCGCTCGCCGACGCCGATGCGCTGAAGGCCGCCCGCGCGGCGGCCCGCGCCATCGCCATCGTCGGTGCCGGCTTCATCGGCCTGGAATTCGCCGGGATCTGCGCCGGCTCCGGCATCCCCGTGACGGTGGTCGAGGCCGCGGACCGTCCCATGGCGCGGGCGGTCTCGGCCGAGACCGCCGGGTTCTTCACGCAGGCCCATGGCCGCGCGGGAATCCGCTTCGCCTTCGGGGCCGGCGTCCGGGCGCTGGAGGGCGAGGCGGGCCGCGTGGCGCGGGTCCGGCTCGCCGACGGATCCGCCATCGAGGCCGACCTCGTCCTCGTCGGCATCGGCGTCGTGCCGAACCAGGACCTCGCGGAGGCCGCGGGCCTCGCCGTCGGCGACGGCATCCACGCCGACGTCTTCCTGGCGACCTCCGATCCCGCGATCTCGGCGCTCGGCGACTGCGCCCGCGTGCCGAGCCGCTTCGCGGATGGGCAGGCCGTGCGCATCGAATCGGTGCAGAACGCCGTGGACCAGGGCCGCTGCCTCGCCGCGCGCCTCACCGGCCGCCCGTCCGCCTACGCGGCGGTGCCGTGGTTCTGGAGCGACCAGGGTCCGCACAAGCTCCAGATCGCCGGTCTGACGCGGCCCGACGACGCCAGCGTCGTGCGCCCGTCCGAGACCGGCCTGTCCGTCTTTCGTTTCCGCGCGGGGCGTCTCAGCGGGGTCGAGACGGTCGACCGGCCCGCCGACCACATGGCGGCCCGGCGCATCCTGAGCCTCGGCCTCCCGCTCACGCCGGAGGAGGCGGCCGATCCGGCCCGCGACCTGAAGGCGCTCGCGAAGGGCGCCTAGCGCCCTTCGGGCTCGGCGGCCGTCGCCCTAGCGGTCGTTCTCCGTGTTGAGGGCGTCCACCCGGGTGCCCTCGCCGCATCCCTGTCCGCTCAGGCGGACCCCGGCGGAACCGCCCTCCTGGCTGAACACCACGCCATGGGCCATGAAGGTGCTGCGCAGGGCCTCGATCTGCCCCGAGGGCTGCTCCCGACCGCCCGATTCGAAGTCGCGGACGAAATCCGCGCCGAGCCCGAGCTTGCCGGCGAGATCGGCCTCGGACCAGTCGAGGAGGGCCCGGGCGGCCCGCGACTGCGCCGGACTGATGATGTTCGGGCCCGCCGCTTCAGGCTGGAGGCCGCTCGGGGTTCCTTCGTCCGATCCCGTCACCCTGCCGACTCCCTGCTCGCCATTCTCCGCCGGTCAACGGCAGCGTCGCGGGATCGTTCAATACAAAACGCTCGACGGGATGCCCGGCACGGCCCGGTTAGCGGGGGATCACGCGGGCATCCCGTCAAATCCCGGCTCACGCACCCTTGACCATATTTGTGCTGGAATCTTATCCGATTGGCCCCGGGGCCCGTCCCAACTTCAGTGACTCCGCGCGACCCGCGCCGAGCCCCGAGGGGACCGGGACGGTTGCAATGTTCGACGCGACGCGAAGCGCGCTTGAAGGGGGCCAGACGATGAGAGCGATCCAAATCGCCATGGTAGCCGGCGCGCTCGCGGCCGGCGCCATGACGGCGGCGATGACCACCGCGGCGACCGCGCAGATGGGAAACAACGTGACGGGGTTCGGCAAGGACGCCCGCGAGAAGCCCGAGAAGAAGCAGTACGTTCCGGCGGCCAAGCCGCAGGAGAAGATCTTCCCCCTCGATGCCACCTGGACGGCGGTGAGCCTGAACGGCAAGCCCTTCGGCGGCAACGACCGCCCGAGCTTCACGATCGACAAGCAGTACCGCGCCCGCGGCTACGGCGGCTGCAACACCTTCGCGGCCACCGCCTTCCCGCTCAAGGAGCAGCACCTCGCGGTCGGCCCGCTCGCCCTGACCAAGAAGCCCTGCGACAAGGGCCTCGGCGCCAGCGAGCAGGACTTCTTCATCGCCCTGCGCACGGCCGGCCAGTGGGATCTCGTCGGGTCTCAGCTGGTGATCAAGAGCCAGAAGGGCGAGTTGCGCTTCGACCGCGCTCTCTGACGCGACGTCCGCTCGATCGAAGCGGGCGCCGTATCGGCAGGGCCGCGCGGCGCTCCAGGATCACAGAACTCCGCCATCCCGAAGGGATCGACCGGCGTTCGTTGGGCACGGGACCGTTCCGAACGCCCGCCGCCTTAAGCTTCCGTTGACGACGATCCGCGGTCGCGCCCGCGGATTTACCAGCCCTTCAAGCCGCCCCGTGCCTCCTGTCCCCGCCGCCGAACGTCTCGGCGGATGGGGAGTACGCGATGGGCACGAGGGTGGAATGGACCACCGGCAGCAACGGCCTCCGGCCCGGACTGCGCGAGGAGACCCGCTATCGCTGGCCCCAGGGGGTCCATGCGGGCGCCGCGATGATCGCAACCGCCAGCCCGGTCGTCGCCACCATGGTGCTGCTCTGCGCCGCCCTGCTGACGCACTGATCCCGGCGGCGCCCCCGGCCCCTCCCCGGGGCAATGGCACCGGGCCAAGAAAGATATTCTCTCTTTTTCGACCTTCACAGTAGAAGACTACTCCAAGTCGGCGACTCGTTTGTCGGCGGAGAAGGATTGTCTTTGATCCCGGATCTTTGTCGATTGCCTCGACAGAAACGACACGATATCTCCCGGCCCTGAGTTCGGTCCAGGCGGGATCCGGCGCATGCGCGCGCCGGCCGCCCGGACACAATCCTCACGCTGTTCCAGGAGAGATCTATGGCCGAGTCCCAGAGCCCCGCTTCGACCCGCACGCCGGGCCACGGCCACATCTTCGGCTCGATCACCGAGACCATCGGCAACACCCCGCTGGTGCGCCTCAACCGCATCACCAAGGAGCACGGGATCGACGCCGAGATCCTTCTCAAGCTCGAGTTCTTCAACCCGATCGCGAGCGTGAAGGACCGCATCGGCGTCAACATGATCGACGCCCTCGAGGCCTCCGGCAAGCTGAAGCCCGGCGGCACGCTCGTGGAGCCGACCTCCGGCAACACCGGCATCGCCCTGGCCTTCGTGGCCGCCGCGCGCGGCTACCGCCTGATCCTGGTGATGCCCGAGACGATGTCCCTGGAGCGCCGCAAGATGCTGGCCTTCCTCGGTGCCGAACTCGCGCTGACCCCCGGCCCGCAGGGCATGAAGGGCGCCATCGCGAAGGCCGAGGAACTCCTCAACGAGATCCCGGGCGCGATCATGCCCCAGCAGTTCTCGAACCCCGCCAATCCCGAGATCCACCGCAAGACGACGGCCGAGGAGATCTGGAACGACACCCAGGGCCATCTCGACGCCTTCGTGGCCGGCGTCGGCACGGGCGGCACCATCACGGGCGTCGGCTCGGTGCTGAAGCCGCGCCTGCCGGGCCTGCGGATCGTCGCCGTCGAGCCCACCGACTCGCCGGTCATCTCCGGCGGCCAGCCCGGTCCGCACAAGATCCAGGGCATCGGCGCCGGGTTCATCCCGGACAACCTCGACAAGGCGATCATCGACGAGGTCATCACGGTCTCGAACCAGGAGGCCTTCGACACCTCCCGCCAGCTCTCGCGCCTCGAGGGCATCCCGGGCGGCATCTCCACGGGCGGCAACGTGGCCGCGGCCCTGAAGCTCGCCGCGCGCCCCGACTTCCGCGGCAAGCGCATCGTCACCGTCGCCTGCTCCTTCGCCGAGCGCTACATCTCCTCGGCGCTGTTCGACGGCCTCTGAGGCCCGGCGGCCGTCGGGACGACGCGTTCCGACGGCCGAGACGGGGGGCGACCGGCTTTCGGGGCTCGGCCCGCGGGTACGGACGGCACTCCCCGCCCCCACTCCACGCGCCGATCTCGGGGACCGGACGTCCGGGCCGAGGCGGCGCGGCCCCACGGCGCCGCCCGCGTTCCGCCTGCGCGCGGCCCATGCCCGCCGCAGCGAAGCAACCTCGGGCCCTGCGCCGGGTTGAGCCTCCGACATCAGGAGGACGCCATGACCGACGAGCCGCGCGAGCGCAGCGCGCTGAAGGGCCTCGACGCCGACCGCGACGCCCAGCCTCTCACGCAGGACAACGCCCCCCCGTCCGGCCTGCCGGCGCAAGGCGGGGACACGCCGTCCGCGACCCTGGAAGACATCGGCGCGGCCGCCCGGAAGGCCGGGACCTCCGGCGCCGCCCGGGAGGCCATCGAGCGCGCGACCGCGCCCAACGGCAAGGATGCGAGAGAGTAGCCATGCCCAACGCGCACATCCCGATCGTCGGCACGCGCAAGCCCGATTCCGACGTCGGCAAGCCCGGCGATCCCGCGGTCGCCGGCGGAGGTCAATCCCCCGACCAGGCCGCGATCACCCGTCAGGATTCGGGCGGCCAGACCGACGCCGCCCGCAATGCCGAATGGGACGGGGGTCCGAAGGGGCGCAACCCCGCGCCGGCGGGCGGCTCGTCCGACGGCCAGTCCGACCGGCCCCGATCCCCGACCGCCGGCTCCGAGGAGTGACACGATGACAGGCCCCGACGACAAGGATCCGCCGAAGGACAAGCCGGCCAACACCGCGCCGGATGCGGTGATGGACCCCAACGAGAAGACCGAGGGCAAGCCCGGCCAGGGCCCGAAGGGCGGGGGCCAGCCGGATGGCGAGACGGATCCCGGCGGCGGCTGACAGTCGCCGCCCCCCTGCCGACCGGCGGAGGTTCGGGCAATCCGTGCCCCGCGGCCGGCGGTTTCGCGGGGCCACCCGGAGAGGCAAGGCCCCCGCCGCACTCGGCGCCCTCCGCGCATGCCACTGGCACGCGGCGTGCGAGCCCGAGCCTGCGCGTCCGACGAGGCCCGGCTGAACCGGGACAGAGGTCCGGTGCGACCCGAAGACGGTTCGCCGGTCCCTTCGAGGCGCCTCCACCCGGCCGGTCCGGGCCGCATTCCTGCGATCCGTGAACGATGACGTGAAGCTTGGGGCGAATGCCGGGACCGTCTGCGCAAGGCTGCAGCCAATGGAGAGACCAGCGCGTCGCGCAAAATCTGTAGACACGTCTTCGGACTTTGCCGGATGACGGGCTTCCCGAAGTCTGACATAGAGGCTCGACAGCTAAGCTGGGCGGCACACTTCCATGATGCAACATAGTTCGACCTTCCATAAGGGCGATCCAGGCCGCTATACTGTTTCCATGGCGGCGGAGGGCGGCTTCATACCGAGCCTCAACGGCATGCGCGCGCTCAGCATCCTGATCGTCTTCCTGTCGCACACGGTCAGCAACAAGATCTTCCCCGGCGGCTTCGGCGTCCGAATCTTCTTCGTGATCAGCGGCTTCCTGATCACGCGCCTGCTGTTCGTCGAGCTGAAGGCGTATGGAAGGATCGATCTCGCGCAATTCTACATCCGCCGCCTGCTGAGACTCTATCCCGTGATCATCTGCTTCACGATCGTCGTCGTGGCGGTGAGCGCGATCTGGTGGCCGTCGCGCATCCATCTCATCGAGATCCTGTCCGGGCTGTTCTATTTCGCGAATTATTACTATGCGCACCTGTCCGAAACCGGCCAGACCGGCGAGGTCATGCCCTTCATCATCTTCTGGTCCCTCTCGGTCGAAGAGCATTTCTACATTTTCTTCCCGCTGATCTTCGTCTTGTTCCGAAAGAACCTGTCGAACCTGATCGGCTTCTGCCTCTTCCTGTGCGGCCTGTGCCTCAGCCTGCGCATCTTCGGCGCGTTGACCCGGCCGGATTTGCTGCAGACGAAGGTCTTCTACTTCGAGACGCAGTATCAGATCGACGCCATCGTCTACGGCGTCCTCGTCGCCGTCCTCTGCGAACTCGCCCGCGGGCGCGCCCTCCTTCGGACCCTGTGCCATCCGGCCTTTGCCCTGGCCGCCCTCGGGCTCATCGGCTTCTGCTTTGCGTACCGGGATCTGTTCTTCCGGGAAACGATCCGATACTCCTTCCTGAGTCTGGCGATCGCCGTTCTTCTGACGAACGTCCTCTTCTCGCCCGGCCTGCAATTGGCGAAGCGGGTCCTGAACCTTCCGATCCTGGAATATGTGGGCCGGCTGAGCTATTCGATCTATCTCTGGCACTACGCCATCGTCAGCCTCATCGGATTCCCGATACTGAGCAAATGGGTCAGCGTCCCCATGATCACGCTGATGACCGCGCTGGTCTCGATGGCCTCGTACCACCTGATCGAGCAACCGGTGGCCGCCCTGAGACATCGCCACAAATCGGTCGCGCCGCGGGAAGCGATCTGAGGACGGGAGAACCGGCGGCCGCCCCTCGGGGCCGGCTGTCGGACGGTCGGGGGTGGCAGCGCGCGATCTCGTGCAGAATCGGCGGCCCATCGGCCTCAGGTCAGGATTTCTGCAATCCGAGGCCAGCCAGGACGTCCCGCTCCAGGGGGGCCTCGTAGGCCCAGTACGCCCACGCGAAACCCCGCGCCTCGGCCGCCGCACGGACGGCCGCCAGCCAGGCGACCCGGTCCTGCGCGACGGCGTCGCTGCCCGAGACGCGCCAGACGCCGCCGAACTCGCCGAGGAGCACGCGCCCGCTCGGGATGCCGTTGCGCTGGGCCCAGGCGGCCACGGCATCGAAGCGGCGATCGATGACCTCGCGCCCGGTCGGCGTCCCAAAATAGTCGCGGATCAGCTTCCGGCTCTGGGCGATCGCCGCGTCCCTGTCCGCGGCCGGCACCTTCGCATCGGCGTTGATGCGGGCCGTCGCGCCTTCGAGCAGCACCTCCGCCTGCGCCGGTTGCGGCGGCCAGTTCAGGTTCCTGAGATACTGCGCCCCCTCCCCGGGCACGCCCTGGTGCGTGAAGGTGTGCGGGTCGTAGAAATGGAACGTGTAGAAGACGTTGCTCGACTTGAACGGGGCCGGATCGAGGCGCAGGAGCGCATCGATCGAACTCCACTGGGCGCCGGTCAGTACCAGCGGGAGGTGCGGCGCGGCGTTGCGCGCGGCGGCGTGCAGCCGCTCCATCATCGCCTGCCAGCGTCCGAGCTCGGCCGTCTTCACGATGCGCGGCTCGTTGATGAGCTCGAAGGCGACCCGATCGGGCGGAAAGCCGGCGAGGCTGGCGGCGACCCGGCCGACCATGTCCACGTAGGTGGCGAACAGGTCCGGGTTCTCGGCCGCGATCAGCCGGTCGGGCGCGTAGGTCGGATTGACCGCGACGGGATGCAGGTCGACCACCACCTGGAAGCCTGCGCCGAGGATCTGGCCGAGGGTCCGATGGATGATCGCGAGCAACTCGGGCTGCCGGTCGGCGGCGCTCGCCATCAGAATGCTGGGATCGACCGTCAGCCGAATGAAATCGAACCCCGCGAGGCGGAGTTCCGCGAGGGCGGCGTCGGTGATCCGATAGCGTTGCGCGGTGAAGGGCGGCCACAGGTAGGTGACCTGGCTGCCCTGCCGTTCGGCCTCGGGCCAGTTCAGCAGGTTGTGGATGTTCATGCCCCGGCGCAGCACCGGGGCCTGATCGAGGGCCGAGGCCCGGCCCGGCGCGAGCGCGGGCAGCCCGAGGAGGAGGGCCGTGAGGGCGCGTCGGTTCAGGCCCGCCCGATCGGGTTTCAGGGACGAATCGGTCCGGCGACGGCTATCGGTCCGGCGAAGGCTCATGGCGAGGGGTCTCCAATCCAGAGGCGGCGGTCTGCGCCCGGGCCACCGGCCGGCCGCGCCGGCACGGCGGCCGATCCGTCACGCGCATTTCCGCGTCAGACCGCCCTGACGTTCAAGGCCCCGGGCGATCGCCGCATGACCGGCGCGGCAGCCGGGCTCCGCACCCGCCCGACGTTGGAACGGGGATCGAATTGCAGGATCACGAACAGGGCGACGAAGCAGACGACGCCGTCGAACCCGGTGCACACGAACGGCGTCGTCTCCGTGATGCCCATGAAGAGGGCCGACGTGACGATGAGAAACGCCGCTTCGAGGGTTTCGCGCTCTCCGTTCGACCGGATGGCCCTGAGACTCGCGGCGACGCGGATGAGACCCATCACGATGGGCAGGAAGAACAGGGTGAACCCCACGATGCCGAGGTCCAGCAGACTCGCCAGATAGAGGCTCTCGGGCCCCTGAATCGCCTGTTGCGCGTAACTCGCGACGAATTCCAGGAAGGTCGGGCCACCGAGAGACTGGTACCCGTGCCCCAGGATCGGTGACAGCTTGATGTACTCGATGGCGATCTCCCAGATCTCCGTCCTGCCCGTGAACGAGGAATCGCGACCGATCAGCCCGAAGAATTGATCGTAGAAGAGGGTCAGCAGGATAACGCCGGCGAAGAGGCCGCCCACGAACGCGACGAGGGTCACGAGGGGACCGCCCGCACGATTGATGCGCAGGAGGGCCAAGGCGATCAGCATCGTCACCGCGCCGATCAGGGAGGTCGCCGATCCCGAAAAAATCAGGCACGCGGCCGCGCAGACCAGCGCCACGAAGGTGTAGATCCGCGGCACCCGCATCATGCCGGGATAGAACAGGAAGATGATGGTCCCGAAGGCGCCCCAGGGCCCGAGGCCGTTCTTGTGACTGAACAGACCCCGCCAGCGGCCACCATGGGAGGCCTGGACCATCTCCTCGCCGGTATGCGTCCCGATCGATGGCAGGAGCACGGCGAGCAGCGTGCTGAGAATCACGACGACCGCGATGATATGGACGAGCAGCGTCATCGCCTTCTCGCGGCCGAGCCGCAGAATGAGGGGCGACATCGCGAAGTACAACGCCGTGAGGATGATCGCCGACCTGAGCACGCCCTTCGTGTCGTCGGCCCAGACGAAGGAGGCCATGGCCAGGATCAGATAGGGCAGCAGCGAGAGCGGCAGCGCGTTTCGGATCGCACCGAGTCCGGTCGTCACGACCACGACCATCACCGTCAGGGCGCACAATCCGAACCGTATGTAGACGAGAACGGCGCCGATCGGATCTTCGATGCTGGGATCGTTCAGGCGATTGAAGAAAACGTCTCGGCCGATGGATCCGTAAGCGACGACCAATAAAACAAAGAGGACCGAAAGGATGAACTGCTCGATCCCGGACGCCTCCGTCGTGAGATTGCCTGACGATGCAGGCCGCAAAGACGATTTCATGGCGCCCGTCTGTGATCAGCGGTTTCGTATCGGAATTCGCGGCGGGCGCGAAACCGTCCCCGCCCTGCCCGTCGGCCCCCGCTTGCGGCCGACGGTCGTCGATGGCGCGTGCCCATCCGCTGAGCGTATTCCAGTGGCGGTGTGCACTGCAACCAGATAAGGGCCTGTACCGAAGGATTTCCCTCCCGGCGGGCGGGCGAGACTGCCAGGATCCGATGACGCGCCATGGACCGTGCCGCGGAGGAACCCCCTCCGCCTCGACCCTTCCCAGCCCGCATCCGCGGGTGTCGAGCCAAGGCCCATCGGACCGGTTTCCCGGCACGCCCGCGGATCGTCCGAGGGCGGCGGCCGCCCTCCCTCCGGCGGCCGCCCCCCTGGCCGGCCGGGCACGGGACCGGGCATGGGACCGGGCATGGGACATGCGTCGCGCTCGACCGGATCGGCGGAGGCGTCCTGATCCCGAGCGCCATCCGCCGGACCCGCGACGTCGGAGGCCGACAGGCCTTCCCCTCGATCTTCCTTCGCCAGCGCTGGAGACGTGACGCCGTGCCCGAACGACAAACCCGACGCCTGCGCGTCGCGATCTTCGCACCCCACTATGCCGAGTACACGATGCGGCTGGCGACGGCCCTCGCGCGGAAGGCCGACGTCCTGCTGGTGGCGGAAGCGGCGAATGTCCGGAACGAATGCCGGGAGAGCCTGGTCTCCGGCGCACGACGCGCACTGAAGCTGGTCACCTACGATGCGCATAGCCGGATCGGACGCGTCGTCGCGACGGCGCGGGTCCCTGCGGCGATCGCCGCATTTCGCCCGGACGTGCTGCACGTCCAGGAACAGCCGGACAAACTGACCGCCCGGATCGTCGGCCTTCTCCGGTGGCGGCTGCCGATCCTGATGACGGTTCACGATCCCCGACCGCATAGCGGGCGTGACGCCGCCTATGCCAGGCGCCAGGACGTCTTTCGGCAGAGGCTGCGCTCGGCCGCATCCGCCTTTCACGTCCACGGCGACCATTGCCGCCGGGAAATGGTCCATGCGGTCGGGAACGGCCGGGCGATCGTCAACACACTCCACGGCGTGATCCTGTGCCCCGAACCGCCGGAGCGCCGCGCGCCGGACGGTGGGCGGATGCTCTTCTTCGGACGCATGGAAGCCTACAAGGGACTCGAGACGCTGCTCGACGCGGCGGACATCCTGCATCGGGACAACGTCCCCTGCCGCATCGTCGTGGCCGGGCGCGGCCCGGAACTCGACCGCCTGCGCCCGCGCCTGCTGCAGCAGCCCTGCATCGAGGTCCTGGAAAAATTCCTGACGCCCGCCGAAGCCGCGGAGCAGTTCCAGCGGGCCGAGATCGTGGTCGCGCCCTATCAGGACGCGACTCAGAGCGGCGTCGTCGCGGCCGCCATCGGCAACGGACGGGCGATCGTCGCGAGCGCGGTGGGCGGTCTCGTGGACGCCGTCTCCGACGGCGTCAGCGGCCTCCTGCTGGAGCCCGGGCGGCCGGATATCCTGGCCGGAGCGCTGGCGGGCCTGATCGAAGATCGCGGGCGCCTGCGGGACCTCCTGGCCGGCAGCGAGGCCGAGGCGTCCGGCCGATTCGCCTGGGACAGGATCACCGACGATCTCCTGGCGGCCTATGGCGGCCTGCTGCGCCGCTGAGGAGGCGAAGTCTCGGCGTCGAGGCGGTTCGCCACGCGCGGAAGCGGGCCACCGACGCCGCCGGACCCGGCTCCATCGTCCCCGATGCCGGGCCTGATCGGCCCGGCATCGCGACCGCAGCGCCCTACGCGTGCAGGAGGCCGTGGTCCTTGAAGGCGAAGTCGACCTCCGTCAACGCGGCCGGAAGGATGTTCTTGAGGAGGATCGTGTCCGTCGTGCTCAGGCTGATGAGCGTATCGCTCCCCGAAGCGCTCATATGGCTCTTCAGGCTCGCGAAATCGGCGATCTCGGATTTGTCGAGCCACAGGGTGTCGTGTCCGCGGCCGGAGCCGGCGTGGAACCCCTCGATGACGTCCTTGCCGAAGCCGGCGGCGAAGACGAAGGTGTTGCCGCCGAAACTCTTGAAGGTGTCGGCCACGCCGGCGGTGGACTTCAGGGTCTGGTCGGCCTGATACGCCGTCTGGGTATGAGACCCGTCGAGGTTCGTCCGGTCCACGAACTCGAGCTTTCCGTTCGCGCTGTAGCTGTCATGCTCGGCCGTATAGGACTTGCCGGAGATGGACGACAGGAATACGTCCTTGCTCTTGTCGGCATGGAATTGGGTCTCGGAGGTCAGCGCGCCGCTGGCGTCGAAGGTCTTCGTATTCGTCTCGATGCCGATGACCTTCTTCATCATCAGGCTGCCATC
The DNA here is from genome assembly GCF_053345175.1 of Methylobacterium sp. M6A4_1b. Classification (NCBI taxonomy): domain Bacteria; kingdom Pseudomonadati; phylum Pseudomonadota; class Alphaproteobacteria; order Hyphomicrobiales; family Methylobacteriaceae; genus Methylobacterium; species Methylobacterium sp. M6A4_1b. The sequence goes on from NZ_JBKEZQ010000014.1 coordinate 110,757, forward strand.
GGCTCGGAACTGCTCCTGAAGCACGACTTTTCCCACCTTGTCGTAGCTCGTGAAGGCCGCCGCGTATTCCTTGCCGACGACGCCCCCGACATAGACGTCGCGGGACTTGTCGGCATGCTGCACCGTCCTGTCGGTGAGCGTGCCGGCCGCGTCGTAGGCCTCGGTGGTGGTGTCGGCCCCGAAGACCTTCTTCGTCACCAGACTGCCATCGGCCCGGAAACTCTCCAGCAGGACGGCTTTCCCGGTGCTGTCGTAGCTCGTGTAGGACGCGGTGTAGTCCTTCCCGGTGACGGCGCTGGCATAGACGTCGCGGGACTTGTCGGCATGCAGCACCACCTTGCTGGTGAGCGTACCGCTCGCATCGTAGGTGGAGGTGATCCGGTTCCCATCGACCACCGAGGTCTCCGTTCTCGCCAGTTTCCCGGGTGCCGGAGTCGGTGCGGGGACTGGAACGGGGACCGGCGTGGGGGCAGCGGGAAGCGACGGGGCCGGTGCGGACGTCACCGGCGGAAGTGGAACGGGCGGAAGCGTAACGGGCGGAAGCAGAATTGGCGGGAGCGGGACGGACGGAAGCGGAACGGACGGAAGCGGAAGGGGCGATGCGGGGGTCAGGCCGACCTGGGTCGCCACCAGGAGCGTCGCGCCGGCGCCGCCCGATTGTGCCGCGACGGCCTGGACGATCGATGCGGTGCCGGCGGGCGACAGGGTGGCGAACGTCTCGCCGGCATTCAGGGCCATGCCCCAGTCGTTGTAGAGATGCGTCGCGTTGGAGTTCCTGTAGAACACATTATCGAAGTGGTAATCACCCGATTGCTTGAAGAACGAGTCGCCGGCATTCAGGTATATCGCGTTGTCATGCACCGACACCTGGCCTGGTCGGTAGGCCGTGTCCAGAAACACGCTGGCCATCTGCTTCGCGGCGTTGTTCTGTTCGATGACGGTGTTGTGGCTGACGTCGACGTTCTTGAACGTGCTGGCGAAGTTGCCGCCACCGTTGTGGATGTCCACGAAGCCATTGTTGTTCAAGCTGACATTGTTCGTGATCGAGATGTTCGTCAGCGAGCTCTTGTAACCACCGGCCTCGATGAAGCCGACGGTGTTCTCGATCCAATTGTCGTGGATCTTGATGTTGTCCATCGTGCCGAACAGCTCGATGCCGCCGCCATCGTGGCCGTAGTCGAAGCTCGGCGCCTTGGCGTTGACGATCTTGGTGTACGAGACCTCGTTGTTGCTGTTGCCGATCATCACCCCGACCGCGCCGTAATCGTCGTCGTACACGTTGGCCGTGTTCTTGATCATCTTCAGATCGTGAAAGTAACTGCGCGTGACGAGGTTGTCGGTGCCGTTGAGCATCACCCCCTCGCCGACCTGGCTGGCCTCCACGTTCCGGATCGTGATGTGGCTGGCCGACTTGGTGACGTTGATGCCGGCCTGTGCGGTACCCGTGACGGTCAGCCCGTCGATGACGACGTACTTGGCATTGGCCACGTTGATGGCGTCCGAATAGCCCGCCGCGCTGTTGGCGATCGTGGCGGCCGGCCCCGTGCCGTAGGTCGTGAAGGTGATCGGGGCCTTCTCGGTGCCCGAGGCGGTGATGTTGAG
>NZ_JBKEZQ010000015.1:0-111791 GCF_053345175.1 Methylobacterium sp. M6A4_1b
GGCGGTGATGTTGAGGGCGCCCGTGCCCGCGGCCGAGGCGGTGTAGGCGGTGCCGGCCTTGAAGGCGACGGTGTCGCCCGCCTGAAGCTTCAGCTTGTTCACCGCATCCAGGCTGGTGAGGGGCGTGTCGGCCGACAGGCCGCTCCTGTTCGCACCGCCGGTGAAAGAGGAGTCGACGTAGTAGATCGTCATCGTGCTTTTCGCTCTCGGGCAAAAACATCTGCGATGACGCTCGTATAGAAGATACAACTTGCGTTATTTTCATCGAAATCGATAAAATTCGAGTTCTCATTTCAGAATTTATTAACGATGCTGCTGGGCACGCAGTCCCCATCATGCGTCGGCTTGATAGGTCGGCACGAAATGGGGCGGGACCTCCGTTGCGCGGAGTTCTTGGGTGTCAGTCCTCCTCGGACCGTCGCTTCCGGCGCAAGGTTTCCCAGTGGGCGAGGCGCTCGGTGTAGCGGCTTTCCATGCCTCGGTCCGTGGGTTCGTAGAAGTGATGTCGACCGAGGTTTTCCGGCCAGTAATCCTGGCCTGAGAACGCGTCGGGCTCGTCATGGTCGTAGCGGTACCCCTCGCCGTAGCCGATCTTGCGCATCAACTTGGTCGAGCCATTGAGGATGGTGCGTGGCGGTGGCAACGAGCCGTGTTCCTTGGCGACGCGCGTGGCGGCTTTGTAGGCGGCGTAGACCGCGTTCGATTTCGGCGCGCAGGCGAGGTAGACCGTGACCTGGGCGAGCGCCAACTCGCCCTCCGGCGAACCGAGAAAGTCGAAGGCGTCCTTGGCCGCGGTGGCGACCACCAAGGCCTGCGGGTCGGCCAGACCAATATCCTCCACCGCCATGCGCACCAGGCGACGGGCGATGAACAGGCGATCTTCGCCCCCGTCGAGCATCCGGCAGAGATAGTAGAGCGCCGCGTCCGGGTCGGAGCCGCGCACGGTCTTGTGCAGGGCACTGATGAGGTTGTAGTGCCCCTCCTGGGACTTGTCGTAGATCGGCGCCCGGCGCTGGATCATCGCCTGCAACTGCTCCGCGTCGAAGATTTCGTCCGTCTTGGCGGACCGCCAGACCTCCTCAGCGAGCGTCAGGGCCGCACGCCCGTCCCCGTCGGCCATGCGGACGAGCACGCCCCGGGCTTCCACGTCCAGCGGCAGCGGCGTCCCCGTCAGCGTCTCCGCCCGCACCATCAGCTTGGCGATGGCCGCATCGTCCAGCGCCCGGAATAGCAGCACGCGGGCGCGCGAAAGGAGTGCGGCATTCAGCTCGAAAGACGGGTTCTCGGTGGTGGCGCCGACCAGCGTCACCGTTCCGTCCTCCATGACGGGCAGGAAGGCGTCGAGCTGCGCCCGGTTGAATCGATGGATCTCGTCGACGAAGAGGAGTGTACCCTGCCCCATGGCCCGGCGCCCGCGCGCCGCGTCGAAAACCTTCCGGAGCTCGGCGATACCGGAGAAGATCGCCGAGATCTGTTCGAAATGCAGGTCGGTCTCGTGGGCCAGCAGGCGCGCCACGGTGGTCTTGCCTGTGCCCGGCGGTCCCCAGAACACCAGGGATCCGAAGGAGCGCGCGTTGAGAAGGCGGGTCAGGGCCCCGTCCGGCCCCGTCAGATGTTCCTGACCGACGACCTCGGCCAGGGTCTTGGGGCGCAAGGCATCGGCGAGGGGACGGGGGGCGGCCCGGGCGAGGCCGGCGGAGGCGAACAGGTCTGACATCGGCGCATCAAAGACGTGGGTGACCGCCGCCCGCAACCAGGAAAATCGCGGCCTCCCCCGCCCGCGGCGTGCGCGGCCAGGCCGTCAGCCCCCGAACATCGAGGTCATCACCTCGCCGCCGCGGTTGATCGAGACCTCCCACATGCTGAGGCTATTTCGGGTGATCCGCTCCAGATCCTTCGTGGTGGCGATGGGCATGCCGTTGATCGCCACGATCATGTCGCCCTTCTGCAGACCGGCACGCGAGGCGATCGAGCCCTCGTCGACGGCGGCGACCGCGACGCCGTCGGCGGGGAAATCGGCCTGAAGCTCTTCCGCCACTGCGGGCGAGGTGTTCACGAGGGTTGCGCCGAGGAACGGCGAGCGGGTCCGCACCTTGAGGGTGTCGCGAGGGCGCGTCTCGGGGGCGGGGCTGAGCTTGACCGCCACGGTCGAGCGCCCGGTGCCACGCAGGATACCGAACTGGGTCTGGCCGGTCAGGCCCTTCAGGGCAAAACGGTAGCCGAAGGCTTCCGGGTCGTCGACGGTCTTTCCGTCCACCGTGAGGATGAGGTCGCCGCGCTTCAGGCCCGCCTCCTCCGCCGGGCTCTTGGCCTGGAGGCTCGCCACCAGTACGCCGGTGGGGTGATCGAGCCCCATGCTCTCGGCGATATCGGGGGTCACGCTCTGAACGCGTGCGCCGAGCCAAGGCCGACGCACGGCAGTCGCCCCACCCTTGGCTGTCTCCACCACGGCGCGGACCATGCTGGCCGGAATGGCGAAGCCGATGCCGTGGCTACCGCCGGACTGCGAGTAGATCGCGGTATTGATGCCGACGAGTTGGCCCTGAAGGTTGACCAGCGCACCGCCGGAATTGCCGGGATTGATCGCTGCGTCGGTCTGGATGAAGAACTGATAGTCGGACGAGCCGACCTGGGTGCGCGCGAGCGCCGAGACGATGCCCTGCGTCACCGTCTGTCCGACACCGAACGGATTGCCGATCGCCATCACGAAGTCGCCCACCTCCAGGGACTCGGAGTCACCGAAGGCCATCGGGATCAGGCCGCCGGACGGGCTCTTGATCTTGACCACGGCAAGGTCGGTGCGGGGGTCGCGCAGCACGATGCTGGCCTCGAATTCACGCCGGTCGGCGAGCGCGATGCGGACCTCGTTCATGTTCTCGATGACATGGTTGTTCGTGATGACGAGGCCGGACTCGTCCACGATCACGCCGGAGCCCAGGGATTTCTGGGCTCGCTCGCCCGGCGCGCCACCGCGCCCACGGCCGCCGCCATTGTCCCCGAAGAAGCGCCGCATGAACTCGTCCATGGCACTGCGGCTCTGGCCCCGCGTGTCCACGTGCGACGCATAGACGTTCACCACAGACGGGGCCGCGCGCTTCACCACCGGGGCGAAGGAGAGCTGCACCTGGCCCTTGGCGAGGGGGATCACCTTCTCGGGCGCCGCTTTCTCGGCGACATCCGGCGACTTCATCATCTGCGCCGCGGCAGGCACCGCGCCGAGGAGCACGGTGAACAGCGGGGCGAGCAGAAGGAACGTGCGCAGCATGGAAACTCCCGGAGCCAGGGCCTGGCGGCCCTGCCCCGATCTGGGACGGTGCCGCGACGGATTCCGGGATATCTAGACAGGTCGGGCCGCCGGCGCGAGGGGCGTCTCAGCGCCGGGCGATCACGCCGGTGAAGCGGCTGGCGCGCTTGGCGAGGGCCGCAAAGCAGCTCAGTGAGGCGTCGGCGGCCCGCTGCATCTCGCTGACTTGGAGGCGAATGGCATCGGCCGGGGTCTTGGCCCCCGAAAGCGCCTGCCAGTGGGCCACCGCCGCAGCGCTCTCGCCGCGCAGGTAGGTCAGCACCGTCGTGTTCACCTCGCCAAGTTCACCGATCACCTCGGAGATCCGCGGCGCTGTCGCCCGTGCATTGAGCTTGCCGAGGGAGGCTGGAATGCCCGCGTCCGCGGACGCCAGTGCCGGCAGGGTCTCTGCGCCCGTTTCCGGAAGGGCCTGGACGAAAATCTCCACGGTCTCGGTCGCGACCTCGACCGTCTCCTTCGCAGCATCGACCGGCGCCGCGGCCTCCTCCGGCACCACGGTGAGATCCTCGACGAGATCGGAAGCCTCCGGCGCGGTGGACACGAATTCGTCGGAGCCCGTCTCGCCCTCACCACCGCCGGCCGCCGTCTGCGCCTCCGATGGGACACCCTCAAGGAGCGCCTCAGGGACGTTCGGCGCGTGCTCCGGTCCGGACGAAAGACCCTGCTCGCCGCCCTCGACGGTATTCACGACGTCAGCGTTCATCGGTCCATCCTCCTGGATGCCTTCGAATTTCGACGGCGTTTCGGCCCGGTCCTGCGCTCTCGATGGCGTTCTGCGCCGTCTTGCCATGGCTGTGTCTCCTCGCCGCTTCGGGCTTGAGAATAGCCCGAAATGGTGGATCGGTCTGCGGGGCATCGCCGTTCCGGCGGTGCTCCGGGAGGCGGAGGGTCGGAAATGCCCGTTTGGTTCGGGCGCCGGCCGAACTCAGGCGGACGAACGCAGGGTGTTCTGGGCCAGCGTGCCGAGATCCTTGGCTTGCGCCTGTAGGCTAGCGATCTGGCTGCGGACGAATTCGCCTTGCAGTTCCATCGCCTCGCGGAGGTCGCGCGTACGGACCAGCTTCTGGGCGAAGTCGAAGGTCGCCACAGCGTTGTCCTGAACTTGATCCAAAGTCTTGGCGACGACCGTCTGCATCGAGGCTTGCACAGAGCCGGACGTGGTCTGGACCTGCTCAGCCGTCTTGATCGCGGTGCCTATGAAAGTGCTGACGGCGGTGCGGGCCTGATCGACGCTCTTCTCAGCGAACGCGCGCATCTCGGCGGGGATCTCGAAGGTCTGGCCGGTCATCTCGATACTCTCCAGCGCGCACCGACTCGTTCGATGCGCTGAAAAAGTTTTATGTTGCGCTGCAACATGGACGTCAAGCCTGTCGATGCGAAAGGATGCAGAATTCTGCCAACTCCCAGCGCCGTCACGCCGCCGAGGCGATCCCCTTCGCCGTTTTCGGGCGGACGGTCCGGTTCGCGAGAATGCGTTCGTAGACGGCGATCAGCGAAGCGGCATGGGCGCCCAACGACATGGGTGATGCCCAGTACCTTTCATGGGCTGCAGCACCGAGTTTTGCAGTGCGGGCGTCGTCCCGAAACGCCCCTGCCGCCGTCGCCCACGCCTCTAGGTTCGGCAAAACAGAAAAACCGTTCACGCCGTCGACGACCTTCTCACAGGCTCCGGACCGGGCCGAGGCGATCACCGGAATGCCGTGAGCCAGGGCCTCGTAGACCGTCAGCGGCCCGGTCTCATACCAGCGCGACGGCGCGGCGATGGCCCGAGCCCGGCGACGCAGGAGCGACCAGACCGCCTCCGGCGCCTGCCAGCCGACGAGTTCGACGCCGACGCGCGCCCGAAGCTCGTCCTCCAGGGGACCGCTCCCGATGAAAAGGGCGGGGAGCCCGGCGGCACGCGCGGCGTCTGCCACGAGATCGGCGCCCTTCTCCCGCGTCAGCCGTCCCACGTACGCGAGCGCATCCCCCTGTGCCGGATCGGCCGGTGCCTGCCGTCCGACGCGCACAGGGTTGTCGACCCGGTGATGAGTCAGCGCCAGTCCTTCGAGGAGGGTGCCCATGCGGTTCAGGCTCGCGTCGCACACGTGGATGACGTCGAGCGGATGCTGCTTCAGGGCCGCACGCAGGGAGACCGAGCGGCCGACACGCACGAGCTTGTGCAACCGGCTCCTGCCATCGCAGGGCGCTGCGACGCAGGCGGCCGAGAGCGGCTTCAGGGTACAGGGTTCGGCCCGGTCGAAGCGATAGTAGACCCCGTTCGGGCAGGCGAAAAAATAATCGTGCAGGGTCGCCACCACCGGCAGGCCGCGCGTGAACAGAGCCGGGAAGATGCTCGGCGACAGGCTGCGCGTCCATTGGTGGAGATGGATCAGGTCCGGCCGCACCGGTAGGGCGTCGAGGGCAGCCCCGAGGCGCGCGGCAGCTTCCCTGGCCCAAAGCCCGTCGAGGGCGGCGCGATGGGCCGGACGCTGCCAGATGTCGGTGTTGCCGAGGCTGACCCGGCGGATCCGCGGATGGTCGAGGAGTGGATCCGTGGGTCCGTCGATGGCCTGGATGTAAGTGACGTCGATTCCGGCCTCGGCGAGCCCCCGCGCCGACTCGACTGCCACCTTTTCGGCGCCCCCACTCGCCACCGCGAATTCCGCCAACACGACGATCTGCATGGTCAACCCGAAGATATGGCGATGCCCAAGGAATTCGAAGCGGTTCGCCCAAGGACGGCCTCAAGTGCGCTGGTTTACCGGAGATCAACGCACGTTCGGTAAAGATAGCCGGAGACCTCGTCGTTGGCCGGGACTGTCCTCCATGCATCTCGTCCTCGTCGTGGACCACGCTTTCATCAATGGCGGACAAGCCAAAGTGGCGTTGGATGCCGGTCTTGGTCTGCGGGCGCGCGGCCATAGCGTCACGGTATTCGCCGCCGTCGGCCCCGTCGATCCGCGCCTGGAGGCGGCCGGTATCCGCGTGGTCTGCCTCGGACAGGATGACGTCGGCACGACGAAGAACAAGCTGGCTTTTGCCGCGCAGGCGATCTGGAACCGACAGGCTGCCCGGCAACTCGCAGTGGAACTGCGCGGTCTCGACCCACGGGACACCGTGGTTCACGTCCATGCCTTCGCCAAGGCGCTCTCACCCTCGATCGGGCGCAGCCTCGCGGCTTCCGGGCTGGCGCTCCTCTACACCATGCACGAGTTCTTTCTCGTGTGCCCGAACGGCGGCTTCTACGAGTATCCGGCCGCCCGGATCTGCCAGCGCACGCCGATGTCTGTGGGCTGCCTGACCACGAACTGCGACGCCCGCAGCTACCCGCGCAAGCTCCTGCGGGTGGTCCGCCACCTCGGTCTCGAGCATGTGGCCGGTCTGAAGGCTCTGTTCCCGCACATCGTCACCCTCAGCGCCCTGCAGGAACGGGTCGTCGCCCCGCACCTGCCGGGCGCGACCCGTTTTCACCGGGTCGACAACCCCATCGCGGTGGACGCGGCTCCTCTCCAGGCTGGGCCGCCGGGTGATTTCCTGTTCGTCGGACGCATCTCCACCGAGAAGGGCGCGCCGATCTTCGCGGAGGCGGCGCGTCGCGCCGGCGTGCGCCCGGTCTTCGTCGGGGACGGGCCGGCGCGCGCGGAACTTGAGGCGCGTTATCCCGAGGCGGTGATGCTCGGTTGGCGCGACGAGGCCGGGGTTCAGGCCCTGATGCGACAGGCCCGGGCCCTGGTGTTTCCCAGCGTCTGGTACGAGGGCCAGCCCCTCACCGTCTACGAGGCCCTCGCTTGCGGTGCGCCCGTGATCGTCAGCGATGCCTGTGCCGGCCGGGAGGCGGTGGAGGACGGCGAGACCGGCTTCTGGTTCCGTTCGGGCGACGCGGCTTCCCTCGCCGCCCACCTCGTCCGTCTCTCCGACGACGGTCTCGCCGAGCGCATGAGACGGGCCGCCTACGAGCGTTACTGGGCCGCGCCCCTCACACCCGATGCGCATCTCGACCGCCTGACGCAGGTCTACGACTTCGTTCTCCGAGAGGCACGGACGGCGGGAGCTCGCACTGACCGGACCACGACCCGTGCCCAACTCCCGGCTGCATCCTGAAGGATCTGAGCACGGCGCGTCGATCGGGCATCTGACTCGCTGGTCGCGGGGTTCTTCAAGCGATCTGCGCTCCCGGCAAGCTTCGGCGCCAGACCCGCGGGCTGAGTCCGTCTAACGCTCCGGCTCATGGAAACCGGGCGCGCGCCCGACGTTGTCCCGGACGACGTGCCGACGAAGGCGCTGGCCTGGAACCGAAGGAGTGCCCTGGATGGCCGAACAGCAGAAGACCGCAGAAACCGACATCATCTCCACGACGGGTCAGGCGGCCCCGAAAGGGTCGGACAAGAACCGCCCCGAGAACCAGAAGGGAGAGCTCGACCAGCGTCTCGACGAAGCGCTGGAGGAGACTTTTCCGTCGAGCGACCCTGTGTCGGTGAGGATCACCAAGTAGCGCATAGCAGCGCTTCCTGCGAGAAACGAGAACGCCGGGGCGATCGGCTCGCCCCGGCGTTCTCTCATGACGATCCACATCGCTGCGGATCGCCGATTCCGATCGTTCAGGCGGCTTCGAGCAGGCGGCGGGCGATGACCTGAGCCTGGATCTCGGCGGCGCCCTCGAAGATCGAGAGGATGCGCGCATCGCAGAGCACGCGGCTCACCGCGTATTCCAGCGCAAAGCCATTGCCGCCGTGGATCTGCAGAGCATTGTCGGCCGCCGCCCAAGCGACGCGGGCGCCGAGTAGCTTGGCCATGCCGGCCTCGAGGTCGCAGCGCTTGCCCTCGTCCTTCTCGCGGGCCGAGAAGTAGGTGAGCTGGCGGGCGATGTTGATCTCCACCGCCATCATGGCGATCTTGTCGGCGACGCGGGGGAAGTTGATCAGGGCCTTGCCGAACTGCACCCGCTCCTCGGCGTAGCGTAGGCCGAGATCGAGGGCGTTCTGGGCCACACCGATGGCGCGCGCTGCCGTCTGGATGCGGGCGGATTCGAAAGTCTGCATGAGCTGGGTAAAGCCCTTGCCCTCGACCTCGCCGAGGAGGTTGGCGCCTGGCACCTCGAAGTTGTCGAATGCCAGCTCGTACTCCTTCATGCCGCGATAGCCGAGCACGTGGATCTCGCCCCCCGACAGGCCAGCAACCGGGAAGGGCTCGGCATCGGTGCCGCGCGGCTTCTCGGCGATGAGGAGCGAGAGACCCTTGTGGCCCTTTTCCTCGGGCTTGGTGCGCACGAGGCAGGTCATGATGTCGGCGCGCACCGGATGCGTGATCCAGGTCTTGTTGCCTGAGATCTTCCAGACGTCGCCGTCCTTGACCGCCTTGGTGCGCAGGCTGGCCAGATCGGAGCCTGTGTTCGGCTCGGTGAACACGGCGGTGGGGAGCGTGTCGCCCGAGGCGATACCGGGCAGGAAGCGGTGCTTCTGTTCCTCGGTCCCGCCGCATAGGATCAGCTCGGCGGCGATCTCGGATCTGGTGCCCAGCGAGCCGACGCCGATATAGGCGCGGGACAGCTCCTCCGAGACCACGCACATGGAGATCTTGGGCAGGCCCATGCCACCGTATTCCTCGGGGATCGTCAGGCCGAAGACGCCGAGCTCGGCCATCTTGGTGACGATCTCCATCGGGATGTAGGCGTTCTGGCTGTGCCATTCGTGCGCATGCGGCACGACTTCGGCGAGGCCGAAACGGCGCATCTCGGAACGGATCGCCTCCATGTCCTCGTCGAGGCCGGACTTGCCGATGGTCGCCGCGCCGCCGTTGTCGCGGATGCGGGCCACCAGGGCGGCACGGTTCTCAGCTGTGTTGCCCTCGGCGATCAGGGTCTCGACGGCCTCCGTGCGGAACTTGGCGATCTCGCGCGCGGCCAAGCCGAGAGAGCCGGTGGGCCGCACCATCTCGCCCTGGCTCATCGGGATGCCAGAAAACATCTGGTCGAGGTACTCGCCGAGGCCGATCCGGACGAGGAGGCTTTCGGTCTCGCCGAATTCTCCGCTCTCGGTCAGGCGCTGGGCGTAGGCGCCGAGCTCCCGAACGCCCTCGGCGTAGGTGGCGATCCAGGCGAGGCCGTGGGTGGCGTGCTGCTCCGTCTCCATCTTCTCGGCCGAGATCTTGCCCTCGTCCGACAGGATCGTCGCGCGCACGCGCCGGGTCGCTTCGGCGACGAGACCCTTTGCGGCCTCGGCGGCGTCGCGGGCCAGAGTCACGAGATCCTGCGGTTCGGTCGAAACGACGGGAGAGGCTGACATGGCATACTCGCTGGCAAAGGAATGGGCTTTGGCGACCATTATAGGCAGGTTTGGCACGCCTGTAGAGGCGTCTCGCCGCACTGCGGCACTATCCCGCCTGAATTCATTATTCCCCAGAGCAAAAAACCCTGATTTCTCTTTCCTATTCGAGAGATGATGAATTTTTTTGAGGTGTTCTTCAAAGAAAAAGACGTCTCTGACACCACAGATCACCTGCGGCTGGCGAGGGCGACCCCGAAGGTGGCGATGGCCATGCCGCCCATCTGGATCGGCGCGAGCGACTCGCCGAAGAGCGCGTAGGCCATCACCGCCGCCACCGGCGGCACCAGGAACAGCAGTGAGGCGACTCCCGCCACGGCACCGCGGCGGATGAGCAAAAGCAGCAGGAGGATGCCGCCGACGGAGTTCACGATGACCGACCAGACGAGGCCGAGCCACAGAGACGTGGATCCATCGAAACCGCCGGTTCCGAACAGGAGGGCGGCCGGCACGGCGAGGCACGCGGCGCCCACGAATTGGATGGCGGCGTTGCTGATGAGGTCCGTGCTGGCCCCGTATCGCTTCTGCCAGAGGGTCCCGCCGGTCATCGCCACCATCGCGAAGAGACACGCCGCCAGGGCGTGCACGGGGATACCGGAGGGATCGGACGCGCCGACCTTCGGCGCCAGGACGAGCAGTGCACCAGAGAAACCGGTACCGATGCCGAGCCAGCGCCGCTGGCTCACACGCTCCCCGAGAAAGCGACCTGCCAGCGTCGCAGTCAACAGGGGTTGGAGGCTTCCGACCAGGGCGGCGATGCCCGATGGCAGGCCATGCTGCACCGACCAGAACACGCCGATCACGTAGATGCCCTGCATCAGCAGGCCGGCGAACCCGGCATGGAGCCAGCCGGTCCGTCCGCGTGGCCAGCGAGACCGCAGAGCGAGAGCAAGGCCACCCAGCAGCAGCGCGACCGCGACGACACGAATCGCCACGAAGGTGAAGGCCTCGGCGTGGGGCGCCACGAAGCGGGCCGCAACGAAGCCCGTCGCCCAGATCAAAACGAAGAGGGCGGGAACGAGGTACGGAGTTGGCACGGGCATGGCGGGCGCCACGCATCACACGGACGCATAGAATTCAAGCGGCCAGGACCAAGCTCTCCGCACGGCACGTTGGGCGAACCGGCCGCGTTGCGTTTAGAAGACACGCCCGCCCCTGCCCCGTTCGAGGACGAGCCGCTAACCCGTGAGACCTCTCCGCAAACCTTTCGAGATCGCAGGCGTCGCCGCCCAGCGCTTCGTCGCCCATGACGGCTGGGCCATCGCCAGCCATATCGCCCTCTCGAGTCTGACAGCGCTGTTCCCGTTCCTCATCCTGCTCGGCGCCCTGGCCGGCCTGTTCGGCACCAAGTCGCTGGCCGACGGGGCGAGCGACCTCATCTTCGATGCCTGGCCGCGGGCCGTCGCCAACCCCATCGCGGGCGAGGTGCACCGGGTGCTGACCGAACAGCGCGGCGGCGTCCTCACCCTCGGCGCCGTGCTGGCGCTCTACTTCTCGTCCTCGGGCGTCGAGAGCCTGCGCGTCGGGCTGAACCGCGCCTACGGCCTGCGCGAGGTCCGCCCCTGGTGGCTGACGCGCCTCGAATCCATCGGCTACGTCGTCTGCGGCGCCTTCGCGATGCTGGCCTTCGCGCTCCTCGTGGTGCTGGGGCCGCTGATCTGGCGGAAGGTCATCAACGTAGCGCCGGGCCTCGAACCGCTGAGTCTCACCGTCGCGATCGGGCGGATCGGCATCACCGCCTTCCTGCTGCTCACCGTGCTGGTCATCGCCCACAAATTCGTCGCCACCGGGCGCCGTTCGGTGCTGGCTGTGGTTCCCGGCATCGCCGTGACACTGCTGCTGTGGTTCCTGGCCGGCCTCGGATTCGGCTATTATCTCGACCGCTTCTCCAACGCCTACGCATCGACCTATGGCGGCCTCGCCACCGCGATGGTGTTCCTCGTCTTCCTCTACTGGCTCGCCGCGATGTTCCTGTTCGGAGGCGAGATCAATGGCACCGTCATTGCAGCGCGACGCGTGCGGCTCCAGGCGCGGATGCAGCAGAAGCAGGCGCGGGCTCGAGGGCTCTGAACCCACTGCTTCATCTGCGCGCAGGCCGTGCGATGACATCCGCCTGTGACCCTGGCGGCCTAGTGTCCGGGTTCCGGCGCGGGCAGTGAGGGCAAAGGCGGCGGCGCGGCAGCCGGCCCGGGGGAGCTTCGATGCGGATCAGGTTCGGTTGCGAGATGGGCTACGAGTTCCCGCAGCCGACCCCCCTGATCGCCCGGCTTAATTCCTATCAGGCAAGCGGCCTCGCGGCGGTGCCGCCGGATGTGCTCGCCCTCGATCCGCCGCTGCCGGTGCGGACGTTTCGCGATGTGTTCGGTAACCGCACCGTTCGCTTCGTCGCCCCCGCCGGGGCGCTGACCCTGAGCGTCCAGGCGGAGATCGAGGATGACGGAGACCTCGACGCGGTTGTGCTGGACGCGCAGGAGCATCAGGTCGAGGACCTGCCCGAGGAAGCCCTGCCCTTCTTGGTCGCCAGCCGCTACTGCGAGTCCGACCTGCTTTCGAGCGAGGCCTGGGCGCTGTTCGGCGACCTCACGCCTGGGTGGTCGCGGGTACAGGCGATCTGCGACTACGTCCATGGCCATATCAGCTTCGGCTACGGCTACGCCCATGTCGACCGCACGGCCGCCGATGCCTTCGCGAGCCGTCGCGGCGTGTGTCGCGATTATGCCCACCTGTTCGTCGCCTTCTGCCGGGCCCTGAACATCCCGACCCGCTACTGCACCGGCTATCTCAGCTTCATCGGCGAGCCTGAGCCCCACGCGCCGGGCGACTTCGCCGCCTGGACAGAGGTCTATCTCGGCGGCGCCTGGCACGTCTTCGACCCGCGCAACAACGCTCCCCGGCGGGGCCGTATCCTGGTGGCGCGAGGGCGCGACGCAGCGGATGTGCCTCTGACCCACACTTTCGGCCCCAACCGGCTGACGAAGTTCCGGGTCTGGGCGGAGGATGCGGCAACCTCGGCTTCCTTGGACTGACCACCGCGCGATCGGTCCGGGCGAGCCCTCTGGAACGCACCGCGAAGGGCTGGAGATTGGCAAGGCGCTCGCCTGGGGTCTTTCGTCACGCCTGACGTGTTCGCCCAGGTGCGTCCGGACCGGAAAAAGCCCTCGCCCACGTGTTGCGCCGAGGGCTTTTCCATCGCGACGACGCGGAGGAGTTAGGCGGCCAGCGGCATACCCTCCGGCTCCTGCGCCGCCATGAACTGCGCCCGAGCCAAGTCGGCAAAGCGGCCATTCTGCGCAACGAGGTCGTCGAAGTTGCCCGACTCGACGATCCGGCCTTCGTGGAAGACGAGGATGCGGTCGGCGTTCCGGATCGTTGCCAGGCGGTGGGCGATGACGAAGGTCGTGCGGCCCTCCATCACGGCTTCCAGAGCACCCTGCAGCTTGCGCTCGGTGGTGGCGTCGAGGGCCGAGGTCGCCTCGTCGAGGATCAGCACGGGCGGGTTCTTGAGCAGCGCACGGGCGATCGAGAGGCGCTGGCGCTCTCCACCGGAGAGGGACCGGCCGCGTTCGCCGATCACCGTGTCGAGGCCGTCCGCCTGCCGGGCCATGAACTCGGTGGCTTGGGCCCGTTCCAGGGCATCGAGCATTTCCGCATCCGTTGCATCGGGGCGGCCGACCTGCAGATTCTCGCGGATCGAACGGGCGAACAGCATCGGCTCCTGGAACACCACGCCGATGTTGTGGCGCAGCGAGGAGAGGCCGATGTCGCGGATGTCGGTGCCGTCGACGCGGATCGCGCCGTGATCCGGGTCGAAGGCACGGTGCAGCAGGCCGAGCGTGGTCGACTTGCCCGAGCCGGTGGTGCCGACCAGCGCGATGGTCTCGCCGGCCCGGGCCGTGAAGGAGACATCCTCCAGCGCCTTGCGACGGGTATTGTAGGAAAAGCCCACGCCCTCGAAGGCGACCTCGCCGTTGAAACGGGCGACCTGCTGCGCGCCCGGACGATCGTGGACGGCCGGCGTCGTATCGAGAATCTCGAAGAACTCGTCGATCTTGGGCATCTGCTGAAACAGCCCGTTGATGCAGGTGGCGACCTGATCGAGGCGTGAGACCAGCATGGTGGCGAGGCTCATGAAGGCCACGACCTCGCCGACGCTCGCCTGACCGTGCTGGTGCAGGGCGATGCCGGTGATGAAGATCGCGGTCATCGTCAGGGTCGCCGAGGCGCGGGTGGCGACGTTGGCCAGCGCCCACCAGGACAGGACCGGGATCTGCGCAGCGAGCAGGTTGCGGATGATGTCGTGCATCGCCTCCTTCTCCGCTTTGGCACGGGTGAAGGACTGGATGACGGCGACGTTGCCGAGTGCATCGGAAGCGTGCTCGGCGAGGCCCGACTGATAAGCCTCGACTCGTCCCTGGAGAGTCTCGGTGCGGCGCATGACCATGGTGGTCAGGGCCGTGAAGGCGAGCACGAGGACGACGAGGATCGAGCCGAGCTGCCAGTTCACGAACAGGGTCATCGGCAGGAGGACGATCAGCGACACGAAGGCCACGAAATGGTCGCGGAAGAAGCCGAGCCAGAGCCAGAACATGCCGTTCGAGCCCTCCAGCATGGCCTTGAGGACGCGGCCCGAATGATTCGAGGAATGGAACGCCAGCGGCAGTTCGAGCACGTGCTCGAAGTAATTCGCCATGGCCGACAGGCGATTGCGGTGGGCGAGCCGGTCCGCGTGCAGCGCGATCGTGACGCCGGCCGCGATGGTGAAGAGCCCGAAGGCCACCCAGGCGCCGATCAGGGGGGCCAGCGTCCCGAAGGCGTTGGTGCTGCTCTTGAGATGGGTAAGCTGGTCGATGATGCGTCCCATCAGCAGCGGCTCGGCGAACGCTGCCACGGCCAGGGCAACGTTGGCGCAGGCCAGGACGGCGGCCAAGCGACGATCGGTGCCCAGAAGACCCATCACGCGCACGTAGAGACGAACCAACGACATGATACCGTGTGCTCCGATGCCGAACCGGGTTGCGACGACGCTCCCGGCGGAGGCCGCCAAACCCTTGGCGTCCCGTGCCTTATGTCGGGACCTCCCTGAACGGTGCATGACGCGATCGCATAGCGTTTGGCCAGGGTTTTTACGGTTCGTTCAACCTGATTCCGTAATCGTGGGGACGGCGCCTCGTCCTGCGGCGCCAACGCGGCATGCGGGCAGCCGCCCAGGCTCGAGTGATCATGGATCTCGCAACCGGTATCGGCCTCGTCGGCGGCTTCGGCGTCGTCTTCACTCTGATCATGATCGATGGCGGCAACTTCGCCGCCTATTTCGACAAGCACGCCGTCATCGTGATCTTCGGCGGCGCCACCGCCGCCACGATGATGCGCTTTCCCTTCTCGACCATGATGCACGGGCTCCCGATGGGCCTGCGCTATGCCTTTTCGATGCGCGCGATCAAGCCGCGCGACCTCATCGAGGAGATCACGAAGATCGCCGACGTCGTGCGCAAATCCGGTCCGATGGCGCTCGAGAACATGGAGATTTCCGATCCTTTCCTGGCGCAAGGCGCTCGTTACATCGCCGACGGCTACGACCGGGAGTTCATCCGCGACACGATGGAGCGCGACCGCGACAACTTTCTGATGCACCTCGACGAAGGCTCGAAGATCTACCGCGCCTTCGGCGATTGTGCCCCGGCCTGGGGTATGATCGGCACCATCCTGGGCATGGTGACGATGTTTGCGAACATGTCGGACCCCTCGAAGCTCGGCCCAGCCATGGCGACCGCCCTTCTCGCCACTCTTTACGGCGCCCTCATCGCCAACATGATCACCCTGCCCCTGGCCGACAAACTCCACGTGAAGCTGGAAGAGGAGGACGTTTCGCGCTCGCTGATCATCGACGGTATCCTGCTCATCCGCGACGCGAAGAGCTCGTCCCTCGTGCGCGAGATGCTCATCGCCTACCTGCCGCACAACCACCGCGACGAACTCGCTGCCGAGCCGGCGTGATGGCACGCACCCGCACCAGCCGCGGCGACGCGCATGGCTAAGAAGAAGCGCGGCGGCGCGCATGGCGGCCACGGCTGGTTCGTGACCTTCGCCGACCTGATGGCGCTGCTCATGAGCTTCTTCGTGATGATCGCCGCCTATTCGACCCAAGATCAGAAGAAAATGCAGGCGGTTGCCGGTTCCATGCGCGACGCCTTCGGCGTCAACAAGGAATCGCGTTTCGCCGGCATCATCGAGAAGGACGGGTTGCCGAACGCCGATAAGGTCAAGTACCGGCGCGACGTCCCTCCCGAACGTGCGTCCGACCACACCACGCCGCCAGCCGTCGACGGCAACGTCGACGAGGGTATGCCCGACAAGGGTTATCCGGACGGGGCCGGCCTCGCGGCCGCGAGCCTGCGCCAGGCGCTACAGGACATGCCGGAGATCGCCGAGCTGTCGAAGAACATCGTCGTCTCACCCTCCCAGCGAGGGATCGACCTGTCCATCGTCGACCAGGATGGAGCCTCGATGTTCCCCGATGGGTCGAGCCGACCCAATGCCCGGACCCGGCGCCTCCTCGAGCGCATCGCTCTCACCCTGCGCAAGATGCCGAACCGCATTGCCATCACCGGCTACACCGCTACGGACCGGCCCGGAACACGGCCGCCCGCGCCGCCTTGGGAGCTTTCGACGAACCGGGCGATCAGTGTGCGCGAGATCCTCGCCGGCAGCGGCGTGCCCGACGACCGCTTCGCATCCGTGGCCGGCAAGGCCGATACCGAGCCACTGTTTCCGGACAACCCCTACCTGCCCGCCAATCGTCGGGTGACGGTGACGCTCCTCAGCGAAACCTCCCCGACGCCGCGGATGAAGACCCTTCCCTGAGCGCCGCGGGCTTGATGCGCCGTCGGCCGCGATGGCGTGCATTTAGCCGGGCCGTCCAACTTTTCAGGTGCTGGACGCGAAAGTCTGCGCAGGCCTTGAGCTGGGCTTAGATTTTCAAGTCGGCGAGCGCTACTTCGCCAGCAGCAGTGCCCAATAGACCTTGTATTTCGAGCCGGGCGAGTAGGCGGTGGCGATTCCCATTCGCTGGGCGCCGGGTGCCAACATTGCGGCGTTATGGGCCGGACTGTCGCGCCATCCCGAGAAGGCCTCGGCCAAGGTGTGGTAGCCAGCCGAGAGATTGGCCTCGGGCGACTCGAAGCCGAGGCGTTCCACCGCATTCTTCACGGTCTGAGCCCGGCTCGGTTTGTCGGCAGCGGCCATCGCGGCGGCTTCCGCCTCGGCAAGCTTCTGCAGTTGGGGGTCGAGGCGCAAAGCCCCGACGCCGCTCCGAGCGCGATAGGCTGAGATCATGTCGCGGGCGGTCATCGTATCCACCTGCGCCGACTGTGCCGTCATCGGCCAATACAGGCTCGGCAGCGTGGCATTGACGGGCTCGGGAGTGGCGCAGCCCGTGATGAGCAGAAGACCGCCGGCCGTGAGGCTGGTCCCGACATGCCTTAGCGATCTCCGGCCCAAGTCACGATCTCCTCACATCCGCGTCAGCTTCCCGCGCGTCGCCGGGCCGCCTCAGCCGAGCGCATCGGCTCGGCGTCGTCGAGCCGGTCCTCGGCGCGGTGCGGCGAGCCTTGCTCCCCGGAGCGTTGCGGCTGCGTAAACGCGCTGGCAATCTGTCCCACGGCGCTCTGGAAGGAATCCAGGCCCTGCACGGTGACCACGCTGGAACCCGGTCCGAGGTCCGGGACCATTCCGGCCTTCGACAAGGTCTGAAAGACCGTAAGGTTCAAATCGTTCTGCACTTTCAGGCTGAGGCTGACGTCGACGATCATGACGATCAGCTCGAACTCCAGGAACGGGTCGCCGATCTTGCGGAAGACCACGCGGGGACCAGGCTCCTTGAGCACGTCCGGCTGCGCCTGGGCGCAACCCATCAGCAGTTCGGCGGCGTGGATCGGGTCCTGATTGCGCAGGACGCTGACCGTGATGCTGACCCGGCCGGTGCGGTCGCCCCGCACCCGGTTCTTCACGATTCCGGAGATCAGGTTCGAGTTCGGAACGATCACAGCTGAGCGGTCGAAGGTCTGGATCTCGGTGGAGCGCACGGAGATACGCTTCACGATGCCCTCGCTGTCGCCGATCAGCACCTGATCGCCGACTCGGATCGGGCGCTCCCAGAGCAGCAACAGGCCCGAGACGAAGTTGTTGACGATGGATTGCAGGCCGAAACCGATACCGACCGAGAGGGCGCCGGCCACGATGGTGAGCTTCTCCAGGCTCAGGCCGAGATAGGAAAAGGCCAGCGCCAGAGTGAGCAGGAAGCCGATATAGCCGGCGATGGTCGAGATCGAATTGCGCAGACCGGCATCGAGGTCGGTGGCCGGCAGGTAGGTCAGTTCGAGCCACCGTTGGATCGCCCGCGTCACCGCCATGCCGAGGAGCAGGAGGCCGATGGCGAGCACGATGGTCGAGAGCGAGATCGTGACGTCGCCGACCTTGAAACCGAAGAAGGCGCTGCGAACCGAACTGAACACATCCGTCGAATCCAGTCCCCAGGGGGCCAGAGCCAGGAGCGCGGCGACGAGGACCAGCACCACCCGCGTGAGCCCGGTCGCCAGCACGGCGATCTGGTTGATCGAGCGCTTGCGCAGACCGGTATTGGCCTGGAGTGCAGTCGCGATCTTGGTGTCGTCGCCGAGGGTGCCGCCGATGAAGGTGTCGGCGCTGGAGATCAGGAGGAACAGCAGCACGAACAGGCCCGCCGTCCAGACGAGCTGATCGATGACGAAGGCCGCGAAGGCGACGTAGCCGATGAGAGGAGCGATGGCGATGACGACCGCCGCCGCCCAGCCGAGCAGCCGCGCCGGACCGCCGATGCCGGTGGTCGCCTCGGGCGCCACGTATGGTCCGAAGCATGCCTCCTCCTGCTCGGCCGTGTCTGCGAAGCGGTGTAGGCCGATGGCCAGGATCAGCGCCGTGGCGAGGGCGCCGATGCCCCGGGTCGCGATCGAGACGGGCAGCGCCGCCGAGATGCCCGAGTTGAGGGCCTCGATCGACTTGACCACCGTGATGACGACCGCGATGCCGACGGCCAGGCGCGTCACCCGCGCCGCGGCCGCGTCGCTCATGGTTGTAACCCGCCAGGACGGCTTGTCCGGCGAGAGCAGCGCGTCGGCCAGCGCCTCCACGAAGGCGACGAAGGCGAGGCCGCCCAGGATGGCGCCAGCCACCGGCAGGAGGCGCAGGGGCAAAAGGTCGGTTGCGTCGAGGGCGTAGTAGACTGCGTAGCTGCCGATGAAGGCCGGGATGGTGCCCAGGAGGAAGACGCGCCAGGCCGCCAGCAGTTTACGGCGCTGCGAGGGGTCGACGGCCTTGGCGTCGCGGCGTCCGAGCCGTGGGGCGATGTTGCGCCGGCCGAAATACAGGGCGATCGAGATGCCGAAGGCGATCCCGAGCAGCAGCAAGTTGCCGATGGTACCGTTGCGGGCGAACAGGGTCGCGGTGTCCTCAACCGCGCCCTGCAGCGCGCGCAGGTCGCGCGGAATGTCGGCGGCGATCCGCATCCACAGGTCGGGGCTGACGAGAGCGGTCGAGCGCTCGAACAGGCCGCGGGTGAAGGCCGCCCGCCGGCGATTCGAGACCTGATCGACGATCTGGTCGCTCTGGACCAGGAGCGACTTGGCCAGCCGCTGCGTCTCGTCGATCTCGGCGACGGCGTGTTCGCGCTCGGTCCGCTCGCGCGCCACGTCCTCGCCCTCCTCACCCTCCTTCGGCTTCGGGCCGAGCTGGGTCAGGCGCTCGCGGGCGGCCTCCAGGCGCGGCGTGGTGATGTCGATCACGTGGCGGATCTTGTCGGCGATGACTTCGATACCGTCGCGGGCGCGTGTGAGGTCGCCGCTGCCGACATTCGGTCCGGTCAGGATCTTCTCGCGCTGCTCGAGATCGGCCTTGGCGCTGTCGAGCTGATCGCGGACGTTCTGGATCTGCTCGGACACGACCGGCTTCGGAGCCGGCGCCTTCGCCGCCTTGGCGTCCGCCGGCGCCGCGTTCGGGGCGGGTTTGGCCTGTGGCGGGGAGGGCTGCGTCGCGGGTGCCGGTGCGGACTGCGCCGGTGCCGCGGGCGCGCCCTGCCCGCTCGCACCCACGGGAGCCAGAGTGAGGGCGCCGAGCCAAGCGGCGATCAGTGCCGTTTTCCGGATGCCGCGGGTCGTCTGGCCTCTCGGGATACCGCCCATGATGATCCTTTCGCGCCGCGCTGCTGCACGGCCCTTGCGCGCCGTCGCGCCTCGCCTCGTCGGGCCACTGGCAACCCGCATGCCCGAAGGGCGCGGGGAGGACCTGCGCGACTCGGGACGGCGGGGAGCGACCGGGTCCCGCCCCATCGCCGAGCAATGGGGCGAAAGGCTGACGGCGCGTCGGTTTTGAAGCGAACGCAGCGCTGCGGGGGGCCGTTCGAAGCCGCCGGGTCGAGGCCTGTGGGCGCGACCTCGTGGAAAGCGCCGGTGACCTTCACAAGCGTGTCACGCTGATATTAGACTAAGCCCCGATGGACTTGGCCTTTTCGTTCCCGTGCGAGGAGGTGGCGACGACCATCCGCGCCGATGAGCGTCGCCACGAACCGGGCGTTTCCGCCCGATGCGACGGCTTTTGGCCAATGTCCGCCTCTCCCGCGCCTCACCGGCGCCCGTTCGGAGGCCGATGCCCGACCCCGTTCTGGTCCGTGCAGCGACGCCCCGGGATGCGGAGATGTCCCATCTTTCACCAACCTGGGATGATGCGCCGGCCGACCCCTGCGCGTTGTCCCTCCGTTGACCCGTCGAGAGGGTAGCGCCGATGCTGGATCTCCAAACGCTCGTTCTGAATGCGGATTACCGGCCGCTCTCCTACAATCCGCTGTCCCTCTGGTGCTGGAAGGACGCCTTCACGGCCCTGTTCCTCGACCGGGTCACCCTGGTGGCCAGCTACGACGTCGAGGCGCGGTCCCCGTCCCGGTCCCTTCGGGTGCCCAGCGTCGTCGCCTTGAAGAGCTACGTGACCCTCGCGCGCAGCCCCGCCTTCACACGCTACAACATCTACCTGCGCGACACCTTCTCGTGTCAGTATTGCGGTCTGCGGCTACCGGCCGGCGGACTGACCTTCGACCACGTGGTGCCCAGGTCCCGCGGCGGCCTGTCGAGTTGGGAGAACGTCGTCGCGGCTTGCTCGCCCTGCAATCTGCGCAAGGCCAACCGGACGCCCGCTGAGGCAGACATGCCGCTGCTTCACGAGCCGCACCGGCCGACGCGGCACGAACTGCACCGCCGACAGCCGGAATTCGACCACCGGGAGTATCACCACACCTGGCTCGACTATCTGTACTGGGACACCGAGCTCGAGAACTGAAGCGATTCAGGGCACCCGGAAGCGCGGCGGCGGCTCGTTGTAGAGCGGGAGCGCAAGGGACCGGGGTGCGCGCGGAACCCGAGCGAGGAACACGGGCCGCAGCGGCGCGACGTAAGACGGATCACGGTAGGCGATGTGCGGCGGAAGGAGCGGACGCCGATAGGGTGGTCCGGGCTCACCGCCCGCTCGAACTGGACCGGTGCCTACGAGCATTGACACGGCGCCAGTGAGGAGGACGAGGCGAAGCATGGACGAACTCCGAGCGGCGGCATGTTCGCCGCGCCAATGATCCTGGACCGAGAGTGCGAGTACCCGCTTAAGCCTTCTCAGAATTTTACGGCCGCGCCGGCACGCACGGTGTTGATAGCGATGCGGTTCGCTGCACTTTGCTGGAAGTCGTTGAACATCACATATTGATATTCGGCACGCAGGAGAATGTTGCTCGTGAGGGCGAATTCCAAACCGGCACCCAGCGTGAATCCACCCATCGTCTTCGCCTTGGCGTTTTGGACCGTTCTGGTCGTCGGCGTGCCGGCTTCCGGATTATTCGGATCGAATCCGTTCGCAGTATAGCCGTAGTTTTTCACTGCGATGGGTTTGCCGGATGTTAACGCTTGATTTGCTTTGTAGGCAACCGTGTCGTAGCCGTAATATTGGATTGCGACGGATTGGTCGGTGTGAATACGGCCGATTGCTAAACCACCGGTGACGTACGGAAGGAAGTTTCCGATCGCGTAGCCGCCGCGAGCGCGGATTGTTCCGTAGTCCTCAATGCGTGACGCTGCCGCGCCGTTCAACGAAACAGTTTCCATGTAGCCGTCGGATCCGACCTTGAACCGGCCAATGCTGTCCCGTGTCGATGCCGTTCGATCAAAGCGCGTATAGTCTGCTTCGATACCAATGACTGACTCTTCGAATTGATAGTTGAAGCCGATGAACGCTCCGTAGCTTGCTCCTTCCGCGCCACCGCCGCGCGACGAAAGCATGCTTGAAGCATTAAAATCAGATTCTGCGGTTGAATACCTCAGCGCGTTCGCGATCAGCGGTGTGTAGGCATTCTTGAAACCGGCAGAAGCAGACGAATAGCCGCCGTGTCCACCGAAATAGACGCCGTTCCAGTCGATGACCTGGACCTCGGGCTCGTAATCGGCGCCGCGCAAAACACCGTAATCGAGGTCGGCGCTGTGGGCCGGCGCGACCACGCCGAGGGTGAATCCGGCTAGGAGCGCGAGGGTAACGGTACGCATCGATGTCGTCCTCAAGGTACCAGCCCGACGGGTCAGATGGCTGGGCCTGTAGTTTCTTTTTACTTGAGTAACCTTAACGGTCCGTTGCGCGGCGGTTTGAGGCAAGGACGAAAGCTGAGAGGAAGCCACGTTCCAATCTTATTTGTTTACTCGTACGGGTTGCGGTTCAAACTCGGGATCGGGAGTCCGGCGAGACGGCCCGTGCCACCCGCGAAGCTGTAGCGCAGGCCGACGCGGACCTCGTGCGAGGCGAGGTCCTTCAGCCGCGAATCGAAGCCGAAGGCGTCCAGCCCCGTCTTCGCACGGCCGAGATCGACGTAGCGGTAGCTGGTGTCGAGGCTCAGGCCGCCCCCGATCTCGTAGGAGACGCCGCCGGTGAGGGCCCAGGCCAGGGAGGTGACCGACCGGCTCGGACGCCGCACCGCATCACGGATGCCGGTGCCCGCATTGCCGTCACAGGAATCCACGATGCAGGTCGTCTGCGTGTAGGCTTTGCCGAAACCCTTGTCGGCGAAGCCGATGCCGCCGCCGATATAGGGGGTCAGGCCCCACCACGTCCCGAGATCGGCGTAGACGTTCACGAGCCCGGTCAAAATGTCGATCTGGCCGGCCTCGACGTTGTAGCCGGTGACGAACCCCGAGCCGGACGAATAGGCGGTGTAGCGGGATGGGGTGCGCTGATCGATCGTCGCGTCGACGCGCAGCCAGTTGTTGATGCGGTAGCCGATGCCGCCGCCATAGCCGGGCACGGTCTCGAGGTTCATGCGCGTGAGCGGAACCAGCGGGCTCCCATCTGCCGGCGCCGGGGTCGCATCCCGGGGCCGCGCGTAGTCGCTCACCGTGGCGTCGACGCGGAGGTACCAGCCTTCTCCGATCGTGATCGGCGGAGGCGGAGGCAGGAGGTCCGCCGCCCGGGCGGATACCGCCCAGCCCTGTCCGGCGAGGATCAGTCCGAAGGCCGTGAAGATGCTGGTTTTCAAGACGGCCATGACGCTCTCGAACGCTGGAGGATACGGACTGGCGCCAGCGCGAGGGATACGCCGGGAGTCGCCGTTGCCTGTACCCTGCACCGGAACCGTTAGAGAGGACTTAACCCTAACGCTTTGTCGTCAAAGCTCTTTCCTCTGCCGGAAATTCGTTCCTGATACGGGGAACGGCCGGGATGCGCTGTTGCGCGATCCCGGCCGTTTCCTGCGTCCGATCCTGACTTCCGCATTCGGGATGGGGAGAGGTCCCCTCGCCGGCCGCGGACGGGTCCTCAGTACTTGCGAACCAGCGGCGCCGGCTCGGGGTGGTACTCGGCGACTGCCGGGGCGACGACGCCACCGAGCAGCCAGCGCATGCCGATCCGGACGTCGTGGGAGGTGATCTCCTTGATCTTGTACACCGCGCCGCCGCAGCCTGGATCGTTGATGCAGGTCACCGGGTTCGAGGAGACATGGCCGAGGTTCATGTAGCGGTACCCGATCTCCAGCTTGAGGTTCGGGGTCACGCTGTAGCCGAGACCAGCCATCGCGGCCCATGCGAAGCTGGTCGTATTCTTGTCGCGCGCATAACCGTAGCCGCCCGTCGCACCGCCGAACCCGGAATCGTTGAAGCCGCTCAGGTGATGAAAGGCCGAGCCGACGCCGCCGCCGACGAAGGGCGTGATGCCGTACCAAGTGCCGAGGTCGATGTAGCCGTTGGCCATCACGACGACCGACGAGAGGTTGGCGTTGTAGGAGTTCACGCCCTTGCAGCCGTAAGGGCCGTCGCCGCCAAAGCAGGTGGTGTCGAAGCTGTCCTGGAAACGAAACTTGCTGCCGCCGCGGTACTCGGCAGTGATGTCGCCGTGGAAGTAGCTGCCGAACTGGTAGCCGACGCCGCCGCCGGCGAAGAAGCTGTCCTCGACGGCCTTCTGGTCGTAGCGGTAGCCGTCGGGAAGCGAGCCCTTGAGAACCGTCGAGATGGCCCCAACGCTGGTCGCGCCAACGCCGACGTCGCCGCGCAGGTACCAGCCGCCGCCGATCTCGACCGGGGGAGGCAGCGGCTCGGGCGGCAGGGGCGGGAGCAGATCCGCCGCTTGGGCGAGGCAGGGCGCCGCCACGCTCGCAATGAGCGTGATCGAGCGCGCCAAGGCAGTCAGCTTGGTGCGGCGCATCGGATGTCCTTCAATCGACCGTGTGCCGGGAGCTCGAGACGCCGGCGGGATGACGAGGACACCATGGGCGGCAAGGGTTAAATCGGGTTTAACGTTAAATCTTATCCTTGCCGAAGCGTTGACGGCATCTCTCCATCCCTTTTTGCTTGATCGGTTCCACTGGACTGCCGGGCGGTTCAGGGGGGCGATATCCTTGTGAGCTGCTTGGTTACAATGGAGGCGCGGCACTCGTGAGCGTGAGACCGGAGGACGTCCGCCGCCTCGCATCGGCCCTGCCGGAGGTGGTCGAGGGCGCGCATAGCGGCCATCCGGATTTTCGGGTGCTGGGCCGGATCTTCGCCACCCTCTGGGTGGACGAGGAGCGCGTAGTCCTGCGGCTGTCACGGGTGCAACAGGAAGCCTGGATCGAGGCCGGTCCCAACCTGTTCGAGGCGGTGGAGGGGGCCTGGGGACGCCGGGGTTGGACGAGCCTCAATCTCTGGGAAGCCGACGAGGCGACGTTGCTCGCCGCTCTCCTCGCCGCGTGGCGGCAGGTCGCGCCGGCAGCCTATGACCGTCTCTGATCCCCTTCAGGCCGCCGCCTTGGCCACGGCATCCACGACGTCGTCCACCACTTCGGTGACGAGGCGCCGATCGTCGCCTTCCGCCATGACACGGATCACTGTCTCGGTACCGGACGGGCGGATCACGAGGCGGCCGGAATTGCCCAGGCGTTCGCGCGCCTGCGCGATGGCGGTGACGACCGAGTCGGCGTTCAATGGCTCGCCGGAGCGGTAGCGCACGTTCTTCAGGACTTGCGGCAACGGCTCGAAGCAGTGGCAGACCTCGCTCACCGGCCGCTCCTGGCGCTTGACTACGCTGAGGAGCTGCAAGGCGGCCACGAGGCCATCGCCGGTGGTCGCGTAGTCCGACATGATGATGTGTCCCGACTGCTCGCCGCCGAGATTGTAGCCGTGCTCCCGCATGTATTCGAGCACGTAGCGATCACCCACGGCGGTGCGGGCAAGGTTCAGGCCGATGCCGCCGAGGAAGCGTTCGAGGCCGAGATTGGACATGATCGTGGCGACCAGTCCCGGTTGCGTCAGGCGATCATCTTCCTTCCACGACCGGGCGACCACGGCCATGAGCTGGTCGCCGTCGACGGATTGTCCCTTCTCGTCAATGATGAGGACGCGGTCGGCATCGCCGTCCAGGGCGATGCCGACATCAGCGCGCAACTCCCGGACCTTGGCGGCAAGGGCCGCCGGCGCGGTCGACCCCACATCGTGATTGATGTTGAAGCCGTCCGGCTCCACGCCTATGGCGATCACCTCGGCGCCGAGCTCCCACAGCGTCTCGGGCGCCACGCGGTAGGCTGCGCCGTTGGCGCAGTCCACCACGATGCGCAGGCCGTCGAGGGTAATGTTGCGCGGGAGCGAGCGCTTTGCGAACTCGATGTAGCGGGCATGCACGCTCTCGATGCGTTTGGCGCGCCCGAGGTCGCGCGGGCCCGCGAGGCGCCTGTGCAGCTCGCCGTCGATCAGGGCCTCGATCTCGCGCTCGACCTCGTCGTTGAGCTTGAAACCGTCCGGCCCGAACAGCTTGATGCCGTTGTCCTCGAACGGGTTGTGCGAGGCCGAGATCATGACGCCGATGTCGGCGCGCATCGAACGGGTGAGCATCGCCACCGCGGGCGTTGGCATCGGCCCGAGCTGGAGCACGTCCATGCCCATCGAGGTGAAGCCGGCAATCAGCGCAGTCTCGATCATGTAGCCGGAAAGTCGCGTATCCTTCCCGATCACGACACGATGGCGATGGTCGCCGCGCTGGAAGATCAGGCCTGCCGCCTGACCGACCTTGAGAGCGAGCTCCGGCGTGATGACGCCATTGGCCCGGCCCCGGATGCCGTCCGTGCCGAAATACTTGCGCGACATGATCTTCGCGTCCCGTCTTCTGTTTTCGGTGTGGGGAGCTGAGTTCGCCTCAAGACGCCATCCTTCAGCTCGCCATCGATGATGATGCTTCGAAACGAGGTTCGCGCCCGAACCTGAAGATCCAGTATGTGGACCCCGTATAGACAGGACAAACCGGTCGTATCGTTAGGAGGGTCTTGACACGAACGAGCCCGCCAATGGCGGGCTCGCACGTCTGCGATGGAAGGATAGATTCGACGCGCTGATCAGGCCTGTGGCTGCGGCTCCAGGCCGTCGCTACCGCGCGGGCGACCGCGCCCGGTGGAGGGAACCGACGACCCACGCAACGTACTCGGCCCATCACCCGCGTCGCGGATCGGCGGCTTACCGGCAATCAGATTCTTGATCTCGTCACCCGACAGGGTCTCGTACTCGAGAAGCCCTTGAGCCAAGGCTTCGAGGTCGTCCTTGTGCTCGCCGAGGATGCGCCGGGCTTCCTCGAGCCCGGTCTCGACCAGGCGACGGACCTCTGCGTCGATCTTCTGGGCGGTAGCCTCCGAGACCGTCTGCTGGCGGCCCATCGACATGCCGAGGAAGACCTCGTCGTTGTTCTCCCCGTAGGCCACGGTACCGAGTTCAGGCGAGAAGCCCCAGCGAGTCACCATCATGCGAGCAAGTCGGGTGGCCTGCTCGATATCGGACTGAGCGCCCGAGGTCACCTTGTCGGCCCCGAAGGTCATCTCCTCGGCGATGCGGCCGCCCATCATGATGGCGAGTCGCGATGTCATCTGCTCGAAGGACATCGAAAGCTTGTCGCGTTCGGGCAACTGCATGACCATGCCCAAAGCTCTACCGCGCGGAATGATAGTCGCCTTGTGGACGGGATCGGTAGCCGGCACGTTGAAGGCGACGATGGCGTGGCCACCCTCGTGATAGGCAGTGAGCCGCTTCTCGTCCTCCGTCATGACCAGGGTACGCCGTTCGGCGCCCATCATTACCTTGTCCTTCGCGTCCTCGAACTCGTGCATCGTGACGATGCGCTTGCCGCGCCGCGCCGCAAGGAGTGCGGACTCGTTGACGAGGTTCATGAGGTCGGCGCCGGAGAAGCCCGGCGTACCGCGTGCGATGACCTTGAGGTCGACATCCGGTGCCAGCGGCACCTTGCGCACGTGGACGCGGAGAATGCGCTCGCGGCCGACGACGTCGGGATTCGGCACCATGATCTGGCGGTCGAAGCGGCCCGGACGGAGCAGCGCAGGGTCGAGCACGTCGGGCCGGTTGGTGGCCGCGATGATGATCACGCCCTCGTTGGCCTCGAAGCCGTCCATCTCCACGAGGAGCTGGTTCAGGGTCTGCTCGCGCTCGTCGTTGCCGCCGCCCAGGCCGGCGCCGCGATGGCGACCGACCGCGTCGATCTCGTCGATGAAGATGATGCAGGGAGCGTTCTTCTTGGCCTGCTCGAACATGTCGCGAACGCGGGAGGCGCCGACGCCAACGAACATCTCCACGAAATCCGAGCCCGAGATGGTGAAGAACGGCACGTTGGCCTCGCCGGCGACAGCGCGAGCGATCAGGGTCTTACCCGTGCCGGGGGGGCCCACGAGGAGCACGCCGCGCGGGATGCGGCCGCCGAGGCGTTGGAACTTCTGCGGATCGCGGAGGAACTCGACGATCTCCTGAAGGTCCTCCTTGGCTTCCTCGACGCCGGCGACGTCGTCGAAGCTGACGCGGCCGGAGGCCTCGGTGAGGAGCTTGGCCTTCGACTTCCCGAAGCCCATGGCACGGCCTGCGCCCGACTGCATCTGGCGGGAGAGGAAGATCCAGGCGCCGATGAACACGAGGATGGGCAGCCAACTCACGAGCAGCTGGATGAACCACGGCGTGTTGTCCGAGGGCGGACGCGCAGTGATCTGGACGCCTTTGCTCTGCAGCTTGGACACGAGGCTCGGGTCATTGGGGGCGTAGGAGGTGAAGTTGCCGCCGCCGACATAGGTGCCGCTGACGTCCTGCCCGGAGATCACAACCGTCTGGATCTTGCCGGAATCGGCATCGTTCAGAAGCTGGCTGTAGGCGATCTCGGAGCCGCCCCCACGATGACCCGGGTTTTGAAACAGGGTCACGAGGGCGAGCACGAGCAGGAAGATGACGACCCACAAGGCGAAATTGCGGAAGTTCGGGTTCATCGATCAATCCCTGGAGGCATCGGGGCCCGCCGCGCGAAATGGGGCGGGTCACTCCTGACGCTCCTTGCCAATGTAGGCAGCGAGTCACCCCTTGCCAAGTCGGAGGGGGAGGCGGTGCCATGGCCATGCCGCCGCGGCAAGGCCGCATCGCTCGGCAGGGTTACGCAGATCCCCTTCCCCTTCGCGGCGGTGCCGGAGTTAGGGCGAGATCGCCGGTTCGTGTCACTTCGAACAGGACCTCGCGCAGGGTCCGGCGGAGTGGCACACCGTCGTGCAGGGCCGGTCGGAGCCCGTCGAGGACGAGGCTCTCGAGTCGGTCCAGCCGCTCACGACCTCCCGGAGCGATCCGCTCCGCCGCCAGGCTCGCGACACGTAGGAGTACGGCGTCCGAAAGGATGCGCAGATGAGCGCCGCTTAGGCGCAGACCCGGGGCCGGCTGTACCCGAAGCGCCTCTTCGAATGCCGCCTCTGCCAGGGCGCGCAGGGCGGCCTCGTCGCGGGCGCAGCGCGCGGCCAGGCGGCAGAGCCGGTCCGTACTCAGGCCCTCGCGTTCGAGTTTCGGCATAAGTCGGCGCAGGTGAACGCGGGTGAAGCGGTCGTCGACGTTGGATGGATCGCGTGCGAAGGGGAGCCCGCGCGCCGCGCAATAGGCGATGAGGTCAGCCTTCGGGAGGTAAAGGAAGGGCCGCGCCAGGCGAACGGATTGGGTGAGCCTGCGCTCGACGCGCATGCCGGCGAGGCCGGCCGGTCCGCTGCCGGCCAGGAGCCGCATCAGCACGGTTTCCGCCTGGTCGTCGCGGGTGTGACCGGTGAGAACCGATGCGGCCCCGACGGCTTCGGCGTGATCGGCAAGCAGGTCGTACCGGGCGGCGCGGGCTGACGCCTGCAATCCGCGCGCCGGTTTCGGCCCGAGCCAGGACAGGGTGCTGTGCGGGAAGCCGAAGGTCTCGGCGAGGCGCGCCACCTCGGCTGCCTCCCCGGCCGCCTCCGGACGTAGGCCGTGGTCGACGGTGGCGACGTGAATGCCCCCTGCGGGACCAACTGCAGCGGCCGCGGCCATAAGCGCCGTCGAGTCCGGACCACCCGAGACCGCGAGAAGAACCGGACCATTGATCAGGTAGGGTCGGAGCGCGGCATCAACCGCCTCCCCTTGCCTCGTCAAGCGGCGCAGCGGGCGCGCTTCTGTTCGCGGGTGACGCCCTGACGGACGCTGGCGCTGGCCGACGGGAATTTGCGCTCGAGCTCGGCAAGCGTCGCGCAGGCCTGTTCGCGGGCGCCGAGCGCATTGAGCGAAGCGCCGAGCTTCAGCATGGCTTCGGGCGCCTGTGCCGAGCGCGCATAGTCGGTGGAGACCTTCAGGAACTGCTCGGCCGCTTCGCGGTTGCGGTTGCGCTGGAGATAGCTCTCGCCGAGCCAGTACGTCGCAGATGGCACCAGTGCGTCGCGGGGATGCGACTGGATGAACTGGCGCAGACCCATCTCGGCCTGCTCGTACTGCCGTTGAAGGATATAGGCGTAGGCGGCCTCGTAATCGGCGCGCGCATCCCCTGAACCCGTGGCGGCCACGCTGCCGGCCCGGGGTGGGGTCGGCAGGGCGCCGGTCGTCGGAACCCGGGCGGGCGGCGTCAGGTCGACCGGACCGCCGAGTCCGGGCGGTGTCAGGCCCGGTTCCTCGTCATCCGCCTCGACGACGGTCGGGGGCACGCTGCGGGCGCGCGGCGCCTCGGCAGCCGGGGCCGTCGGCGTGGTGGTGCCGAGTTGCATCGGTGCGCCGGGGCGCCCCGGGTTCTGATCGGGGTCGAAAGCATCGCTGCGCTTCTGCGGCTTGGCCGGAGTCGGATTGGTGCCCGACGGTGCGCCCGTGCGGCCACCCTTCGCTTCCTGCAGCCGGAACTCCACGTCCTCCTGGAACTTGCGGAGCTGCTCCTTGAGCTGGCGGTTCTCGTATTGCAGCGTTTCGATCTGTCCGGCGGTTTGGCGCGACTGGTTCTCCAGGCGGTTGAGCCGGACGACGAAATCAGACGCGTCCTGCGCCATCGCCGGGGCCACCGATCCGCAGAGAATCGATCCCAAGACGAGTCCGGCTGCAGCGGCAAGACGGGTCGTAAGGAGAAGACGGGCAAGCATGGCGGTCGTCACCGGTGGTCGAGGGGCGAAAAATGCGCTCGCGAGGATCGCGGCCCGCGGATAGCAAATGCCGCCCCCCGCGGCAAAAATGCGGCCATGCCGCGGCGCGCCGCCCGTGATGCGGGACACGGGGCGGCTCTCGGCCCCGAAGCCCGCTTCATCGCCAGCTACGAGCCGGCGCTGCGATCGAGCACGGTGACCGCGCGCCGGTTCTGCGACCAGCACGAGATGTCGTTGCATACGGCCACCGGGCGCTCCTTGCCGTAGGAGACCGTCCGGATGCGTCCGCCCGCGATGCCGCGCGAGGCGAGGTAATCCTTCACCGACTGGGCGCGTCGCTCGCCGAGGGAGAAATTGTACTCGCGGGTGCCGCGCTCGTCGGCATGGCCCTCGATCAGGAAGGTGTAGCGCGGGTAGCGCTGCAACCAGTTCGCCTGCTTGTCGAGCGTGGCAGTGGCGGTGGGCGTCAGGTCGGTAGAATCTGATTCGAAGAAGACCCTGTCGCCGACGTTCACCACGAAGTCCTGGGCGCTGCCGGGGGTGCCGGCGCCACCGTTCATACCGCCGGCGCCGAACCCGGAGGCGTCGGCAAGGTCCTTATCGTTGGTACAGGCGGCGACGCTGAGGGCGGCGCAGAGGGCGGCCGCCAGCGGAAACACGCGGAAGCGCGCAATCATGGACATGATCCTGTTCTCCTCGGGCACGGCCGCCGGATCGATGACGATCAGGCCGGCGACGTCGCCTCGCGGGGCCCCGTCGGGGCCACATCGGCGGTTCTTATGCGGTCTCGGTTAAGCGAAGGTTCCGTCAACCCTGAGCGAACCCTTCCGAAATCGGCCAAAATCTCGCGAAACGCGGGCGCGACCTCGACCATTCCGGGATCGGACCCGATTGCGGCATCGGCGCGACGTCCGGAGCGGAGGCTGCACTTGCGGTCGAAGCGTGGCGGCCCTGCAACATGCGGCCACCCGTCGCCTCAGACGCGGTCCTGAAGGGACCGTATCGCCGCGATGGCGGTGGCAGCGGACTTCCGGGCGGCGGCCAAGGGGGCCGTGAGATCGGCCCCCTGCAGGCAGGCTCGCTCCATCTCCGAACAGCGGATGGAGAGATCGAAGAAGCCGAGGGAGCCGCTCACCGAGAGCAGAGTGTGGGCATCCTGGCCGAGGGCAGCCCGTTCCGCGGCAGGCGCCTGCAGCCGCTCGCCGATCTCGGTCTTGAGACGGTCGAGGAGGTCCATCAGCCGCGTACGGCCGAAGATGCCTTCCAGTTCCTCCAGGGTGCGGGAGTCATAAACCGGCGGTGCGTGGCGGTCTGGCGCACCCTCGACCACGAACGTCCCGGCTTCTCGGGTCGAATGGTCCGGCATGGCATCGTCCAGAACAGAGCGGCGCGTGAGACTTAGCC
Organism: Methylobacterium sp. M6A4_1b; assembly: GCF_053345175.1. NCBI lineage: Bacteria > Pseudomonadati > Pseudomonadota > Alphaproteobacteria > Hyphomicrobiales > Methylobacteriaceae > Methylobacterium > Methylobacterium sp. M6A4_1b. The sequence continues at coordinate 31,958 of NZ_JBKEZQ010000015.1, forward strand.
GACCGTCGCGTCTATTGATCGGCAGTTAACCGATATAGGATTAAGGCGATCGTGCAAAGAGTTGGTGCGATCCATGTGTCGGCCTCGGATCCTCGTCGTCGAGGACAATTACCTGCTTCTCGAAATGTTGACCGCCCTGTGCCTGCGGAACGGCATCGCCGTGGTCTCGGTCTCCAGCGGCGAGGCCGCGGTGGCGGCCATCCGTCAGGCCGGGACCGCGGCAGGCAGCGCCTTCGCACTCCTCCTCACCGACATCAATCTCCCCGGACTCATCGACGGCTGGTCCGTCGCGCAGGCTTTCCGCACCTTCAACCCGGATCGTCCGGTGATCTATTCATCCACGGGCGGCTGTAACGACCGGCGCGCCGTGCCGGACAGCGTCTTCCTGGCCAAACCCTTCCGGATCCAGGACGTGGTCGATCTGGCCGCCTCGATGATGCGCGATCCCGAGGCGGATCCGCTGGTCCTGCACGCGGCCACTCGACATTCGGGCGCGGTCAGACCCTGAAAAGGGCACGCACGGCCGGGTTGGCGCGCCAGCCCTCGACCCGAATGCAGCCGAGCGCCTCGGGTGCGTGACGCCGGTAGATCGCAAAACTCGCAGCGATAAAGGTCGGCAGGTCGTAGAGCTTGGGAATGCCCCTGCGAGCCCGGTCCTTGAACAGCATCGTGCCCGTCAGGCCATAGCGTGCGGCGAGGTCGGGGTAGATGGGCCAGACCGCACCGGTAGCGAGTTCGTCCGGTAGGTAGTCCTCGACCGACGCCGGGCTCGGGCTCAGGCCTGCTTCCGTTGCGAGGCGACGGGCGATGTCGGCCAGGACGAACAGCTTGGGATGGTTGAGGACGTGCATGAAGCAGCCGCGCCGGGACCATCGGGCGAGCTCGGACTCCAGGGGGAACATGAGGTCGCTGGCGGTGCCGAGAAGTTCGGCCGCCGCCACGTTCCAGGCCTCGTAGAAGCCCAGCTGCGCATAGGTGGTATCCCGGAACAGTTCCGCGGTCTCCCGCGGCCCCCGCCCCTCGAGATAGGCGCACAGGACGATGGCCGAGTGGTAGGGACCCACCGGCGAGGCGACGAGGCGCGCCGCCGACAGCGCGCCGACGTCGCCCACCAGGACCATGTCGGGCTGGTAGCCGGGGAACAGGATGGTCGGATACAGGCGAAGGCGCGGGTCTCCCTCGCCCAGGGCGTATGCGTTGCCGCCACGAATGAAGCCTTCGGAGAAGAACTGCGTGAAGACGTGGTCGAAGGGGGCGAGGTGCGCCTTCAGGCGCTCGAGGGTGCCGTATCGGCGCCCGAGGCCGTCGAACGGGACCAGCTCGACCCGGGCCTGCGGGAGCAACAGGCGCAGGGACTGGGCGACGCCCTCCGCCTGGCAGTTCCCCAGCACGGCGATGCGCGGTCCGTTCCGCGACGGATCGATGGCATCGTCGCTGGACCGGCGCCATGCTCTCGCCCATGATCGCCACGAAGAGACAGGGCGAGCGAACGAGGCAGCCCGCGCCGCGAGGGAGCCGGAGATCGTGGTCTTGCCTAAGATTGTGATCTCGGGAAACGCGTGCCGCAATGGCGTGAGCGATCGGATGGAGATGCCGCCTTGGTGAGGAACCCTTACGCCGATCTACCGGCCGAGCGATTCTGGCGCAAGGTCGTGGCGGGCGTTCCGCCCTTCGCCTTGGCGCCCGGCCCGAGCGGGCACTTCACAATCAGCTCCGATGCCCGCGTGGCGACGGCAGGCTCCTGCTTCGCTCAGCACGTCGCCCGCGCGCTGACCGGGGCGGGGTTCGGACACTACCTCGCCGAGGCGGCCCCCGCCGGCATCACACCCGAGGCCGCCGCCGATCGGCAATACGGCACCTACTCCGCCCGCTACGGCAACATCTACACCGCCCGGCAACTCCTTCAACTGTTCGACCGGGCCTACGGCACCTACACCCCTTCCCTGCCGGACTGGACCCGTCCGGACGGACGTCTCGTGGACCCGTTCCGCCCCGGCATCGAGCCGGCCGGTTTTGCCGACGCCGCCGAGGTCGAGGCCGACCGCCTTCGGCACCTCGCGGCGGTACGGGCGATGTTCGAGAGCCTCGACGTGCTCGTCTTCACGCTGGGACTGACCGAGGGCTGGATGCACCGGCCGGACGGAGCCATGCTCCCCGTGGCACCCGGCGTCGTCGGCGGTACCTTCGACCCCGAGACCTACACCTTCGTCAATGCGCGCACGGGCGACGTACGCGACGACATGCTGGCCTTCCTGGAGCGGCTGTTCGCGGTCAATCCCGGCGCGCGGATCATCCTCACCGTCTCGCCGGTGCCCCTGATCGCCACCTACGCGAACCGGCACGTGCTGGTGTCGAACACCTACAGCAAGGCCGCCCTGCGAGCGGCCGCCGAGGAGATCGTGGCCGCCGAGCCGCGGGCCGTCTACTTTCCCGCCTACGAGATCGTCACCAGCACCGCCAACGCGGCACGCTACTACGACGACGACCTGCGCTCCGTCACGCCCGCGGCTGTCGACCACGTGATGCGGGTCTTCCTCGACGCCTTCACCGATCGGGCGAAGCCCCCGATCCTGACCCAGCCCCTCGGTATCGAGTACCGCCGGGCGGCCAGCGTGATCTGCGACGAGGAGGCGATCGAGCGCAGCCTGGCGTGAGCGTCTACTGCAGGTGCCGGGCGTAGGTGTCGCCTGCCGCGTGCTTGAGCTCGGCCCCGGCCTCCTGGCCGATCCGGGCGGCGTCGGCGACGGCTCCGGAGCGCTGCACCGCCCAGTGGGCGCTTCCGTCCGGCAGGAACAGCAGGCCGTCGAGCCTGAGCGTGTCACCGGTGATCCGCGCCAGGGCGGCGATGGGAGTTCGGCAGGAGCCATCGAGCTCGGCGAGGAGGCCGCGCTCCGCTTTGAGCTCGGCGGTGGCACGGGCGGAAACCAGGGGGGCGAGAAGCGCGCGCACGGCGGCATCGTCCTCGCGGCACTCGATGCCGAGCGCGCCCTGCGCCACCGCAGGCAGCATCTCGTCGACTTCGAGAACGCTCCGGGCCATGTCGGCCATGCCGAGGCGCTCCAGGCCGCAGAGCGCCAGCAGGGTGGCGTCGCAGGTGCCCTCCTCCAGCTTGCGCATGCGGGTGTTGGCGTTGCCCCGCAGGGGCACGATCCGGAGGTCGGGCCGGCGCATCAGGACCTGCGCCGCCCGGCGCAGGGACGAGGTGCCGACCCGGGATCCGGGCGGGAGCTCGCCGAAGCCGGAGGCCCGCGGCGACAGAAAGGCGTCGCGCGGATCGTCGCGTTCCAGGATGCAGGCGATGACGAGCCCGTCGGGCAGCCAGGTCTCCACGTCCTTCATCGAGTGGACGGCGACGTCGACCACGTCGGCGTAGAGGGCCTGCTCCAGCTCCTTCGTGAAGAGGCCCTTGCCGCCGATCTCCGACAGCGGCCGGTCGAGGATGCGGTCGGCCACGGTGTTGACCACCACGATCTCGGTCTCGAGGCCCGGATTGGCCGCCACGATCCGGTCTCGGACCATCCCGGTCTGGGCCAGGGCCATCGGACTTCCGCGCGTACCGATGCGGAGGGGGCGTTGGATCATGGGCGAGGGTCGCTCGGTGACAGGGGGCGGCTGGAACGGCTCGGCGTGCGTTCATCCTAGGTACGCAGTCCGCGGGCGGATGTCACCGGGATCGCGCGCGAACGCAGCCATCGCGTTCAGTATTCCGAAAGCACGCGTCGAGGTCGTGGGCATCTCCACCCCGCCGTTAGGCGGACCTTATCCGTGTTCGCGCGACCCTGGGATCGATGATGCCGGCACGAGCCGGGTCGGCGGACGCTCACCGATGAAGCGCAGCAAGCTCGAAGCCTACTACGAACGGGAGTTCGGAGCGCGCGACCGGGAGCCGGAGGATTCGCCGGACGACCGGGCGGTACGGCGGCCTCGCGATTCGGCTCGGCGCCGCGGCGGCGGATTCGGCATCGGCCGCATGCTCAAGCTGACCCTGATGCTGGGCCCGATGACGCTTCTGCTGGGAGCCGGCTTCCTGATGGACTGCCAGGGCGCGGCGGCGCGCGGGTCCTGGGTTCCCGAAATCGTACACAGCACGGCCTGCGCCCGGCGCAATCTCGCCGGACGCGTCCTCAATCTCGAAGGCGACCTCCGGACCGTCGCCAACGGTCTGCGGTAGCGGCCCGTGATCGCGCTCGGAACGGATCGGTACGGGAGGACGCGGTGACGATCGGATCCGAGCCAATGACCACGGACGACCTCGGCGCGCGGGCGCGGCCCCGGGCCGAGCGTCCGGCCGACGGGACGGCGACGGCGTCGGTCGCCCAGATCCGGCAGGCGACCATCCGCGACGGCCTGCGCACGCCCCGGCCGGTGCGCCGCATCCGCGAGGCCGAGTCCGAGGCGCCGAGCCGCGGCTTCACCCTCGGCTGGGCGCCGTCGCTCGTCCTCAACCTCGTCCTGCTGACGGCGCCCTTCGCCCTGGTGATCGCGTTGCCGCCGGTCATGGCCTGCCGCGAGCGCGCCGAGCATTTCGGGTTCTTCGCCGGCGAGACCCTGTCGAGTTGCGGCGCGCGCGGTGTCCGCGCGCGGATCGGCAGGCTCGAAGACCGCATCAAGAGGCTGGTGCGCGGCTCCGGCCGGTGAGGCGGCCTCAGAAGGCCTGGAGCGCGAGCTCGGTGTGCTCGACGCTGGGCGGAGCCTCGAAGCAGGGCGAAACCATGGCCCGGTAGTCCTTCCAGGCCTGCGAACCCGTGAAGTCCTCGGTATGGTTCTCCAGGGTCTCCCACTCGATGAGCAGGCGGTAGCGCTGCGGCTTCTCGATGGAGCGGCGGACGGCGAAGCTGCGGCAGCCCTTCGCGACCTTGAAGATCGCCGCGGCCCTGGCGATGCCGGCCTCGAACTCGGCCTCCATGCCGGCCTTGACGTCGATCTGCGCGATTTCGAGGATCATGGAAGTCTCCGGCCTTGCGGGGTTCGAGGGATCGGACGAGAGATCAACGAAGGGGGCGGCCGAGGGCCTTGGCGAGCAGGCGCTGCGGGCTGCGCTCGGGGCGGGCCTGGTCGGCCACCGCGAGGTAGGCGGTCTGCTCCAGCATGTACTGGCCGCCCATGGCGCCGTGCATGACGAGGTCGGAGAAGGTCACCCAGGTCTGGCCGGGCGAGAAATGCACGTCGGCCTGGGGCGCGGTCTCCTGGTAGCGCATGTCCTGCTTCAGGGCGTCGTGCAGGTGCAGCATCAGGTGGTCGTATTCGCTCCGGCGCGCCTTGGTGATCTTGAGGAGCGCCAGCATCCGGGCGGAGAGCGGCGAGTAGCCGGGCAGGCGCGGCAGGAACTTCTCCGCCATCGCGGAAAAATCCTCGCCGACCCGCCAGTGGCGCGGCTGGCCGTCGGGGTTGATGTTGCGGAAGATGCGCAGGATCCGCTTCTCGCCGATGGGGTTCGACGGAAAGGCGTCCACGTGCAGGCGGGTGTCGTCGCGCCGCCAGCTCAGCTTGCGCCGGTCGACCTCGTAGGGCCGGTAGGAGGTGCCGGCGAAGGAGACCTTGCCGGCATAGGCCGGCAGGTGCGCGGCGACCAGCGCCTCGGCGAAGCCGCGGTAGCGGATGAGGACCTGGCGCAGGGCCTCCTGCTCCTCCGGCGTGCCGGCCGCGCCGCGCAGGGTGGCCCCGGTCCCGCGGATGTTGACGTTCTTGGCCTTGCCGTCGGCGAAGGGGCGCTGGACGAAGCGCTCCTCGAAGGCGCTCAGGGGAAAGTCGAGGTCGGGGAACATCAGGACCGCGCCGCTCTCGAGGGCATCCACCAGGGATGGCGTGCCGGGGGGCGGCCCCGCACGGGAGACGGACACGATCGGGCTGATCATCGGGCGGGGCTCCTCGGGAAAACCGCGGCGGGACCGGCGGTTTAGCCGAACGGCGCGCCGCTGGCCACGGGCTCGGACGCGCCGGCGTCGATGCCTTCCGTCGATGCCGTCTCCTGCCCGCGCACCGCCCCGCCCCGCCCGGGTCGAAGGATAGCGGTGGATGACGGATCTTGCCTGTTGTCAGGGTGCCCGAACCGGCTCAACCCTGGGGTCCTGTCCGGCGCAACCCTGGCGTTTCGGTCGCGTTGATGGAACGGTCGCGGTTCCGGTCTCACGGAACCCTGCGGCGATGAGGATGCCGACGATGGCGACGCTGAAGGAATTCGAGGAGTCCCTGCGCGAGCACGGCATGCACATGGCCCTCGCCCTGCTGGAGCGCCTGCGCGAGCGGGACCGGGCCACGCGCACGATCAAGCCCGCCCGGCGCCTCACCGGGCAGAAGATGACCCCGGAGCTGGCCCGCGCCATCCTCGACCTGCACGCCTCCACGGGCATGACCCAGCAGGAGATCGCCTTCAAGGTCGGGGTGAACCAGGGCCGGGTCAACGAGGTGATCAAGCGCGGCAAGTGGCTCGACGACGATCCGCACGCCCCCGAGGCGGTCGCCCGCGACAGGGCGAAGGCGCGCCTGCGCGCCGATCCGCCGGCCCAGCGGCCGGCCCTGCGCCGGTCGACGGCCAAGGCGGCGGGCAAGCGCCCCAAGGGCGATGCGCCCGCGCGTCGGCCGAGCCCGCAGGGCCAGCTGATCTTCGGCGATCTGTGAGCGCTCGCGACGTCCGGGGCGGGCTTTCCGAGGCGCATGCGGTCGAGACACGGTAGACCCGTCCGGGATCGGCCGGGCGGGCCGCGCGTTGACCGGCCATGCCGAACCGTGTCCTCGCCGTCGCCCTCGCGCTTTCCGCCTGCACGGCGCCCGCCCTCGCCCAGCGGGCTTCCACCACGAGCATGTCCTGCAGCCAGGCCAAGGCGTTGGTGGATCGACGCGGCGGCCTCGTGCTCGGGACCGGTGGGCCGACCTATGACCGCTTCGTGCGCGACCGCAGTTTCTGCGAGGTCACGGAAATCACGGTGCCGGCCTTCGTGCCCGCCGGAGATACGCCGCACTGCTTCGTGGGCTACCGCTGCAAGGAGCCGAGCCGCGACGACTGGTTCGACGGAGGCTTCTGAAAAGCGCGAGAGCGCCCCGGCCTCGCGGCCGGGGCGCTCCGCACGTCCATCGGCGCCGATCAGGCGGCCTGCTGCACCGAGCCCTCGATCACCGGGGCCTGCTGGGCGCGGCCGGTCGCGATCTGGATCTGGCGCGGCTTCTTCGCCTCCGGAATCTCGCGGACGAGATCGATGTGGAGGAGACCGTTCTCGAGGGCGGCCCCCGTCACCTGGACGTAATCGGCGAGCTGGAACCGACGCTCGAAGGCGCGGGCCGCGATGCCCTGGTGCAGGAATTCCGCCGGCTTGGCCGGGTCGGACTTGCGCTCGCCCTTCAGCGTCAGCGCATTCTCCTTGACCTCGATCGCGAGATCGGAATCCGTGAAGCCGGCCACCGCCACCGTGATCCGGTAGGCGTTCTCGCCGGTGCGCTCGATGTTGTAGGGCGGATAGGTCGGGGCCGCGTCGGCACTGACGAACTGGTCGAGGGCCGAGAACAGGCGGTCGAAACCGACGGTGGAGCGGTAGAGGGGAGCAAGGTCGAACTGACGCATCACACATTCTCCGTAAGAAGCAACATGCAGGTTTCGGGTCCGCCCGTGGGCCGGACCGTGCGCACCGCCGTATTGGCCGGTACAGCCGTGATATCGGAGCGGAATTTGAGCCTCGCAAGAGCCTGGGCCGCGGCCCGGGCCAAAAATTTCGGTCCCTTTCCTAAACTTTCGGCCCCTTACTCCGCGTGAGACTTCGTCGATGCTGACCCTGCGTTCCACCCCCGACAATCCCGTTCCGCCGGGCGGTGCCCTCAAGGCGGTGCGCACCGAGGACGGGATCGAGCTGCGGGCCGCCCATTGGCGCCCGACCACCCGCCTGGTGAAGGGCACGGTCTGCCTCCTCCAGGGCCGGGCCGAATTCATCGAGAAGTACTACGAGACCATCGCCGACCTGCGCGGGCGGGGCTTCGCCGTCGTCGCCTTCGACTGGCGCGGCCAGGGCGAATCGCAGCGGCAGGTCGACGACCCCCACCGGGGGCACGTCGCCCATTTCGACGATTACCGCCGCGACCTGAAGGCGATCGAGGACGCGATCCTGCGCCCGTTGATGCCCCATCCGCATCTCTGCCTCGCGCACTCGATGGGCGGCGCCGTCGCGCTGACCGGCGCCCATGACGGCTGGCTGCCGTTCCGGCGCATCGTGACCGTGGCGCCGATGCTGTCGATCCGCATGGTGCGCTGGCCCGCTGGCGCGGCCTTCCTCGCGCGCGTCCTGCACGCGATCGGGTGGGGCCGGCGCTACATCCCCTTCGGCTCGGCGGTCTCGATCGCCACCAAGCCCTATCCGAACAATCGCCTGTGCCGGGACCCGAAGCGCTACGCCCGCAACGCGGCGGCGGCCCGCGACGTCGGGGCCGGGGCCGTCGGTGATCCCAGCATCGCCTGGCTCGCCAGTGCCTTCCGGGCCATGAAGCGCCTCGCCGCGCCCGGCGTGCCGGGACGGATCGCGGTGCCGACCCTGATCGTCGCGGCCGGCGCCGATCCCGTCTGCGGCACCCGCACCACCGAGCGCTTCGCCCGCCGCCTCCGGGCCGGGCACATCCTGGTGCTGCCCGGCGCGCGCCACGAGATCCTGTCGGAGCGCGACGCGATCCGGGAGGATTTCTGGGCGGCCTTCGATGCCTTCATGCCGGGCTCCGACGCGGCGGAGCCGGCCGAACGCGCGCGCCTGGAGGCGTGACTCTCGACCCGAGCTCGCCGCGGATGCGGGCTTTCTCCGCTCCTGAACGCGGCCCCGCGCCTTGCCTGCGTCGGATTTGCGCCCTTCCGAGCGGACACAGGCATTTGTCTTGCCCCGTCGAGGACTTCATGCCTAGCCTACCGCGCCGAATGGGCCGGATAGCCAGGGATGTGGTCCGTTGGAGCCAGGCGATACGACGGCTGAGGCGGGTCTGCCAAACTTCTTCCTGACGACGTCAGGCCTGCCGTCCGAAGAGGCCTTCGAGCGATGGCGCACCCTCTTGGCGCCGATGTACGAAGTCAGCCCGACGACGCGATCCGCCCCCCTGCCCTTCGGCACCAACGTTGCCTACCAGATCAGCGATCTCGTCACCCATCGCTCGCTGCTCTCGAACCAGCGGCTCCGGCGGGACCGCCGACGCGTCGATGCGGGTCCCGACCATTACATGGTCCAGCTCTACCGATCCGGCCGCTTCCAGGGCATCGTCGGCGGCAAGGACGTGTCGGCCTCGCCGGGGACCGTGACGTTCATCGGCCGCCGTCACCTGCTCGATGGCATGCTCGACCGAGCCGATGCGATCGGCATCGCCGTCCCGACCACCCGCCTTCACGGGCTGCCGGTCGAGGAGCACGGCCTGCGCTTCGATGCGGCCCGCAACCGGCTGCTGGCCGCGCGCATTCTGGACATCTACCGCCGCTTGCCGACCACACGCGCTGACGAAGCTCAGGCTTTCGCGGATGAGTTCGTCGCCTTCCTGCGCCGACTCCTCGATGCGTCACAGGCCACGGATGTGTTGGACGGCCGCGAACTCGACGGCGGGCTGATGGCGCTGGCCAGGATGATCGTGCAGGCAAACCTGTCGCGGTACGACCTGTCGCCCGAGTTCATCGCCGCGCAGATGCTGGTCTCGCGGTCCACCCTCTACCGCATGTTCGAGCCGGAGGGGGGTGTGATGCACTTCGTGCAGGGCGAGCGCCTGAGGGCGGTGCGCGACGCTCTGGCCGATCCGCTGGAGCGGCGGACCATCGGTCGGTTGGCCGAGGTGTTCGCCTTCAGCAGCGTCTCCCAGCTCAGCCGCAGCTTCCGCAAGCGCTACGGTGCGCCCCCTCAGGCTTGGCGCGGCGAGCGTCGGGTGGTCCAGCAGGTCGGCGGTCGCGGGACGGTGCAGCACGTCTGGAGATGGCTGCGCGAAACGTGAGGACTTCGTCGGGATATGCCGGCGCCACGACGCCGTGGGGCGGCGGCCGTGTCTCGCACGCATCGATCCTCTGCAGACCGCACGCGCGTGGCGAGCGCCGGAATCGAACCGCCGGGTGCGTGAGCCACGAAGGCGACGTAACGGCGCGCCTCACGGATTGAGGTGGCGCAGGGCCGCTTCGTGCAGGCGGCGGTCCCCGGCGGCGACGATGCGTCCGCCCCCGGTGGCCGGGCCGCCGTCCCAGGTCGTCACGACGCCGCCCGCGCCCTCGATGATCGGGATCAGCGCGACGATGTCGTAGGGCTTGAGCCCGGCTTCCACCACGAGGTCGACCTGGCCGGCGGCGAGCATGCAATAGGCGTAGCAGTCGGTGCCGTAGCGGGAGAGGCGCACCGCGCCTTCGAGGCCACGGAAGCGCTCGCGCTCCTCGCCCTCCGCGAACAGGCGGGGGTCCGTGGTGGCGAGGACCGCCTGGCCGAGGGCGGTGCCGCGCCGGGTCAGGAGCTGGCGCTCGCCGCGCGGCGCGCGCAGGCGGGCCTGGGCGCCGTCGCCGGAGAACAGCTCGCCGAGATAGGGCTGGTGCATCAGGCCGCGCACCGCCGCGCCGTGATGGGTCAGGCCGATCAGCGTGCCCCAGGTCGGCAGGCCGGCGACGAAGGCCCGGGTCCCGTCGATGGGGTCGAGCACCCAGACGCACTCGGCGTCGAGGTTCTCCGAGCCGAATTCCTCGCCCAGGATGCCGTGGGTCGGCAGCTCCCTCCGGATCATGCCGCGCATGGCCACCTCGGCGGCCCGGTCGGCCTCGGTCACCGGGTCGAAGGCGGCCCCGCCGCCGGCCTTGTCGTCCATGCCGAAGGCGGCGCGGAAGAACGGCAGGATCGCCTGCCCCGAGGCGGTGGCGAGATCGTCCATGAACCGCGCGAGATCGACGACGCCCATCGGCACTCCCCTCAGGCAAGGCCCCGTCCGTCAGGGTCCCGGAATGCCGGTGAGCGAAGCGGACGGAGGGGCCGGCGGTCAAGCCCAAAACCGCACCCCCGGCCGTCAGACCGGCATCGGCTGCACCCGGGCGAACTCGGTCTCCGGCTCCGGCGCCTCGGCGGCCGGGCCGCGGGTCCCGTGCGCGGCGGCCACCACGGCCTCCACGGCGGCCCGCAGGGACGAGACGTGGATGTCGGCATCCACCGCCCGGCGCCGGGTCGCCGTGTCGAGGCCGGCATCGTCCGCCTGCCACAGGCCGAGGACGAAGCAGGCGCCCGGCAGCGTGCGGCGCAGGCGCTCGGTCAGCCGGCGCAGGTGCGTGGGCTCCCCGCTGATCGCCATCGACACGATGCAGACGAGCCGGGCCGGGCCGGGATCGAACGCCCCGATCCGCGCCCGGGCCACGTCGCCGAACGGGACCACCCGGGCGCCGATCCCGCGCTTGGCCAGGAGCTGGGCCAGGATCGCGCAGGCGGATTCGTCGACGAAGCTGCGCCCGGCCACGCACAGGACGGTGCCGGCGGGCCGCCAGGCCTCCGGCACGGGCTCGGGCCGCGGGGCGCCCGGATCGGCCTTGGCCTCGGTGTCGCTGCGCAGGTCGTCGCGGTCGGCCATCTCCTCGATGAGGCCGCCGACGCTGGCCCGGATGTCGTTCTTCTGCTCGGTGGTGAGCACGCCCCGGGCGGCGTCCCGGGCGGCGAGCTCGAGGCCCTTCACCACCACCTCGTCGTAATAGGCCGTGAGCGAGCAGGACTTCAGGATGAGGTCGGCATGCTCCTGCGCCTCCTCCGGGTCGTCGGCCAGGATGCGCTGGTAGAAGTTCTCCACCGGCGTCAGGGCCGGCCGGTCGCCGAACAGCACGTCGAGGAATTCGAGCTTGTCGACGTGGCGCCCGAGCACCACGAGGCAGACCGTCAGCGGCGTCGAAAGCAGCAGGCCGACGGGTCCCCAGAGCCAGGTCCAGAACAGGGCCGAGACCAGGACCGCGAAGGGGGACATGCCGGTGGACTGGCCATAGAGCATCGGCTCGATGAAGTGCCCGACCAGGGGCTCCAGGATGAGGAACAGGATCAGCGTCCCGATCACCATCGACCAGCCGGGATCGATCGCGGCCGCCAGCGCCAGGGGGAACAGGGCCGACACGAAGGCGCCGACATAGGGCACGAAGCGCATCAGCGCCGAGAAGATGCCCCACAGGACCGGGTTCGGCACGCCCAGGACGTACAGCCCGATGCCGACCACCAGGCCGAACGAGGCGTTGAGGCCGAGCTGGACCAGGAAGTAGCGGCTGAGGCGCTTGGCGGCGTCGTCCATCGCCACCGTGGTGCGGTGGAGGTCGCTGGAGCCGGCGAGCCGGATCATGCGGTCGCGCAGGTCCTCGCGCTGCATCAGCAGGAAGAGCAGCACGACGAAGACGATGCCGATGGTGGCGAGCGGGTGCAGGATCGGCGAGAGCAGCGTGCCCGCCAGCGTCACCGGCCCCGGCACGCGTTCCTTCACCTCGACCAGGATCGCCTTCTCGGGCGGCGCGGGATTGGCCCGGGATTCGGGTTTGGGCTCCGGTTTGGGCTCCTCGTGGCTCTCGTGCATCGTCCGGCCGATGCTGGCGACGTAGCCGGCGAGACGCCCGGCCGGCGTGTCGTTGAGGCCCTCGATCTTGCGCTCGATGGTGCTGCGGTAGCGCGGCACGTCCTTGGCGATGTCGGCGAGCTGGACGCCGATCAGCGTCGCCAGCGCCGCGGCGGTGCCCAGCGCCAGGAGGACCGAGGCCGCCACCGAGAGGAAGCGGCCGAAATGCCAGCGCCGCAGCAGGTTCACCAGGGGGCCGAGGACGAAGGAGAGCAGGATCGCGATGGCGATCGGGATCAGCACGTCGCGCCCGACATAGAGCCCGACCATGATCAGGGCGGCGACGATGATCGGCGAGGTCAGGGCCTGGGTCGGCGTGCCGGCCGCCGGGATGCGCGTCGGTCGCGGCGGGACGAGGGACGGCTTCGGGGGTGATCGCAGGGCCATTCCGAATTCCGTGTTCCTGACGCAACGCGACGCGGCGGGCCGGCTCTCCGGCCGGCATCGCCGCGATGAGAACGAAGCGCCCGGGACAATCGATCCCTCCCGGCGGTTCGCCGCGTCGCGAAACCGTGATCGCGCCGGTTCGCGCGTGCATTCTCTGCATGGCTCGGCGGCAGCTTCGCGCAGGCAACGGCGTCCCGGAAGCGGGATGGGCCGGGCTTTCGGAAGATCATGCCTCAGTGGACGCGATGATCTCGCCCGTATGGCCCGAGAGCGGAGGGGCCGTCGCGGGCCGCGATACAGAGGCAGGTCTTCGCGAGTTCGAACCCCGTGCCGCCATCCGGGCGCCGACCGGCGCGAACACGGGTGCTGCATCTGCGCGGTCGCCGAAGACGCGTTTCTCGATTCCTGGCGACCATTCCGGTCTAGAGCGAAGCAACGAAGGATAGGGCCGCCGACGGAGACACGGAAACTGACGAAGCAACGGGCTTTAATCGAATGATAAGCTTGTTTTCGTAGGAATTGCCGACGCGCGACGACGATCGTGGTCCGGCGAAGATTGGGGGCGGTTTTGCACCACATGGCGATGGATGTTGGCGCTGCGCCCGACGCCACGAACTTGCGCGGGATCGCCGCCGAGATCGCAGAGCTTCAGCGTATCTCGTCCGACAAGAGCCGGCGCATCCAGGCGATCACCGGGCAGGTCAAGATGCTCGCCCTGAACGCCTTGATCGAGGCGTCCCGCGCCGGCGAGATGGGCCGCGGCTTCTCCGTGGTGGCGCAGGAGGTGCGGGCGATCGGCGCCGAGGTCGAGGGCGTCGCCCGGGCGCTCGAGGTCGAGCTGTCGAACCGCATCGCCGGTCTCCAGGTCCGGGTCCGGAGCTTCGCCGAGGGCTCGCAGACCGACCGGCTGATCGACCTCGCCCTCAACGCGGTCGAACTCATCGACCGCAACCTCTACGAGCGCACCTGCGACGTGCGCTGGTGGGCCACCGACGCGGCCATGGTGGCCTGCGCCGCGGCCCCGACCCCCGCGGCGGCCGCCCACGCCACCCGGCGCCTGGGCATCATCCTCGATGCCTACACGGTCTATCTCGACCTCTGGCTCTGCGACCTGCAGGGCAACGTCCTCGCCCATGGCCGACCCGACCGCTATCCCGGCCTCGTCGGGCGCAATGTCGCCGACCAGGACTGGTTCCGCCGCGCGGCCGCCCTCCCCGACGGGGATGCCTACGTCGCCGCCGACGTGACGGGCCAGCCCGGCCTCGGCGGGGCAAAGGTGGCGACCTACTGCGCCAGCATCCGCGCGGACGGCGACAGCCGGTCCCGGCCGATCGGCGTCCTGGCGATCCACTTCGACTGGCAGGCCCAGGCCCGCGCCATCGTCGACGGCGTGCGGGTGGCGGGCGAGGACCGGGCCCGCACCCGGGTCCTCCTCGTCGATGCGCGCCACCGGGTGATCGCGGCCTCGGACGGCCGCGGCGTGCTGGAGGAGACCCTGCCGCTGCCCGCCGACGGCCGCATGAGCGGCGCCGACCTCGACCCCCGGACCGGCCGGATCGTCGCCTTCCACCGAACCCCCGGCTACGAGACCTATGCGGGGCTGGGCTGGTACGGGGTCATCGTCCAGTCCCCGGGCTGAACCCCGTTCAGACCACCACCGGCATCGCCGCCTGGCCCGCGTCGCCGAAGACGCGGGTGTAGCGCGCGATCTCCTCGGCCGGGCCGATCGCCTTCGACGGGTTGTCGGAGATCTTCACGGTGGGCCGGCCGTCGGCGGCGATCACCTTGCAGACGATGGAGATCGGGTCGAGGCGGCCGTCCGGCACCAGGCCGCGGAAATCGTTGGTGAGCAGCGTGCCCCAGCCGTAGCCGATCCGCATCCGGCCGTGGAAATGGGCGTGGATCGCCTCGATGGTGTCGATGTCGAGCCCGTCGGAGAAGATCGCGAGCTTTTCGCGCGGGTCCGAGCCGCGCGCGCGCCACCAGGCGATGGCCTCCTCGCCGCCGGCGATCGGCTCCTTCGAGTCGATGCGGATGCCGGTCCAGGCGTTCATCCAGTCGGGGGCGTGGCGCAGGAAGCCCGTGGTGCCGTAGGTGTCGGGCAGCATCACCAGCAGGTTGCCCGCGTAATCCTGCTGCCAGTCGGCCAGCACGTCGTAGGGCGCGCGGGCGAGGCCCGCATCGTCGTCGGCCAGTGCCGCGTAGACCATCGGCAGCTCGTGGGCATTGGTGCCCACGGCCTCGACCTCGCGGCGCAGGGCGATCAGGCAGTTCGAGGTGCCGAGGAAGCGGTCGCCGAGCGCCTCGTGCATCGCCTCGACGCACCAGTCCTGCCACAGGAAGCCGTGGCGGCGCCGGGTCCCGAAATCCGCGATGGAGAGGCCGGGCAGGCGCTGCAATCGCTCGATCTTCTCCCAGACCCGGGTCATGGCCCGGGCGTAGAGCACCTGCAGGTCGAGCTTCCCGAGGTGGCGCACCACGCCCCGCGTGCGCAGCTCGTTGAGGATGGCCAGCGCCGGCACCTCCCACATGGTGGTCTCGAGCCAGGGG
Organism: Methylobacterium sp. M6A4_1b; assembly: GCF_053345175.1. Taxonomy (NCBI): domain Bacteria; kingdom Pseudomonadati; phylum Pseudomonadota; class Alphaproteobacteria; order Hyphomicrobiales; family Methylobacteriaceae; genus Methylobacterium; species Methylobacterium sp. M6A4_1b. The sequence continues at coordinate 47,438 of NZ_JBKEZQ010000015.1, forward strand.
CCGTGAAAGGTGAGGACGTACTGGCCGTCCCGGGCCTCCAACTCGTAGTCTGGCAGGCGAAACGCCTCGAGCCAGTCCATGAAGTCGGCCGAGAACATCTGGCGCTGGCCGTAGAAGGTGTTGCCGCGCAGCCAGGTGGATTCGCCCCGGCTCAAGCGCACCGAGCGGGCATGGTCGAGCTGCTCGCGCAGCTCCCCGGCATCGACGAACTCGGCCAGCCGCACCTGCCGCGAGCGGTTCTGGATGCCGAAGGTGACGCGGGCGTCGCGATGGCGGCGGAAGATCGTCTGCGCCATCAGGAGCTTGTAGAAGTCCGTGTCGAGCAGCGACCGGACGATCGGGTCGATCTTGAAGCTGTGGTTGTACACCCGCGTGGCGAGATCGAGCATGGTTCGGATCACGGCCCTTCAGAGGACGCCCCCGGCGCCCGCGCGGCCGCAGAGGCGCACGGCAGCGCGGGTCGAGTCAATCGGCCGCGACGCGGGGTTGGGATGCGGCGGTTGGCGGGGCGATGACCCGGACGCGCCGGGCGACGGCGGATGGGGCCGCGGCGGCATCCCCATCACTTCCCGCGGGATCCCGTCTTCACCGAAACGGAATTTGGAATCGTTCGCACTTAAGTGCATCCTGTCCGGGCACCGGGCCGGCTCGTCAGGAACAATAAGACGAGACGCTCGACCCTCGGAGGAACCATGAACGAGATCGTCAAGCCCGACTCCCTGCTCGTCTCTCAGGCCGAGAGCCTGACCGAGACCTTCTTCGGCGGTTGTCCGCATGACTGCCCGGACACTTGCTCGATGCTGTTCGAGGTGCGTGACGGCGAACTGCTGGGCGTGCGCGGCAACCCGGACCATCCGATGACCCGGGGCGGTCTCTGCGTGAAGCTGAAGGATTACGAAAAGCGCCACTACCACCCGGACCGGCTGCTCTACCCGATGAAGCGGGTCGGCCCGAAGGGTTCGAAGCAGTTCGAACGCATCACCTGGGACGAGGCCCTCGACACCATCGTGACGCGCTGGAAGGCGATCATCGATCAGTACGGCGCGCAAGCCATCGCGCCCTACAGCTACCTCGGCAACCAGGGCCTCGTGCACGGGCTGAACGGCGGCGACGCCTTCTTCAACCGGATGGGCGCCACCGTGACCGAGCGCACCTTCTGCGGCGAGGGCTCGTGCACGGCGTGGCTGCTCACCGTCGGCCCGACCGCCGGGCTCGACCCGGACAGCTACATCCACTCGAAGTACATCGTGATCTGGGCCTGCAACTCGGTCAGCACGAACCTGCATCACTGGGCCATCGTGAAGGACGCCCAGAGACAAGGCGCCAAGGTCGTCGTGATCGACACCTACGCCTCGCGCACCGCCAAGGCCGCCGACTGGCACATCGCCCCGAAGCCCGGCACGGACGGCGCGCTCGCCATGGCGCTGATCAACGCGATCATCGAACAGGGCCTGGTCGACCAGGACTACGTCGACAACTACACGGTCGGCTTCCCGGAGCTGAAGGAGCGGGCCAGCACCCGCACGCCCGAATGGGCCGCCGAGATCACCGGCGTCTCCGCCGAGGACATCCGCAAGCTCGCCCGCGAGATGGCGACCGAGCAGCCGGTGGGCATCCGCATGGGCGTGGCGCTCGAGCGGCACTACGGCGGCGGCCAGACCATCCGGGCGGTCTCGTCCATTCCGGCGCTCACCGGCGCCTGGCGCCATGTCGGCGGCGGCGTCACGCAGTTCGGCGTCTGGGAGCATCCCTACAAGTTCGACGTGATGTGCCGGCCCGACCTGATCCCCGAGGGCACCCGCGTCGTCTCGAACCTTCAGATCGGCCGGGCGCTCACCGGCGCGTTGAAGCTCGACCCGCCGATCATGTCGATGATGTGCTGGAACTCGAACCCGGTCACCCAGGCGCCCGAGACCGACAAGATCGTGGAAGGCCTGATGCGCGAGGACCTGTTCATGGTCTCGGCCGAGCATTTCATCTCGGACACGGCCTCCTACGCCGACATCCTGCTCCCGGCCACGATGGGCGCGGAGATGGAGGACATGATCCTGTCCTGGGGCCACCTCTACCTGACCTACAACACCAAGTGCGCGGACGCGCCCGGCGAGGCGATCCCCAACAACGAGATCTTCCGGCAGCTCGCGGCCCGGCTCGGCTTCGAGGAAGAGAACTTCAAGTGGACCGACTCGGAGTGCCTGGAGCACTACGTCGACTGGAGCTCGCCGGCCTGCGAGGGCATCGACCTCGCCTACATGCGCGCGCACGGCTTCGCCCGCCTCAAGGTCGGCACGCCGGACGACCGGGCGCCCCACCGCGAGGGCAACTTCCCGACGCCGACCGGCAAGTGCATGTTCATGGTCGAGGGCGCCACGAACTTCGTCGCGCCGCCGTTCCGGCAGATGTACGAGGGCTTCCAGCCCGGCGAGGCCCTCGACCCGCTGCCCGACTACCTGGGTCCGCGGGAATCCCACGCCAACGATCCGGAACTGGCCAAGCGCTTCCCGCTCAACATCGTCTCGCCGAAGAGCCACTACTTCCTGAACTCCTGCTACGCGAACATGGAGGACAAGCAGAAGGGCCAGGGCGAGCAGTTCGTGATGATCAGTCAAGCCGACGCCGACGCCCGCGGCATCCGGGACGGCGACCGGGTGCGGGTCGCCAACGACCGGGGCGCCTTCAAGGGCGTGGCGCGCATCACCGACGACGTGAAGCCCGGGATCGTGGTCGCGACGCTGGGTTACTGGCGCCAGCTCAACGAGGGCACGGTCAACAGCATCTCGTCGCACGCCTTCACCGACATGGGCCACGCGCCGTCCTTCTCGGACAACCTCGTCGAGGTCGCCCGGGCGAACTAGGACCGTCGCCGGGGAGCGGCACGACGCCTCGATGGAACAGCGCAGGCGTCCCACGGGACGCCTGTTTTCTGCCCGAGACCCACCGACCCGCCCCCGAAACGCGGCCGAGCCACGGCGGACGCCAGATCAGGCGGTTCCGGCGCCTGGCCCGTCCGCATGCGGGACCTCACAAACACAGAGGGCGGCGCGCCCCTCGGCACGCCGCCCCCGACCAGACCCGAGCCTGGACGTCAGGCGAGGTCGACCTTCCTGGTCTCGGTCTTGGGCGACTCGCCCGTCAGCGCGGCCTTCACGTAGCCGTAGATGTGCAGCATCGTGGCGTTCGGGCTGTCCCAGTACTCGCCCTTCTCGGGGTGGACGCGCAGGAGGGCGACCTCGGGATCCTCCTTGCCGTTGGGGAACCAGGTCTTCAGGCTCTCGCTCCACTTGTCGTTGATGGTCGCCTGGTCGGTGACGATCTCGGCCTTGCCGGCGATCGACACGTAGGTCTGGCTCGACGGATCCGAGTAGGCGAGGTTGATCTGGTTGTCCTTGCTGATCTCGGCGGTCTTCGGGGAGTGCAGCTTGGTGAAGAACCACAGGTCGCCGTTCCCGTCCGCCTCCTGGCACCACATCGGGCGGCTGTAGAGCTTCCCGTCCTGGTCGGCGGTGGTCATCATCGCGACCTTGACGTCCTTGATGAGGGCGAACAGCTTCTTGGCGCCCTCGTGGTCGCGGTGGTTGCCCTGGTGCATGGGATCGCAGTCTCCAACTCGACGAATGGTTTTCCGGCGCGCTGATCGGCAGCCGGATCGTGTGCTCAACGAGCCAGGGCCGCATTGGTTTCGGACAGGCGCGCCGCCGGGGGCAGCGCGGACCCGCCCTGGGCGGCCGGGCGGGCCGGCTTGCGGCGCATTGCGCCGAGCCGGCCGAGGCGGCGCTCGTCGAGGAGGACGGCCGCCCCGTCGACCACGCGGACGACGTGGCGGTTCCGGCCCTGGCCCTTGGCCTCGTAGAGGGCGGCATCCGCCTCGGCCAGGAGCTCGGCCGGGGAGGTCGTGCGTCCGGCCGGCGTCACGGCGACGCCGATGCTCACGGTGACGAAGGGCTCGCCGTCGCCCCGCGCCGCGTGCGGGATCTCCAGGGCGCCGATGCCCGCGCGCAGGCGCCGGACCACCCGGGCGACGGCCCGATCGTCGCAGCCGCGCATCAGCACGGAGAATTCCTCCCCGCCGTAGCGGGCGACGCAGTCGCGCCCGCCGCGCGTCTCCCCCGCCAGGGCCTCGGCGATCCGGCGCAGGCAGGCATCGCCGGCCGGGTGCCCGTAGGCGTCGTTGAAGCGCTTGAAGTGATCGACGTCGATCATCAGCAGGGCGATGCCGCGCGCGTCGCCGCCCGTGGCGGACAGGGCGCCGTCGAGGGCGCGGCGGTTGGCGAGTCCGGTGAGGGCGTCCGTCTCCGACAGCGCGGCGAGCACGCGCCGGTCCCGCTCGAGGTCGGCCGAGCGCAGGATCTCCCGCAGGGAGACGAGGTAGGACCGCCGCCGCACGCCCTCGATCTGGTGATTGCCGTAGAGCACGAAGAAGGCGCCGGCCACGGTCTGGAACGCGAGGCAGAGGGCGAGCGCGGGGGGCAGGTCGACCCGCAGGGCGATGCTGGCGAAGGAGGCCGCCACGCTTAGGCCGGTGAGGATCAGCGCGTGGGGGAAGCGCAGCACCAGCATCATGGTGGCGAACACCATCATCAGCGGGTACTCGATGTAGCAGATGGCGCTCATCGCCTCCCGCTCCAGGCCGAACAGCAGGATCGGCACCGCAATGACCAGCAGCATCGTGGCCGTGACCATGCGCTCGCGCCGCGGCCCCGGCATCCGGGTGACCGACCAGGCCAGCAGCAGGCCGAGCGGCGTCACCAGGAACAGCCGCAGGGCCAGCGCCAGGGGCAGCATGTCCGGCATCAGCAGGGCGGTGGTCAGATTGTAGGCGTTGTGGAACACGAGCCCGATCAGGATCGTGCGGCGCAGGTGGAGCGCCCGCTCCCGGCCGGTGTCGATCTCGTAGCGGGCCGAGACCGGCCGGGAAAAGCGCAGGAGATACGGGCTCATGGTCAGGTCGCGATCGGCGACCTCACCGCGCGGGCGGAGCTTCGACGTCCCGGCGGGGGCCGGAGACCGGGAGCGGAACGAGGGCGGCACGCGGAACCAGGGGGGCACGATGGAGGAATCCTGCAGCGGTCGAGGCCGCCGGTCAGCGTCCTCTTCGTGTTGCACCGAACGTCGCGAATGGCCCGCCGGACGCAAAGCGGCGCCCCTCCCCTCGACTCATGCCTACCGGAACCTGAACGAATTGATCGAAATCGGGGCGCGTCGTCGGCCCCGTCCGGATCGCCAGGGAGGCCTGCCGCGACGAGGGGTCTCGCCCCCGGCATGCGGGAGGAGCGCTTGCGCTCCGTCACGGCCTGTGCTGTCGCATGGGCTCGTCGCGCGCGGCCCGGCCGAGGCCACGGCATCCGCGATCCCCGAAGTGTCGCTGCGCCCCGGCCCCCGGCCTGGCGCGGCCAGGAGCCCGAACCTTGGCGATCACCCGTGACGACGTCCTGAAGGCGCTCTCGAGCGTGACCGTCGATGCCGCGGGCACCACCCTGCCCGCCTCCGGACGCCTGTCGCAGGTGGTGGTCGACCCGACCAACCGCGTGATGTTCTCGATCCTGATCGACCCCGACGAGGCCGAGCGCTTCGAACCGATCCGGCGTCAGGCCGAGGGCGCGATCCTGGCCACGCCCGGCGTCTCCGGGGTCTTCGCGAGCCTGACCTCCGAGCGCGGACCGAACCAGCCGGCCCAGACCGCCCCGCAAGCCGCGGCCCCGCAGCCGCCCGCCCCCGGCCGTCCCGCCGCGCCGCCGCCGCCGCGGACCGGCCCGGCCCTTCCGGGCGTGCGCCACATCGTGGCCGTCGCCTCCGGCAAGGGCGGCGTCGGCAAGTCGACCACCGCCTGCAACCTCGCCCTCGCCCTCTCGGCCCAGGGCTTGAAGGTCGGCCTGCTCGATGCCGACATCTACGGCCCCTCGGTGCCGAAGCTGTTCGGCCTGTCGGGCAAGCCGCGCGTCATCGAGGAGCGGCTGCTCGCGCCGATGGAGGGCTTCGGCATCAAGGTGATGTCGATCGGCTTCCTGATCGAACCCGAGACGGCGATGATCTGGCGCGGGCCGATGGTGCAGTCGGCCATCACCCAGATGCTGCGCGAGGTCGCCTGGGGCGAGCTCGACATCCTCGTGGTCGACATGCCCCCCGGCACCGGCGACGCGCAGCTCACCATGGCCCAGGCGACCCCCCTCTCCGGGGCGGTGATCGTCTCGACGCCGCAGGACCTCGCCCTGATCGATGCGCGCCGCGGCGTCACGATGTTCCGAAAGGTCGCGGTGCCGATCCTGGGCGTCATCGAGAACATGGCGACCTTCATCTGCCCGCATTGCGGAACGGCCTCCCACATCTTCGGGCATGGCGGCGCGCGGGCCGAGGCCGAGCGGCTCGCGGTGCCGTTCCTCGGCGAGGTGCCGCTGAACATGACGATCCGCGAGACCTCGGATGCCGGCCGCCCGGTGGTGGCGGTGGACCCCGACGGTCCGCACGCGCAGGTCTATCGCGGCATCGCGGCGAAGCTCTGGGGCAACCTGACCGGCGGCCCGGCTCCGCGGGCGGCGCCCCGCATCGTCATCGAGTAGCGGCCGATGCCGCCGGTGCTGGGCGTGATCCTCGCCGGCGGGCTCGCGCGCCGCATGGGCGGGGGCGACAAGCCCCTGCGGATCCTCGGCGGCCGCACCCTGCTCGACCGGGTGCTCGCCCGCTTCGCCCCGCAATGCCCGGCCGGCGTGATCCTCAACGCCAACGGCGATCCGGGCCGCTTCCGCGATTTCCCGGGCGCGATCGTGCCCGACGGCGTGGCCGACAATCCGGGGCCGCTCGCCGGGATCCTCGCCGGGCTGGAACACGCGGCGGCCCACCACCCGGCCACGCGCCACGTCGCCAGCGTCTCCGGCGATGCGCCCTTCCTGCCGACCGACCTCGTCGCCCGCCTCGTCGAAGCGGCCGGGCGGGACGACGCCATCGCGATGGCGGCGTCGGGCGGGCGCGAGCACTTCACGGTGGCGCTCTGGCCCGTAGCCCTGCGGGCGGACCTGCGCGAGGCTCTGGTCGCCCGCGGCGAGCGCCGGGTCGGCGCCTTCCTCAGGCGCCACGGCGCGGTGGCGGTGTCCTGGCCGGCGGAGCCCGACGACCCCTTCGCCAACATCAACGCGCCGGACGACCTGGCGGCCGCCGAGGCCCGCCTCGCCGCGAGCGGAGACATCTGACACGGCGGGGTCGGGCCGCTCAAACCGGGCCATGCCCGGCCGCCGCACGCGCCCGCCAGCGCGGATAGAGCAGCCCGAGGACGAGGCCGCCGAGGACGAGGCCGGCGGCGCCGAGCTTCCAGGCCGGCAGTGGCTCGCCGAGCCAGAGGGCCGAGGCGCCCATGCCGAAGACCGGCACCAGCAGCGCCATCGGGGTGATCAGGGCGGCGGGATGGCGCGACAGCAGCCAGCCCCAGACCGCGTAGCCGAACATCGTGTTGCCCACCGACTGCCAGACCACCGCGGCCCAGGTCGCCCGGTCGGCCCGCAGGAGGCCGTCGCGGATGGCGTCCCAGCCCTCGAGGACGAACGACGCGGCGAGGAGCGGCGGGGCCGAGAACAGGCTCGCCCAGACCACGTAGGGCAGCATCGACCGCACCCCGCTGCGCTTGGCCGCCATGTTGCCGCCGGCCCAGCTCGCCGCGGCGCAGACCACGAGCCCGAGGCCCAGCGGCGTCGTCGTGGCATCGGTGTGGAGGACGATGACGACGAGGCCCGCCGCCGCGAGGCCGAGGGCCGCCCACTGGTGGCCGGGCACCCGTTCGCCGGTGATCCGGATCGAGAGGCCGATGGTGAAGAAGACCTGGATCTGGATCACCAGGGAGGCGAGGCCCGGGGAGATGTCGCCGCGCAGGGCGATGAACAGCAGGCCGAATTGTCCGGCCCCGATCAGCAGGCCGTAGGCGGCGAGGTTGCGCCACGCGACGGCGGGGCGGGCCAGCAGACAGACGCCCGGCAGGGCGGCGAGCACGAAGCGCAGCGCCGCGAACAGCAGCGGCGGCAGGTGGTCGAGTCCGATCCGGATCACGACGAAGTTCGTGCCCCAGACCGCCACCACCGCCAGGGCGAGAAGGACGTCGCGAAGGGGGAGGGAGCCGGTCATCGCCCGCGGTTTTCCAGGCCGCGCGGGCCGTGCCAAGCCCCGCCGGACCCGAAAACGAAAGAAGTGTCCGCACCTTCGCGCGGACACTTCCCTCGAACTCGGATTTTCGGGCTCGGATCGGGTCCGGACCGGGTCAGGCGGCGCCGACGGTCGCCTTGACGATCTTGTCGGGGGAGCGCGGCGGCTCGCCCTTGTTCAGGGTGTCGACCACGTCCATGCCCTCCACGACCTTGCCCCAGACGGTGTACTGCTTGTCGAGGAAGCGGGCATCGCCGAAGCAGATGAAGAACTGCGAATTGGCCGAGTGCGGGAAGTTGGTGCGGGCCATCGAGCAGGTGCCGCGCACGTGCGGCTCGGCGTTGAACTCGGCATTGAGGTCGGGCAGGTCGGAGCCGCCCGAACCGGTGCCGGTCGGGTCGCCGGTCTGGGCCATGAAGCCGTCGATCACGCGGTGGAACGGCACGCCGTCGTAGAAGCCCTGCGCGGCGAGCGTCTTCAGGCGCTCGACATGGTTCGGGGCGAGGTCGGGGCGCAGCCCGATCACGACGCGGCCCTTGCTGGTCTCGAGGATGATGGTCTCGGTCTCTGCCATGGGTCTAGACTCCTTTTCCCTTGGGTCCTTGGTAGATGAAGCGAAGCGCGATGGGGCGCCCCGCGATGGCCGCGCCGAGGGCGGGGGTGATCCGGGCGGGCGTGCAGCGCCGGATCGCCGCCAGGGTCGCATCCGTGAGGATGCGGTAGGCGCGGGTGTCCGAATCCTGTGTCGAGAAGGTCACCCGCGGCGTGCCGATGACGGTCCCGTCCCGGCGCAGGGCGAAGCGGGCGGTGATCTCGGTGCGCTCGAAGCGAGCCAGACCCTCGGGGACCTCCCAGCACGCGGCGAGGACGGGATAGAGCTCCCGCAGGGTGTCGGCCGGGTTCTGCCCGTCGGCAGACCTCCGTCCGTCGGCCATGCCCGCCTGCGGCGCGGCCTGCGGGACCTGGACGGTGCCCCGCAGGGTCTCGGGCAGGGTCAGCGGGCCGGTGGAGGGCGCCGCCCGCACGGGGAGCCCGGCGGCGACGAATGCCGCCAGCGCCCCGAGGTGGCGGCCGGCGCCCCGCAAACTACTTGGCTCCCTGCGCCATCTGCATCTTCACGATCTTGTCGGGGTTCTGCACCGCCCCGCCCGCGGCGCCGGGCGCCGCCTTCTTGATCGCGTCGACGGCCTCCATGCCCGAGGAGACGAGGCCGACCACGGTGTACTGGCCGTTGAGGAACGGCGCGTCGCCGAGGCAGATGAAGAACTGCGAGTTGGCGGAGTTCGGGTCGGAGGAGCGGGCCATGCCGACGGTGCCGCGCTTGAACGGCGCCTGCGAGAACTCGGCCGGGATGTTCGGCAGGCTGGAGCCGCCGGTGCCGTTGCCCTTCGGGTCGCCGGTCTGGGCCATGAAGCCGTCCATCACCCGGTGGAACTTGAGGCCGTTGTAGAAGCCCTGCTTGATCAGGGTCTTGATCTGAGCGACGTGCTTCGGGGCGATCTCGGGACGGAGTTCGATGGTGACGCGACCGTCCTTGGTCTCGAGGTAGACCGTGTTCTCGTCCACCGCCCAGGCCGCGGGGGTCGTGGCGAGCAGGCCGGCGAGGCTGAGGAGGGCGAGGCGGCGATTCAGTCCAAAGGCCATGGGGTCGGCATGCTTTCGTTGGTCGTGACGAGGAACGGCTCAGGCCGCGGCGAAGCGCTGGGCGAGGCGCGCCGCCACCAGCGGCGGCACGAAGGGCGAGACGTCGCCGCCCATGGCCGCGATCTGGCGGACGAGGGTGGCGGTGATCGGCCGGACGCCCGTGGAGGCGGGCAGGAACACGGTCTGCACCTCCGGCGCCATGGCGCCGTTCATGCCGGCGAGCTGCATCTCGTAGTCGAGATCGGTGCCGTCGCGCAGGCCGCGGATGAAGACGGTGGCGCCGACCCGCCGCGCCGCCGTGACCGCGAGGTCGTCGAAGGTCACGATGGTCAGCGCGGTGCCCTCGGCCTCGGCCAGGGGGCCGCAGGTGGCGGTCAGGAGTTCGGCGCGTTCCTCGGGCGAGAACATCGGCGCCTTGCCGGGATGCACGCCGATGGCGATGACGAGGTTCGGCACGAGGCGGCACGCCTGACGAATGACGTCGAGGTGTCCGTTCGTGACCGGGTCGAACGAGCCGGCATAGAGGGCGGTGCGGATCATCGCGGCCCGGGGTAGAGCATTTCGTCCCGAAACGGAACCTCCGGTCGGAGCAGGAAAACGGCGTGACCTCCGCGCGGCGGCGTGGACGGCTCCCGGGCCATCCGCGCCGCCATGGGGCTCAAGCGGTCTCTTCGCCGCCCTCGATCGAACCGCCGTCGGTCTCGTCCTCGCCCTCGATGTGCTCGACGGACACGACCTTCTCGGTCTTCTCCGTGTTGAACACCGTCACACCCTGCGAGGCGCGGCCGACGATGCGGATGTCGTCCACCGGCACGCGGATGAGCTGGCCGCCATCGGTGACTAGCATGATCTGGTCGGAGGGCTGCACCGGGAAGGAGCCCACGAGGTTGCCGTTGCGGGCGTTGACCCGCATCGCCGTGATGCCTTTGCCGCCGCGGCCCGAGGTCCGGTACTCGTAGGACGAGGTCCGCTTGCCGAAGCCGCGCTCGGACAGGGTGAGGACGAACTGCTCGGCGGCGCCCATCTCGTTGTAGCGCTCCAGGGAGATGGCGCTCGCCTCGGCGACCCCCTCCTCCGCCTCGGGGCTCGCCGTCTCCTCGCCCTCGACCCCGTCGCCGATCACGGCGCGGCGCATCTTCAGGTAGCCCGCCCGCTCCTCGGGCGAGGCATCGAAGGCGTTGAGGATCGTCATCGAGATGACGCGGTCGTCCTTGCCCAGGCTGATGCCGCGCACGCCGGTGGAATCGCGGCCCTTGAAGACGCGGACGTCCTCCACGGGGAAGCGGATGCACTGGCCGGCCTGGGTGGTGAGCAGCACGTTCTGGTCGGCGCGGCAGATCTCCACGTGGACGATGTGGTCGCCCGCATCGAGCTTCATGGCGATCTTGCCGGCACGGTTCACCTGCACGAAGTCGGAGAGCTTGTTCCGGCGCACGCTGCCGCTCGCGGTGGCGAACATGACGTCGAGGGTCTCCCAGGAGGCCTCGTCCTCGGGCAGCGGCATGATGGTGGTGATGCGCTCGGTGCCGGCATCCATCGACAGGATGTTGACCAGCGCCTTGCCGCGGGCGTTCGGCGCCGCCATCGGCAGGCGCCAGACCTTCTCCTTGTAGACCTGGCCCTGGTTCGAGAAGAACAGCACCGGCGTATGGGTGTTGGCGACGAACAGGCGGGTGACGAAGTCCTCGTCGCGGGTCGACATGCCCGAGCGTCCCTTGCCGCCCCGGCGCTGCGCGCGGTAGGTCGAGAGCGGCACGCGCTTGACGTAGCCCGCATGCGACACGGTGACGACCATGTCCTCGCGCTGGATCAGGTCCTCGTCCTCGACGTTCGAGTCCCAGTCCAGGATCACGGTGCGGCGTGGGGTGGCGTAGGCCTCGCGGACCTCCGCGAACTCGTCCTTGACGATGCCCATGATGCGCAGGCGCGAGCGCAGGATGTCGAGGTAGTCGGCGATCTCGTCGGCGAGCTTCTTCAGCTCGTCGCCGATCTCGTCGCGGCCGAGCGCGGTGAGGCGCTGCAGGCGCAGGTCCAGGATGGCGCGGGCCTGCACCTCGGAGAGGCGGTAGGTGCCGTCCTCGGCCACCCGGTGGCGCGGATCGTCCACCAGGGCGATGAGCGGCGCGATGTCGTGGGCGGGCCAGCTGCGCGCCATCAGCGCGTCGCGGGCGGTGTTGGGATCGGGCGAGGTCCGGATCAGGCGGATCACCTCGTCGATGTTGGCGACCGCGATGGCCAGCCCGCACAGCACGTGGGCGCGCTCGCGGGCCTTGTTGAGGAGGAACTTGGTCCTCCGCGAGACCACCTCCTCGCGGAAGTCGATGAAGGCCTGGAGCAGATCCTTCAGGTTCATCAGCTCGGGGCGGCCGCCGTTCAGCGCCACCATGTTGCAGCCGAAGGAGGATTGCAGGGGCGTGAAGCGGTAGAGCTGGTTCAGCACCACGTCCGCCATGGCGTCGCGCTTGATCTCGACGACGATGCGCATGCCGTCGCGGTCGGATTCGTCGCGCAGGTCCGAGATGCCCTCGACGCGCTTCTCCTTCACCAGCTCGGCGATCTTCTCCATGAGCGTCGCCTTGTTCACCTGATACGGGATCTCGGTGAAGATCAGCGCCTCGCGCTCCTTGCGCAGCTCCTCGACGTGGGACTTGGCCCGCATGATGATCGACCCGCGGCCCGTGGCGTAGGCCTGGCGGGTGCCGGCGCGGCCGAGGATCGAGCCGCCGGTGGGGAAGTCGGGGCCGGGCACGATCTCGGTGAGCTGCTCGATCGAGAGGCCGGGATCGTCGATGAGCGCGACGCAGGCGTCGATCAGCTCGCCGAGGTTGTGCGGCGGGATGTTGGTGGCCATGCCGACCGCGATGCCGCCGGCGCCGTTGACGAGGAGGTTGGGGAAGCGCGCCGGCAGGACGGTCGGCTCCTCGCGCGACTCGTCGTAGTTCGGCTGGAAGTCGACGGTGTTCTTGTCGATGTCGGCGAGCAGCGCGTTGGCCGGCTTGGCCAGGCGCGATTCGGTGTAGCGCATGGCCGCCGCCGGATCGCCGTCGACGGAGCCGAAATTGCCCTGCCCGTCGATGAGCATCAGGCGCATCGAGAAGTCCTGCGCCATGCGGACCAAGGCGTCGTAGATCGATTGGTCGCCGTGCGGGTGGTAGAGACCGATCACGTCGCCGACGATGCGGGCCGACTTGACGTATTTGCGCTCGGGCAGGTGCCCGCTCTCGTAGGCGGCGTAGAGGATGCGCCGGTGCACGGGCTTGAGGCCGTCGCGCGCGTCCGGCAGCGCCCGGCTCACGATCACGCTCATGGCGTAATCGAGGTAGGAGCGCTTCATCTCGTCGGTGATGGACACGGGCTTGATGTCGGAGGCGGGCGGCGGCGTGCCGGCGCCCGGAATATCGTTCTCTGCCAAGGTCTTCGGTCTCTACCTGTCCGGGGTCCGGAGCGTCGGCGGCAAGGGTCGGTCCCGCCCGTTCGCGGCGTTGTCGCACGTGCCTCCGGCGCTTGAGCCGAACCGTGCGGTGTCCTGGCCAAACCTATAGCGCATCTCGTCGGCCCAAGCCAACAAATCGCGGCTTAACCCCCTGGTAACGAACGGTTTGCCCGCGCCGCTCCGATCGGCCCGGCCCGGCGGTTCGCCGGCCCTGCCCCCGGACCCTGCCCCTAGAGGAACTTCGCCGGGTCGGTGCTCGGCGGCGCCGGCTTCACGTCGGCGCGGTTCCACCAGCCGCCGCCGAGCGCCTGGAACAGGGCGGCGGTGTCGGCATACTGGTTGGCGCGCGCGCCCGCCGAGGTCACGAGGGCCGAGAGGTAGGATTGCTGGGCGATCAGCACCTGGGTGCTGTTGAGGGCGCCCGCCGCGTATTGCTTGCGGACGAGGCCGAGGCTCTCGCCGGTGGCCCGCTCGGCGGCGGAGGCCGCCGCCACCGCCCTGGCGTCGGACTGGAGCGCGCGCAGCGTGTCGGCGACGTTCTGGAAGGCGCCGATCACCACGGCCCGGTACTGGGCCTGGGCCTCGTTCAGCGTCTCCTCCGCGGCGCGCTGGCGCCGGAACAGGGTCCCGGCATCGAAGATCGGCTGCGCCATGGTGCCCACGATTCCGTAGAACGAGGCCGCCGACGTCGCGAGCTGCGCGATCCGCACCGCGCTGGCACCGCCATTGGCGGTGATGTTGAACTGCGGCAGGCGGTTCGCCACCGCGACCCCCACCGCCGCGCTGGCCTGCTGCACGTTGGCCTCGGCCGCCTTCACGTCCGGACGCTGCTGCACCAGGCGCGAGGGCAGGCTCACCGGCAGGTTGGTGGGCAGGCGCAGGGAGGCCAGGGTGAAGGTCGGCGCGATCTCCTCGCTGGGCAGGCGCCCGACCAGGGCGGTCAGGAGGTTGCGCTGCTGGGCAAGCTGCTTCTCCATGGGCGGCAGCAACTGCATCGAGACCGAGAGGGCGGCCTGCTGCACCACCACGTCGGCCCCGGCGATCTGTCCGAGGGCGAGCTGCTTGTTGTAGAGGTTCAGGACCTCGGTCTGGGCCTGGATGACCTTGCGGGTGGCGTCGATCTGGGCGCGCAGCGACGCCTCCTGGATCGCCGCCAGGACGACGTTCGTGGTCAGCGTCAGGTAGGTCGCCTCGAGCTGGAAGCGCTGGTTCTCGGCCTGCGCCTCCAGGGACTCGATCTGGCGCCGGTTGCCGCCGAACACGTCGGGCGTGAACGAGACCGTCACCTGCGGGGTGTAGAGGCTGTAGAAGAGCTGCCGGTTGTCGTTGAGCGGCCCCTGCAGGGCGCCACCGGGCGCCTTCTGGCGCGAGCCGAGGCCATTGGCGCCGACCACCGGGAACAGGGTGCCGCGCTGCGCCTCGACGTTCTCCTGCGCGATCCGGAGCGAGGCCTGCGCGGCGTCGAGGTTCGGGTTGTTGGCGAGCGCCTCCGCCACGAGGCGGTCGAGGGCGGGGGAGCGGAACAGCGTCCACCACTGGCCCGGCACGTCGGCGCCCGCGACGAAGTTCTGGTCGGCCGAGCCGCCATGGGCGGTGCGGATGTTGTCGGCGGCGGTGGGGTTGCGCAGGGGCTCGCGGGTGTAGCGGGTGGCCGGCGGGTCGGCCGGCGGCACGTAGTCCGGCCCGACGACGCAGCCGCCGACGGTGCACAGGGCCGCGGCGGCGAGGAGCGCGCGGAGCGGAGAGGCGCCGGACACCCGGCCGGCCCGGGCTTCGCTCCGGGACCGGGCCCGGATCTGTGTGGATGCCGCCATGGTGTCGGAGAATCCTGTCGCCGTCCGCGGCCGTAGAGGCGCCGGGCCGGCCGCGAAGTCAACGCGGCCGGCGGACGGCGCGCGGGGCTGTGATCGCCGGGTCATGCGTGCTTGGCCCGGGCCGCGGCCCGGGCGGCCGCTCCCGAGGGGAGAGCGGCCGGCACGCGGCGCGAGAACAGCGCGATCAGGATCGGGACCACCACGAGGATGAGGTTGGGCGCGAGCAGGATGCCGCCGACGACCACAAGGGCGAGGGGCTTCTGCACCTGCGAGCCGATGCCGGTGGAGATCGCCGCCGGCAGCAGGCCGACGCAGGCGGCGACGCAGGTCATCATCACCGGGCGCATGCGGACATTGGCGGCGTGCCACACCGCCTCGGTGCGCGCCCAGCCCTCGTCGACGAGCTGGTTGTAATAGGAGAGCAGGATCACGCCCTCCATGGTCGAGATGCCGAAGAGCGCGATGAACCCGATCGCCGCCGAGATCGAGAACGGCGTCATCGTGAGGAACAGGGCGAAGACGCCGCCGATCATCGCCATCGGGATCACGCTCAGCGTCAGCACCATGTCGGTGACGGAGTTGAAGTTGACGTAGAGCAGCAGCGCGATGAGCGCGATCGTCACCGGCACCACGATGGTCAGGCGCTGCACCGCGTCCTGCAGGTTGGTGAACTGCCCGACCCATTCGAGGTGGAACCCGGCCGGCAGGGTCACGTCCTGGGCGATGCGCGCCTGCGCCTCCAGCACCGCGCCGCCGAGGTCGCGCCCGCGCACCGAGAACTTCACCGGGATGTAGCGCTCCTGGTTCTCGCGGTAGATGAAGGCCGCGCCGGAGACGAGCTCCACGGTGGCGATCTCGGAGAGGGGCACCTGGACCACGCCGCCCGTAGGGTTGGCCGCCCCGATGGTGATGTTGCGGATGGTCTCCAGGCTGCGGCGGTACTGCGGCGCCAGGCGCACCCGCATGGGGAAGTGCCGGTCCGAGCCGTACTCGTAGAGGTCGCCCGCGGTCTGGCCGCCGATCGCCGCCTGGACGGTGGTGTTCACGTCGCCCGGCGACAGGCCGTAGCGGGCCGCCTTGCGCCGGTCGATGTCGATCCGCACCGTGGGCTGCCCGAGGGAGGCGAAGACCGAGAGGTCGGCGATGCCGGGCACCCGCGACAGGGCCGCCTTGATCTCCTCCGCGGTGCGGGTGAGGTCGTTGAGGTCGTTGCCGTAGATCTTGACCGAATTCTCGCCCTTCACCCCGGAGGCGGCCTCCTGGACGTTGTCCTCGATGTACTGGGAGAAGTTGAACTCGATCCCGGGGAACGCCTCGTCGAGCTTGGCCGAGAGGTCGCGGACGAGCCCGTCCTTGTCGAGGCCCCGGCGCCAGGTGTCGAAGGGCTTCAGGGACGCCAGGATCTCGACGTTGAAGAAGCCGGTGGCGTCGGTGCCGTCGTCCGGGCGGCCCTGGTGCGAGAGCACGGTGACCACCTCCGGCACCGCGGCGATGATCTTGCGCAGGCGCTCCACGTAGGCGTTGCCGGCCTCCAGCGAGATCGAGGCCGGCATGGTGCCGCGGATGTAGAGATTGCCCTCCTCGAGCTTGGGCAGGAACTCGAGGCCCAGCGTGCGGGCGGCGATGCCCGAGACGCCCAGCACCGCGGCGACCACGAGGAGCGACAGCACCTTGTTGCGCAGGCCGAAGCGCAGGATGAGCACGTGGCCGAAGCGTAAGGCGCGCACCACCAGGGTGTCGCGCTCCTCCACGCGCTTGGGCAGGATCAGGGCCGAGAGCGCGGGCGAGACCGTGAAGGTGGCGATGAGGCCGCCGAGCAGCGCGTAGGCGTAGGTCTTGGCCATCGGGCCGAAGATGTGGCCCTCGACGCCCGTCAGCGTGAAGAGCGGCAGGAAGCCCACGATGATGATCGTGGCCGAGAAGAAGATCGCCCGGTTCACCTCGGCGCCCGCGATGGCGATCGTGCCGAGGCGCCCGGTCAGGCCCCCCGGCGGCGTCTGGCCCTCGCCGTGCTCCGGCTCGGCGAGGTGCCGGAACACGTTCTCGACCATGATCACGGTGGCGTCGACGATGAGGCCGAAATCGATGGCGCCGAGGGAGAGGAGGTTGGCCGAATCCCCGCGCAGGACCAGGATCAGGATGGCGAAGCCCAGCGCGAAGGGGATCGTCGCCGCCACGATGATCGCGCTGCGCAGGGAGCCGAGGAACAGCCACTGCACCACGAAGACCAGCGTCACGCCGAAGACGAGGTTGTGCATCACCGTGTGGGTGGTGGTCTGGATGAGCCCGCTGCGGTCGTAGATGCGCTCCACCCGCACGTCCGGGGGCAGGATGCCGCTGGCGTTGATCTTGTCGATCTCGGCGTTGACGAGGCGCAGGGTCGGCAGGCTCTCCCCGTCCCGGCTCATCAGCACGATGCCCTCGACGATGTCGTTGTCGCCGTCATGGCCGACGATGCCGAGGCGCGGCGCGTGCGAGACCCGCACGTCGGCGACGTCGCGCACGAGCACCGGCACGCCGTTGACTTGGGTCAGCATCGTGTCGCGGATGTCGTCCATGTCGCGGATGAGGCCGATGCCGCGCACCACCGCCGACTGCTCGCCCACGTTCAGGGTCTGGCCGCCGACGTTGATGCTCGAATTGTTCAGCGCGGTGACGAGCTGGACCAGGGTGAGGCCCTGGGCCTGGAGCCGGTTGAGGTCGACGGCGATCTCGTATTCCTTGGTCCGCCCGCCGAAGGCCGTCACGTCGACGACGCCCGGAATCGCCTTGAAGCGCCGCTGCAGCACCCAGTCCTGCAGGGTCTTGAGGTCGGTGGAGGAGTAGCCCGGCGGCCCCGTCACCTTGTAGCGCATGATCTCGCCGACGGGGCTGGTGGGCGAGATCTGCGGCTGGGCGCCATTGGGCAGGGGCGGCAGCTGCGAGAGCCGGTTGAGCACCCGCTGCAGGGCCTCCTGGTAGGTGAAGGCGTAGCTGAACTGCACCTTCACGTCCGAGAGGCCGAAGAGCGAGATGGTGCGCACGACCGTGGCGTTGGGGATGCCGGCGAGCTGCACCTCCAGGGGAATCGTGATGTAGCGCTCGATCTCGTCGGCCGATTGCCCGGGATTCTGCGTGATGACGTCGACGAGCGGCGGCACCGGATCGGGATAGGCCTCGATGTTGAGCTGCGTGTAGCTGGCATAGCCGAGCGCCAGCATCACCAGGAACAGCAGGCAGACCAGCACGCGCTGGCGCAGGGCGAAGACGATCAGGCTGTTCATCGTGAGATTTTTCCGGCCGCGGCCCGATGACGACGAGGAAGGGGCCCCCGGCCCGACGGGTCAGGACGCCTTGTCACCGCTCGTCGCCCGATCCATGAACACGGCCCCGCGCGTGACGATCGCCTCCCCCGCCGCGACCCCGGCGGTGACCTGCACCATCCCGCGGGCCGTCATCCCGAGGGTGACGTCGCGGGCCTCGATCGCCCCGTCGGGCCGCGCGATCCAGACATGCGCCCGCGCGCCCTCGTAGACGATGGCGGCGGCGGGCACGGCCGGCGCGCTCCGCCCCGGCCCGGTGAAGATCGTGAAGGTGGCGAACATCTCCGGCTTCAGGATCTGGTCGGGATTCTCGACCTCGCTGCGCACCGCGAGGCGCCGGGTCGCCGGGTCGAGGCTGGCGGACATGTAGTCGACCCGCGCCTTGAAGATCCGGTCGCCGAAGCCCGCCACCGTCGCCTCGACCTCCTGGCCGATCCGGATGCGCGGGATCTCGCTCTCGCGCACGTTGGCCACCAGCCAGACCGTCGAGAGGTCGCCGATCACGAAGATCGGGTCGCTGGCGGTCGAGAGATACTGCCCGAGTCCGACCTTGCGCTGGACGATGGTGCCGGCGATCGGCGCCCGGATCTGGGTCTCGGGGCTGAGCGTGCCCTTCTTCTCGAAGGCCGCGATCTCCGCATCGGTCTTGCCGAGGAGGCGCAGGCGGTTCTTCACCGCTTCGAGGCCGGCCTCGGCGGTCTTCAGGTCGCTCTGCGCGCCGATGACGTCGTTCTGGGCGGACTGATAGTCCTTCAGGGCAACCGCCCTGGCCTGGAACAGCTCCTGCTGGCGCGCCGCGATGGTCTGGTCGAGCTTCAGGAGCGCGGTCGCCTTGGCGAGGGTGTTGAGGGCGGTCTGGTAGTCGTTCTGGGCCTGGACCATGTCCGTGGCCTCGAGGGTGAGGAGCACGTCCCCGGCCTTCACCGCGTCGCCGGCGCGCACCAGCACCCGGGTCACCCGGCCGGCATAGGGCGAGGTCACCGGCACGTTGTCGTCGTCGTTCAGCGCGATCCGGCCCTCGGCCGTGCCTTCGGGCCGGAAGTCGACCGCCGCGATCGGGACGATGTTCAGGGCGGCGCGCTGCGCCGGATTCGGCCGGAACAGCCGGGCCGCGCTGCCCTCGCGCGCCGCACCGCCCGTTAGGGTCTCGGCCTCGCTCGCCCCGAACCGCTCCCGAACCGCCGTGCTCATGCCCGTCAGGACGCTCATGACCGGGCCGGGCCAGAGACTGGCGGCCACCACCGCGCAGATCAGCAATCCGAGGGGCGCGAGAATGGTCGCGATCGTGCGCTTTGTCCCGGTCATGTGCCGCAGGAGTGCTTTCAGGTTGGGCGCCGGAGGAGGGATCGCGGGCGGAAGAGTGTCTCGGGAGCTTCGGGGACGATCCGGAGGGAGGTCGTTCCGGATGGTTCGTCTTTGCGAATACGCTTCTCGCCAGATCTGAGCGTCCCTGTTCGAAGGCCGGACAGGTCGAGGGATCCCGCCGAGATTGTCTTGAGCCAAGTCGCTCCGCGTTTGTGTGACGCCATTCGTGGCGAATTTTCGATGGGCTCCCGAGCCCCGGTGGGCGCCGTCCTCCGCCCGCCGGCCGCCGCTTCGCCCGAGGTTTCGGCCGAAGACCGCGATCGGTGGCCCACCCGGCCGCTGGCGCGTGCCCGCAAGGCCTTCGGGGCGGAGTGAAAAGGCCAAGCTTGCCCGCGAGTCAATCCGCCGTCGGCGGGTCCGGAGGGCGCTCGGCCGCCGTCCGACGGGAGGGTGGAGCGACTGACGATTTCGTGTTGTCCGAACCACGTCCGTCCCGGCCGCGTCCGCCCTGCATCGATCCGGACGGCACCGCCGAAGCCGACGATTCGCCGTCCGCGCCTGGGCCGGCGGCTGCCGAGAAGACGGTTACGGGCGGCCCTGCCTGACCGGCGGCGAGGGGGGGACCTTGGTCAGCACGTGCGAACCGCTCGACCCCGTGATCGTGACGGTCATCTGCTGGCCGTCGATCAGTCCGATGTACTGGCGGGAGCCGATCTGAAACACGATCATGCCACCGGTCACGTCCCGGATGTTGAGCGGGCTCCACTCGAACGGCTTCTCCGGATTGTCGTTCGCCTGAACGGCATCCTGATCGACGCGGATCTGAAGGCCGTCGCCGACCCACCGGCCTTCGAGGAACTTGCGCATGCTGGATTCGGCCGCGGCCGGGGAGTGGCCGAGCAGGAGGCCCGTCGCGACCATGGTCAACCATCGCGTGCCTCTCACGGCATGCCTCCCATGCTCCCGCGTTCCCGGGACCGCGCCATCGCCCCGTAATCCGGCAGGCAGTCTGCGCGCAAGATCCCTCCGGCGCGAGCCGCCACGCTGTCCCGTCCGCACGGGCGGCACCGCCTTCGGTCGTCCCTCCCCGTGATGACGCCGCGCCGACGACCCGGCCACAGGCTGCACGGTCGGTTTCAGGGAGTGCGCTGGGGCATGACGGGGCCACGGTCCGTCCGGACGGCAGGGACCGCGAGGGTGCCCCCGGAGGCCGATCAGGATCGAGGGTGTTCGGAAGTGGATCGCCCGGCCGCGACAGTCCGGAGGGAGAGCGAGACGGCGACCCTCAGGGGCGAGTCCCGGTCGTCCGTGCCCGAGATCTCGAAACGCTGTTCGGCTCGAACCCTGGCCCCGCCCGGTCGGCGATCGCGAGGCAGGATGAGCACCGCAGGAACCCGCCGAGGTGGGCCGATCGGCCGGCCGGCTCGCGGAGGTCAGCCCCCTGGGGGGAATCGGCTGACGTTAATGGTCGGAGCGAGAGGATTCGAACCTCCGACCCCTAGTCCCCCAGACTAGTGCGCTAACCGGGCTGCGCTACGCTCCGACGCCCCTGACGGGGTGAGGGGTCTTTAGCTTTCCGGTCTGCGGGGCGCAACCCCCAACATGAAGCCCGGATGCGGGGTCCGCATCCGGGCTCGGAAGGGTCTCAGGCGTGGGAGGGCGCCGCGTGCGGATCGTGCTTGTCCGGCGTGGTGTTGTGCGGGTCCTTTCCGCGCTTCCGGGCGAGCCAGATCAGGAAGTTCCGGATCACCACGTAGAAGACCGGGGTGAGGAAGAGGCCGAACACCGTGGCGCCGATCATGCCGAAGCAGACGGCGGTGCCGAGCGCCTGGCGCATCTCGGCGCCGGGGCCGGTGGCGATCACCAGCGGCACCGTACCCAGGATGAAGGCGAAGGCCGTCATCAGGATCGGGCGCAGGCGCAGGCGGCAGGCCTCGACGGCGGCGGCCACGGGGCCCTTGCGCTCGGTCTCCTCCAACTGGTGCGCGAACTCCACGATCAGGATGGCGTTCTTGGCCGCGAGGCCGATCAGCACGATCAGGCCGATCTGGGTCAGGATGTTGTTGTCCTGGCCCCGCAGCTGCACCCCGAACAGGGCCGCGAGCACGCCGGTGGGCACCACCAGCAGGATGGCGAGCGGCAGCGCCCAGGATTCGTACTGCGCGGCGAGCACCAGGAAGACCAGGAGCACGCCGAGCGCGAAGACGTAGATCGCCGTGTTGCCCGCCGCCTTCTGCTGGTAGGCGATCTCGGTCCAGTCGTAGGCGTAGCCGTCGGGCAGCGCGTCCTTGGCGATGGCCTCCATGGCGTCGAGCGCCTGACCGGTGGAGATTCCGGGCTTCGACGTGCCCTGCACCGGCACCGAGTAGTACAGGTTGAAGCGCTGGACGATCTGCGGGCCGGTGATCTCGCGGATCGTGGCCAGCGTGCCCATCGGCACCAGGGCGCCGGTGGAGGAGCGGACCTTCAGCTGCTCGATGTCCTGCTTGGAGACGCGGAACGGCGCGTCGCCCTGCACGCGGACCTGGTAGATGCGCCCGAGGGTGTTGAAGTCGTTGACGTAGGCGCCGCCGAGCGCCGTCTGCACCGTCGAGAACACGTTGGAGAGCGGCACGTTGAGCATGCGCGCCACGGTGCGGTCGATGTCGAGGTAGAGCTGCGGCGTGTCGTTGCCGAAGGTGGTGAACACCCGCTGCACGTCGTTGCTCTGGTTGGCCTTGCCGAGGACCTCGCCGACGGCGCCCAGCAGCGGGCCGATCGACGACGATTGCCGGCTCTCGATCTGCATCTTGAAGCCGCCGCCCTGGCCGAGGCCGCGCACCGGCGGCGGCGGGATGACGATGACGCGGGCCTCCTGGATGTCCGCGGTGGCCTTGATCACCTCGTTGGTGATCACCGCCGCGCTGCGCCCCTGCGTCGCGCGCTCCTTGGCGCCCGCCAGGGTGATGAACATCACGCCCGAGTTGGTGGTGTTGGTGAAGGTCGCGCCGTCGAAGCCCGCGATGATGACGGTGTTGGTCACGCCCTCGATCTTGCGGGCCGCCGCGGCCGCCCGGTTCACCACCTCGGTGGTGCGGTCGAGCGAGGCGCCGGAGGGCAGCTGCACCACGCCGATGAGGTAGCCCTGGTCCTGGTCCGGGATGAAGCCGGTGGGCGTCGTCTGGACGAGGTGCAGGGTGGCGGCGATGACGCAGGCATAGACGAGCAGCATCGCGATCAGCCCGACCGCGTAGTTCGTCAGGCCGTAGATGATCCGCCCGTAGGTGTTCGACAGCCAGTCGAAGCCCTTGTTGAACCGGTCGGCGAGCCAGGCGACGAAGCGGAAGAGGAAGAACTTCGGCTTGGCGTGCTCGTGGTGGGGCTTCAGGAGCAGCTTGCAGAGCGCCGGCGACAGCGTCAGCGAGTTGAACATCGAGATGATGGTCGAGGCCGCGATGGTGAGCGCGAACTGCTTGTAGAACTGGCCGGTGATGCCGGGGATGAAGGCGGTGGGGATGAACACCGCCGAGAGCACGAGCGCGATGGCGATGACGGCGCCGCCGACCTCGTCCATGGTCTTGTGCGCGGCGTCGCCCGGGGACAGGCCCTCGGCCATGTTGCGCTCGACGTTCTCCACCACCACGATGGCGTCGTCGACCACGATGCCGATGGCGAGCACGAGCCCGAACAGGGTGAGGTTGTTCAGCGAGAAGCCGAAGGCCGACATGGCCGCGAAGGTGCCCACCAGCGAGACCGGGATCGCGATCACCGGGATGAGCGCGGTGCGCCAGCTCTGGAGGAAGACCAGCACCACGATCACGACGAGGCCGACGGCCTCGAACAGGGTCTTGTAGACCTCCTGGATCGACTCCTCGATGAACTCCGTCGGGTTGTAGGCGATGCGGTACTCGATGTCCGGCGGGAAGTTCTTCTTGAGGTTGTCCATGACCTTGCGCACCGACGCGGCGGCGTCGAGGGCGTTGGTGCCGGGGCGCTGGAAGGCGCCGATGCCGATGGCGGGCGTGTCGTTCAGGAACGAGTTCGTCGTGTAGTCCTTCTGACCCATCTCCACGCGGGCGACGTCCTTCACCCGAACGAGGCGGCCGTCCGCCGCCTTGACGATGACGTCGGCGAACTCCTCGGGACTCTGGAAGCGCCCCTGCGACTGCACGATGAGCTGGAAGGCCTGGCCGGTGGCGGCCGGCGGCGAGTTCAGGGCGCCGGCGGCCACCTGCACGTTCTGCTCCGAGAGCGCCGTGATGACGTCGGAGGTGGTGAGTCCGTAGGCCGCGAGCTTGTTCGGGTCGAGCCAGACGCGCTCGGCGTACTCGTTGCCGCCGAAGATGGTGATGTCGCCGACGCCGTCGAGGCGCAGGAGCTCGTCGCGGATGTTCAGGTAGATGTAGTTGGCGAGGTAGTTCTGGTCGTAGGTCTTCTTCGGCGACAGCAGGTGCACCACCAGCATCAGGTCCGGCGAGGCCTTGCGCACGGTGACGCCGAGGTTGCGCACGTCCGGCGGCAGGCGCGGCTGGGCCACCGAGAGGCGGTTCTGGACGAGGACGTTGGCGATATCGAGGTTGGTGCCGACCTTGAAGGTCACCGTCAGCAGCATGTTGCCGTCGTTGGTCGACAACGACGTCATGTAGAGCATGTTGTCGACGCCGTTGACCTCCTGCTCGATCGGCGTCGCGATCGTGGCCGCCACCGTCTCCGCGTTGGCGCCCGGGAAGCTCGCCCGCACCGTCACCGTGGGAGGCACGATCTCGGGATACTGCGCCACGGGCAGCGACAGGTAGGCGACGTAGCCGAGGATCAGGAAGACGATCGACGTGACCGACGCGAAGATCGGCCGATCGACGAAGAAGTGGGCAAAACGCATCGCTTGGACCTCTCGCCGCGCGCGGCCCGCTCGCGCGGGTCCGAGGCGGCATCGTTTCTTCGTCCGCGGTCTGGTGGCCGCTCCCCGGCCGCGATCGGCCGGGGACTATCTCGTCCGGGTCGGCGGTCTCAGGTCCTGCTCGGCGGCAGGGTCGAGGCCTCGGCCGCGACCTTGGCCCCGGGCCGCACGCGGCTCACCCCGTTCACCACGACGTTCTCGTCGCCCTTCAGGCCCTCGCGGATGACCCGGTAGCCGTCGACCTTCGGTCCGAGCTTGACGTCGCGCAGCGCCACCGTGCCGTCGTCGCCGACGACGTAGACGATGCGCTTGTCCTGGTTGGCCGAGACCGCCTCGTCGGGCAGGAGGATGCCCTGGTAGGGCTTGGTGGCGGGCAGAGCGACCACGCCGAAGAGGCCGGGCTTGATGAACCCGTCGGGGTTCTCCACCGTGGCGCGCAGCAGCACGGTGCCGGTGGCGTTGTCGACCCGGTTGTCCACGAAGTCGAGGGTGCCCTTGCGGGTCGGCTTCGCCTCGCCGGTGAGCGCGATGCGGATCGGAACGCCCTTGCCCTTCTGGGTCTCGCCCATGCCGATGCCGAGGCTGCCCTGGTACTTCAGGAACGAGCGCTCATCGACGGTGAAGCCGAAGTAGATCGGGTCGAGGGAGACGATCGTCGTCAACTGGGTCTGGTCGGTGATGACGATGTTGCCCTCGGTGACCAGGCGCCGGCTGATGCGGCCGGAGATCGGGGCCTTCACCTCGGTGAAGTCGTAGTTCAGCTGGGCCTGGCGCAGTTGCGCGTCGGCACTGTCGACGTCGGCCTGCGCGGTCTGCGAGGCCTGCCGGCGCTGATCGGTGACCTGCTCGGAGATGTTGCCGGACTTGCTCAGGGTCTGGGCGCGGTCGAGGTCGGTCTGCGAGAAGTTGAGGCGGGCGCGCGCAGAGACCAGGGCCGCCTGGGCCTGGTCGAGGGCCGCCTTGTAGGGGCGCCGGTCGATGATGAAGAGCAGGTCGCCCTTCTTCACCGTGGCGCCGTCCGTGAAGTTCACCTTCTCGAGGTAGCCGGTGACGCGGGCCCGCACATCGACGATGTCGACGGGGTCGAAGCGGCCGGTATAGGTGTCGGTCTCGACGATCTCGCGCACCACCGGCTTGGCGGTGGTGACCTTCGGCGGAGGCCCGCCGGGCGCCTGTGCCCGGGCGGAAGTCACGAGGGCCGGCGCGACGAGCGCCGAAGCCACCAGCCCGAGGGCCGGAAGAAGACTGAAGATCGAGCGCATGCGCATATGGTTGTTCCCTACGCTGCGCCAGCTAGAGGTCTGTCCGGAATCATGTGGTGCGCTGCCACACATGTTCTGCTGATCTTCAGACTTCGACCGGTTCACCCGAACCGGCCCAGTCCTTAAACCCACCGGTGTAATGGGCGTCGATCGGCAGTCCGGCGCTCTGGGCGGCCGCCAGGGCGTGGACCGAGCGCACGCCCGACATGCACGAGAAGACCGGGCGGCGGCCGTCCTGCGCGATCAGCGCCGCGACGGCCCCCGTGTCGAAGGTCGAGAGCGGATGCGGGACCGCACCGGGGATGTGCCCCTGGTCGAATTCGTGCGGCTCGCGCACGTCGATCAGCAGCAGGGAGCGGTCGGCGAGGCCCGCCTTGATCGCAGCCCGGTCGAGGTCGACAACCTTCATCCGCCCATCCTCGTTACTTGCCGCCCGGAAGGGGCGACCATCCTCTGACGGTTGTTCTTATGCGTCAGGTATCAGGACCGCAAATCGCCTGGCCGAGGGCTTCCTCCACGGTGGCGAAGTGATTCGTCCAGGACGGCAGGGCGGCCCCGGCCAGCCGGGCGACGAGCGCGTCCCGCAGGGACGAACCCGGATCGGCGAGATCTTCCACCGCCCGGCGCCAGCCCGGTCCGTCGAGGGGATCGAGGAAATGCGCGAAGCCGGCACCGATCTCGCGGTGGACCGCGAGGTCCGAGGCGACGACCGGAAGTCCGCAGGCCGCGGCCTCCACGACCGGCAGGCCGTAGCCCTCCGCGAAGGAGGGCATCAGCAGGGCGGTCGCCGAGCGGAGCAGGGCCGCGAGGCCGTGGCTCGACAACCCGCTGACCTCGCTCACATGCGCCTGGACGGCAGGGCAGCGCTCCAGCATGTCGACGATGTTCTCCGCTTCCCAGCCGCGCCGGCCGACGAGGACGAGGCGGGGCGTGTCCGGCCCGTGCCGCTCGGCGAGGTCGCGCCAGAGATGCAGCAGCGCCAGGTGATTCTTGCGCGGTTCGATGGTGCCGCAGGCGACGAAGGTCGGCCGCGCGGGCGCGAAGGACGGCCCCTCCCCCGCCGGCCGGAACACCGGCTCGACGCCGAGGAGCGCCACCGTCACGGGACGTGCGGGCAGGCCCCGCGCCCCGCAGTGGCGGGCGAAGCGTTCGCCGACGTCGCGGGAATTGACCACCACGTGCGCGGCGTGGCGGGCCACGGTCTCCATCCGGATCCGGTGCCGCTCCGCCTCTCCGGGGCGTCCGTATTCCGGGTAGTCGATGGGGATGAGGTCGTGGACGAAGAACACGGGCCGGATGTCGCGCCGGTCGTAGAGCCAGTCGAAGCGGCCGGGCTTGTCGAGGCGCAGGTGCGAGCTGTGCAGGTAGACGGTCCCGGCGGGCAGGATCTCGGGGGCCCGCGCGCGCAGGGTCGTGGCCGCCGTCCGGGCCTGGATCCGGCGCCGATCCAGGGCACCGTCGCGCGTCGGCGCGGCGGCCGGCCTCCCCGTGTCGGTCGCCGACCCGAGGGTCGCCGCCAGGCGCCGGTAGACCGGGTCCTGCGTCGCGTCGCGGTCCTCGACCCAGCCGGCCGCCACGGCCTCGACGATGGCGCGCGCCTCCGCCCGCGCCAGCACCCGCGGGCCGAACGCCGTCGAGACCAGGCCGAAGCGGTCCCCCTCCTGCGCCAGGACGTGGCGGGCATAGGCGAGGTCGACCCTGTCGATCCCGCTCGGGCTCGGATGCCGCAGGCGGGTGATCAGGCGGGTCAGGTCGAAGGCGAGGCTCGGGACGGGCATGGTCCTCCGGTGGCGTTCAGGTGCGGGGCCGTATGGCCGCTCGCCACCTTGCGCCTATATGCGCACGCCTCAGCCCGAGGCTACCCGCGGTCCCTGCCGCCAACGCGAGCAATCTTTCGTGTCTCCCGGATACCTGCCCTTCGCCGGCGCCCTCGATCTGCCTGCCTATACCTGTGACAATTGCGGGTTCTGGCAGCGCCACTTCGAGCGGCCGCCGGCCTGTCCGATGTGCCTCGATGCCCGCCACGTGGTGCCGCAGAAGGGCTGGCAGTTCTGGACCGAGCGCGAGGCGCAGGAGCGGTTCCCCTGCCACTGGGAGGAGCTGGAGCCCGGAATCTGGCGGTTCTGGAACGATCCCGTCTCGGGCATCGGCCCGAGTGCCTACCTCGTCCAGACCCCGGCCGGGAACATGGGCTTCGAGGCCTGCCCGGTCTTCAGCGAGGCGGCCCTCCGGCACATCGCAAGCCTGGGCGGGATGCAGGTCCTGTCGTCCTCGCACCCGCACGCCTATGGCGCCCTGGTCCAGTTGCAGGACCGCTTCGACCCGGAACTCTGCTTGGCCGCCGCCGACTTCACCTGGAGCGCCGCGCTGCAGGTCTCTTGGCCCTACGACGATTTCCTGGAACCGCTGCCCGGCCTCGAGCTCCACCGCACCGCCGGCCACTTCGACGGGCACGCGGTGCTGTTCGATCGCGGGCGGAAGATCCTGTTCTGCGGCGACGCCCTGAAGTTCGAGCTCGACCCGCAGGATTTCCGGCGCGCGCTGACCATCTCGGCCCACAAGGCCTTCGTGCGCGGGGTGCCCCTGACCACGAACGAGTTGCGGCGCTACCGCGACGTCTTCGCCCGGCTGGACTTCACCCAGACCTGGACGCCCTTCGAGCCGGCCGCCAATTGCGGCCGGGCCGAGGTGCTGGCGCTGATCGACGGCATGCTGGCGACCCGCCCGCACGCCGCCCCGGTGCCTCTGGACACCCTGCGGCGCTGAGAGCGCGCGGCATGCCCGAGCCGGCGATTCCCCCGGGATCGCGGAGCGGGCTTCGCTCGGATGCTCTCCGGATCAGCTCCGCGTCGCCGCGGTCTGGCCGAACATGACCTTCTTGGCCTCCTCGCTCATGGTCTTTCCGAAATCCGGATTGATCTCGGGCGCGCGGGCGTAGGCGGCCTTCGTCGCCGGGCGCTCGGCGATGGCCTCGAACCAGCGCCGGAGGTTCGGGAAGTCCTCGAGCCGCTGGCTCTGTTTCTCGTAGGGCACGATCCAAGGATAGCTCGCCATGTCGGCGATCGAGTAGCCGCCGCCGGCCAGGAAGGGCCGGTCCGCGAGTCGCCGGTCGAGGACGCCGTAGAGCCGGTTCGTCTCCTTGACGTAGCGGTCGATGGCGTAGGGCACCTTCTCCGGGGCGTACTGGGTGAAGTGATGGTTCTGGCCGAGCGTGGGGCCGAGGCCGCCCATCTGCCAGAACAGCCATTGCAGCACGTCGGCGCGGCCGGCCACGTCCTGCGCGATGAAGCGACCGGTCTTCTCGGCGAGATAGAGCAGGATGGCGCCGGACTCGAAGAGCGAGACCGGATCGCCGCCGCCGGCCGGGGCGTGGTCGACGATCGCCGGCATGCGGTTGTTGGGGGCGATCGCGAGGAAGTCCGGTTTGAACTGGTCGCCCTTGCCGATGTTCACCGGCTTCAGGGTGTAGTCGAGCCCCGCTTCTTCGAGGAACATCGTGACCTTGTGGCCGTTCGGGGTCGGCCAATAATACAGATCGATCATCGCGGTCTCCGTGGGCGCGCCGAGGCTCGGTCCGGCCGCATGGCGGGCGAGGTGGGGTCCGGAGGACGCGGGGTCAAGCTCGGATCCGGCCGCGACGGGTCGCTCAAATGCCCCGGAGTTTCTCAACGGGGAATTCAGGCGCGCGTGGTTGCCTCGTCATGGACGAGGAGGGCGGCATGGTCAGCGCGATTTCTGCGAGCAGCGGCGGGCTACTGGCCGCGACCCAGCGTTACGCCACGGCGGCCGAGGGCATCGCGGCCATCGGCACCAGCCTGCCGAGCGCGACCCAGGTCGATCTCTCGACCACCGCCGTCCAGCTCCTGCAGGAGAAGTCCAACATCGGGATGAACACCGCCATCCTGAAATCGACGCTCGAGTCCGAGCGCCGGGTCCTCGACATCCTGGCCTGAGGATCGGCGCGCCTCGAAGCCTTTGGAAGGATCGACGCCCATGACGATCACCGTTCCGATCACGCAGGTCGGCCTCCTCCGGGCAACCGAAATCGTGCACGGCAGCCGGAACGACGCCGCTCGCCGCCACGAGACCGAGCCGCGCACCGTCTCCGTGGAAGTGGATCGCTCGCGCGCCGGCGAGCGCGACGGGATTCCGAGTCAGCGCCGCGTCGTCGACCTGCGCGTGTAGGGTCTGAACGGTTGGATCTGTCCAACAGGGGCAGCTTTCGGCCCGACGAAGCCGCAATAGCCGCTCCAGCGCTGTCCTCGGCAGCCGACATCCGAAACCTCGCAGGGGCGGATCCTCACCGGACCGAGCCCGCTTCGATCGCGGACGAGACCGGATCGACGAGCGGTCGCGTCTTCACCGGAATCAGGCGCTTCGGGGGGCGTGATCGCGCAAGACGCCGAATTCCTCGGGCCCACTTCGGACCGGAAGACCCTCGACCGAGTGGCCCGCCTGCACGCGCAGCCGGTCCCATGGAGCCGATTCGCCGTCGATGCGATGCGGCCTGCATTCGCGATGGCGGCAGCCGGCAGGATTCCGGAATGATCGGCGAGGTGGGTGGAGAAAAAGGCGGACCCGTGTGGCGCTCGCCCGACTGTCTCGGCGGCAGATCCGCCATGGCGCGAGGCCCGCGGAACGCAAGGTCAGGCCGGCGAGACTGCCTATCCTCGCGCCGGTGGCCGTCGGGAGGAGATCCGGCCGGCGGTGTGGCGCCGAGGAGCGCTTCAGGCCGCCCTGGAGTTGCCCGCGGGTCGCTGCGTGGTCTCGCCGGTCTCGCGACCCTTGGCAGCGATGTCGCGCAGCATCTTGACCATGGCGTCGGTCTGATCGTGCGTGGTTTCGTCGAACTCCGCGTCCGCGCTCCAATCCTCGCCCCGGCGCAGCATGATCACGGCGCCAGCCGCGGCAGCGCAAAGACTTCCCGTCAGCGGCGCGCACATCAGTGCGGTCCAGATGCCATACGGCAGAAGCAGCGCCGTCGAGATAATGCCTCCGCCCATGGCGGCCAGTAAGATCAGGAACATCGATCGGCCCTCGTTCGAACCCTAATACCATGGTTCGACGGTCAGGATCGCATTGATTGCCGTCATCATGACCGACGCGTTAACGAACGGTGTCGAACTGTAACGGCCTTTGCGGCGCCTCGCGCCGGTGACGGTCCTTACGACCAGACCCGAAGGATGATCAGGAGCGCGACCGGAACGACGAACATCAGGGCGATCGCCCAGTGGATGTCGTTTCGTGCGCGCCTCACCTCGCTTTCCAATGCGTCGATGCGCGCCTCCAGGGCGCGTAACTTCGCATCGTTCATGGGCCGCTCCGTCGATTCGGTTCTTGCGCCCATGTTGGCGGGGCGCGATCGGGGCTGTCCAGCAAGGCGCAGATGGGCATGGCCCTTGGGAAGAGGCCTCGCCGCGACGGATTCCGTGCGGCGTGCGATTTATCGCAGCGTTTCCCTGCGAGGGCCACAGCGATGTTCAGGCGCCCGGAGCAACTCCGGGCGGTTGCTTCGTTTCGGGTTGCTGGCGCGTGGTCTCTGGCCGGCGCGTGGTCTCGGGCTGGCACTTAGCCTCTGGCTGGCGTTTGGCCTCGCGGAGCCGGGCCAACTTCAGAAGGATCGAACGGATGTGTGTGCGCGCGTGAGACGTCTGGGTCATCGCCAGGAACGGCGATCCGCCAGATACCGTTTCGTCACAAGAAAGTGCGTGAGATTTCGAAGACTTGCCGACCGCACGGTCCCAGTCGGCCGCGATTGAACCGGGACTTCCCACGCGTCGTGCGTGGCCCGTCGCCCTCGCAGGCTCGGGGTGCCGGAGCGTTCGGGCGGCGCATGCCTCATCGGGAGGGGGGCGATCGATCTGCGACGGAGCCATCTGGCTCTTCGCTGGCACGCGGCGGCCCTCCCCGCATCGACGGATTCCGGGCTCGTCGCGCATCCGGAGACCCGGTCCGAGCCTGTGGAACGCGGCCCGAATGCAGTCCGGGTATTCGCCGCGGCTCCCGGTTCCGACCTCCGCCCGTCTCGACCCTTCGGCGACCTTATGTTCACGCCGCCCGGTTGCCATTTCCCCGCCGAAACCGTAACTCCCCTCTACGCGCAAGCGTGTCGGGGTGTAGCGCAGTCTGGTAGCGCATCTGGTTTGGGACCAGAGGGTCGTAGGTTCGAATCCTATCGCCCCGACCATTGTTTCACGCCGAGGCTCCCTGGAGTTGGACGACCCGATGTCGAGCGCCCGCATCTACCAGCCCGCGAAGGATCCGACGCAGTCCGGAACGGCGCGGGCCAAGGCCTGGGTGCTGGAATTCGACCAGACCGCGCCGCGCGAGACCGACCCGCTGATGGGCTGGACCGGCTCGTCCGACATGCTGCAGCAGGTGCACCTCGAGTTCGAGACCCGCGAGGAGGCCGTGGCTTACGCCACCCGCGCCGGGCTGTCCTACCGGGTCGAGGAGCCGCAGAAGCCCATCCTGCGCAAGGGCCTGTCCTACTCCGACAATTTCAAGTTCAACCGTACTGCGCCCTGGACCCACTGAAGCGCCCCACGCGGCGTCAGAGCTGGGTCAGGATGGTGACCGCTCCGAAGATCAGGACGGAGCCCACCGCGACGGCGAGCAGGATCAGGGCGGCGCGCGATTCGCGCAGGTCGTCGTTCGTCATGGGCGCAGGCTAGACCCGGACCGGCGCCGCGCCAATCCGGGCCCGCTCACAAATCCGTTCAGAAGAAGATCGGCCGGGCGCTCGCATGATGCTCGGCCAGCACCGCGTCGTTGGCCGGATCGATCTCCTTCAGCACCGCATCGTAGCCCCAGAGATCCGCCAGGTGCTGCAGCACCCGCCGGGCATCGTCCTTCTGCAGCGTGATGCGGTTCAGCGCGCGGTGATGCACGATCAGGCGGCGGTCGCCCGTGAGGTCCACGTCCACCACCTCGATGTCCGGATCGAGCCAGGCCACATCGTATTGCCGGGCGAAGGAGCGGCGCATCTTGCGGTAGCCGCGCTCGTCGTGGATCGCCTCCACGAAGAGTTCCGACTCGTCGGGATCGTCGACGACGTGGAACAGGCGCATCTCGCGCATGAGCTTGGGTGAGAGGAACTGGGCGATGAAACTCTCGTCGCGGTAGTTCGCCCAGATGTCGCGCAGGGTCGCCATGGCATCGCCGGTGCCGGCGATCTCGGGGAACCATGCCCGATCCTCCTGCGTCGGCTGCTCCACGATGCGGGCGATGTCCTGCATCATGGCGAAGCCGATGGCGTAGGGATTGTGGCCGTTGTAGCCGCGCTCGTTGTAGTTCGGCTGGCGCACCACGTTGGTGTGCGACTGCAGGAACTCGAGATAGGCCGCCTCGCCGATAAGGCCCTTCTCGGACAGCGCGTTCATGATCCGGTAGTGGCAATAGGTGGCGCAGCCCTCGTTCATCACCTTGGTCTGGCGCTGCGGGTAGAAGTACTGCGCCACGAGGCGGACGATGCGCAGGATCTCGCGCTGCCAGGGCCGCAGCCGCGGGGCCGCCTTCTCGAGGAAGTAGAGGATGTTCTCCTGGGGCAGCTCGAGGAGCGCCTTGCGCCGCTCCGCGGCGATGTCGGGAGGGGCGCCGGCGACCTTCTGCGGCAACGTGCGCCAGAGGTCGTTGTAGATCTGCTCGCCGTGCTCGGCCCGCTCGCGTTCGCGGCGCTGCTCGGAGGCCAGATCGGGCCGCTTCTTGCGCGGGTAGCGATGGACGCCCTGGCTCATCAGGGCGTGGGCGGCGTCGAGCACCGCCTCGACGGCGGCGTGGCCGTGGCGCTCCTCGCAGCGCGAGATGAAGCCCTTCGCGAAGTCGAGATAGTCGAGGATGCCTTCCGCGTCGGTCCACTGCTTGAACAGATAGTTGTTCTTGAAGAAGTGGTTATGCCCGAAGGCCGCGTGGGCGATGACCAGCGTCTGCATCGTCGCCGTGTTCTCCTCCATGATGTAGGAGATGCACGGGTCCGAGTTGATGACGATCTCGTAGGCGAGCCCCATCATGCCGCGCCGGTAGCCGGCTTCGTGCTGGGCGAAGTGCTTGCCGAAGGACCAGTGCTTGTAGAACAGCGGCATGCCGATCGACGCATAGGCGTCCAGCATCTGCTCGGCGGTGATGATCTCGATCTGGTTGGGGTACCAGGACAGGCCGAGCGCCCGCGCCTCGACCTCGCAGGCATCGTGGATGCGCCGGATCGTGTCGAAGTCCCAGTCGTTCCCGGTGAAGAGCGGCTCCCGGCCGCCCGAGACCGGCTGGGGCGTGGGGCGGATGATGCTGCCGACCATACGATTTACGCCTTCCTCGAAGGGTCCGTGCTCGAAGGGTCCGTGTCCCGCGCGATCGGTGATGCGGCGCGCGGGCGCTCAGGCCTCGGCCTCCGCCCGGGCATCCTTGCGCCCGAACAGTTCGCGGAAGACCGGGTAGATGTCGCGGCGGTGGTTGACCTTGCGCATGGCGATGGGCGCGCCGGTCTTCGCCAAGCCTTCGTAGGTCCGCCACAGGGTGGTGCGGTGCTCGACGAAACCGGCCCGCGGGCCGTTCTCGTCGCCGACCTCCAGGTAGGCGAAGTGCTGGCAGGCCGGCAGGATGTGGGCGCGCAGCAACTCCGTCGCGGTCGGCCCGTCGCTGGAGACGTTGTCGCCGTCGGAGGCCTGCGCGGCGTAGATGTTCCAGTCGTTGGGGTCGTAGCGCTCGGCGATGACGCGCTTCATCTCGACCAGGGCCGAGGAGACCAGGGTGCCACCGGTCTCGCGCGAGCCGAAGAAAGTCTCCTCGTCCACCTCGGTCGCCTTGTCGGTGTGGCGGATGAAGACGATCTCCACGTGCCGGTAGCGGCGGGTCAGGAAGATGTGCAGCAGGATGTAGAAGCGCTTGGCGAGGTCCTTCATGTGCTCGGTCATCGAGCCCGAGACGTCCATCAGGCAGAACATCACCGCCTGCGCCACCGGGCGCGGATAGGTCTCGAAGCGGCGGTAGCGCAGGTCGAGGGGGTCGACGTAGGGGATTCGCTTGGTGCGCTCGCGGAGCGCCGAGAGCGCCAGGAGCAGGTCCGGCAGATCGGGATCGCTCGACGGCGTCGTGGCGATGCGCGCCTCCAGGGCGGCGATCTCGTCGGGCTTCGGGCGCTTCAGGGCGATGCGCCGCGACATCGAGTTGCGCAGGGTGCGCGTGAGCGCGAGATTGGCCGGCGAGCCCGAGATGGTGTAGCCGGCCCGGCGAAGCCCCTCCGTCTCCACCACCGAGAGCCGGCGCTTGGCCAGATCCGGCAGTTCGAGGTCTTCGAGGAAGAGTTCGAGGAATTCCTCGCGGGTGAGCACGAAGCGGAAGGCGTCCTCGCTGTTCTCGGAGCCCTCGCCCCCCTCCCCCGAGCCCTTGCCGCCGCCGCCCGAGGGCGGGCGCTCGATGCGGTCGCCCTCCACGTAGGTCCTGTTGCCGGGCAGGATGTGGTCGTGCAGGCCGGTGCCGGGCTGGCGGGCGAAGCGCGGCTCGCGGACGCCGTCGGCCGGCACCGAGACGCGGCCGTCCTTGCCGAGATCCTTGATGTCCTTCTCCCGCGCGGATTCCCGCACGGCGCGCTGGGCCACGTCCTTCACGCGCCGCAGGAAGCGCTGGCGGTTCGCGAGGCTCTTGCCCCCGGGGTTCAGACGACGGTCGACGATGTGCATCCGGTATGTGTGCCTTCGCCCTCAGAACCAATGTGGGATCGACTGGCCGGGGCGGCCACCGGCGTGGCCACCCCCTCACCCGTGGGACAGGGCGTCTCGCGTCGCCCTACCCGGCCTGCTTCACCCGCATGTACCACTCGACAAGACGGCGGACCTGCCGCTCGGTGTAGCCGCGGGCCACCATCCGGTCGACGAACTCGCCGTGCTTCTTCTCGGTCTCGCCGTCCTTCTTGGAGCCGAAGGAGATCACCGGCAGCAGTTCCTCCACCTGGCTGAACATGCGCCGCTCGATGACCTCGCGCAGCTTCTCGTAGCTCGTCCAGGAGGGGTTGCGACCGCCGTGCTGCGCCCGCGAGCGCAGGGCGAACTTCACCACCTCGTTGCGGAAGTCCTTCGGGTTTGCGATGCCCGCCGGCTTCTCGATCTTGGTCAGCTCCTGGTTCAGGAGTTCGCGGTTGAGGAGCTGCCCCGTCTCGGAATCCTTGAAGTCCTGGTCCTCGATCCAGGCGTCGGCATAGTCGATGTAGCGGTCGAACAGGTTCTGACCGTAGTCGTGGTAGGATTCGAGGTAGGCCTTCTGGATCTCGTGACCGATGAACTCCGCGTAACGCGGGGCCAGCTCCGTCTTGATGAATTCCAGGTAGCGCTTCTCGGTCTCCGGCGGCAGTTGCTCGCGCCGCAGGGCCTGCTCCAGCACGTACATGAGGTGGACCGGATCGGCCGAGACCTCCGTGGTGTCGTGGTTGAAGGTCGCCGCCATCACCTTGAAGGCGAAGCGGGTGGAGATCCCGTCCATGCCCTCGTCGACGCCGGCGGCGTCCTTGTATTCCTGCATCGAGCGGGCGCGGGGATCGACCTCGCGCAGGGACTCGCCGTCGTAGACCCGCATCTTCGAGAAGGCGTTGGAATTGGCGTGCTCGCGCAGGCGCGAGAGCACGGAGAAACGGGCCAGCATCTCCAGGGTGCCCGGCGCGCAGGCGGCGTCGGACAGTTCGGAGCCCGAGACCAGCTTCTCGTAGATGCGCTGCTCTTCCGTGACGCGCAGGCAGTAGGGCACCTTGATCACGTAGATGCGGTCGATGAAGGCTTCGTTGTTCTTGTTGGTCTTGAAGGTCTGCCACTCGGATTCGTTCGAGTGAGCCAGGATCACGCCCGTGAACGGGATCGCGCCGATGTTCTCGGTGCCGACGTAGTTGCCCTCCTGCGTCGCGGTGAGCAGGGGGTGCAGCATCTTGATCGGCGCCTTGAACATCTCGACGAATTCGAGGACGCCCTGGTTCGCCCGGTTGAGGCCACCCGAGTACGAGTAGGCGTCGGGATCGGCCTGCGAGAGGGTCTCCAGGCGCCGGATGTCGACCTTGCCGACGAGGCTCGAGATGTCCTGGTTGTTCTCGTCGCCCGGCTCGGTCTTGGCGATGCCGATCTGGCGCAGGCGCGAGGGCCGGACCTTGATGACCTTGAACTTCGAGATGTCGCCGTTGAACTCGTCGAGACGCTTGAGGGCCCAGGGGCTCATCAGGCCGGTGAGGCGGCGCTTCGGGATGCCGTAGCGCTCCTGGATCTCGGCCCCCATCGTCTCGGGGTCGAACAGGCCCAGCGGGCTCTCGAAGACCGGGGAGACCTCGTTGCCGGCCTTCAGCACGTAGATGGGGTGGGTCTCCATCAGCGCCTTGAGGCGCTCGGCGAGCGAGGACTTGCCGCCGCCGACGGGGCCGAGCAGGTAGAGGATCTGCTTGCGCTCCTCCAGGCCCTGCGCCGCGTGGCGGAAGAACGAGACGATGCGCTCGATCGTCTCCTCCATGCCGTAGAACTCGGCGAAGGCGGGGTAGACCCGGATCGTCCGGTTCATGAACACGCGCCCGAGGCGCGGGTCCTTCGCGGTGTCCACGAATTCGGGCTTGCCGATGGCCTCGAGGATGCGCTCCGCGGCGGAGGCGTACATCAGCGGCTCGTCGCGGCAGGCCTCGAGATACTCGGAGAGGCTCATCTCCGTATCGCGACGCGCTTCGTAGCCACGGGCGAAGCTCTGGAACAGGTCGTTCGTCGACGGCATAGGCTTTCCGATCCCCTCACGACAGCGACAGCTTCATCCTGTCTCGGCTTGGATGCAACTGACAGGCCCAGTTTTGTCGCAGCGCATTCATCACGGAAATCGGGCGTGTGATGCGTGCCACACTGCAACAGGCGGGCCTGCCATCCGGGTTCGGTGCCGGGGCCACGGCGACGGTCGGCCGTGGCCCCGGGGACGGGCTCAGAGGTCGGTCGAATCCTTTTTCGCCGCCGCGTCGGGCTTGGCCGTATCGGGCTTGGCGGCGCCGACCGTGATCTTGATGGTCTGGGTCTGGACGTTCCCGTCGGAATCCTTGACGTCCACCGTGACCTCGTCGCTCCCGGTGAAGCCGTCCTTGCTCTGGTAGAACACCGCCTGCACCGCGGCCTCCTTGCCGGGGCAGCGGTACTTCGCCGGCGTCTTGATCTTGCCGACCTTGGTGATGAGCGAGCCGTTCTTCGGCGCGCCGCTGACGCGGATCTCCGGCATCGGGCCGGTGGAGCAGTCCTTCTTCAGGTTCGGCACGATGGCGAGGCGCACGCTCTTGCCGCTGGCGGCGGTCTCGCTGCGGGTGACCGTGGTCTGCGCCAGGGCCGGCCCGGCCAGAAGGATGCCGGCGGCCATGAGGGTGAGGGAACGGGCGAGCAGCATGCGGGACGAACTCCGATCACGCCGGGCGATCCACGCGGGACGCGGTGGATTCGGCCCAGGTGAAGCGGATGTGGGGATCGCGGGCGCGGCCGTCGAGTGGGCGCCGTCGAGTGGGCGCCGATCCTTCCGCGCGAACCCGCGGCGTCAGGCGTCCCCGGCCGGCTCCGGCGGCAGGCGCAGGCGGGCCATGGCCGCGCGGCACGTCCGCAGGTCGTCCAGCGCCGCTTCGAGCACCGCCCGCTGCCCGTCTGTGAGGCTCTCGCCGGCGGGCGATTCGGCCGCCGGTGCCTCGTGCTCGGAATCCTGGAGCGAGGGCGCGGCCGCAACGGCCTCGCCCCGGCCCACCGACTGGACAAAGCGCAGGCCGCGCTCCCGGAGCACGCGCTGAGCGCCCCGGATGGTGTAGCCCTGCCCGTGCAGCAGGTGCTTGATGCCCTTCAGGAGGTCGACGT
This sequence comes from Methylobacterium sp. M6A4_1b, assembly GCF_053345175.1. NCBI lineage: Bacteria > Pseudomonadati > Pseudomonadota > Alphaproteobacteria > Hyphomicrobiales > Methylobacteriaceae > Methylobacterium > Methylobacterium sp. M6A4_1b. The sequence goes on from NZ_JBKEZQ010000015.1 coordinate 86,019, forward strand.
CGTCGGGGCGGTAGTAGCGCCGCCCGCCGGCCCGCTTGACCGGGCGGATCTGAGCGAAGCGCGTCTCCCAGAAGCGCAGCACGTGCTGGGGCACGTCGAGTTCGTCGGCGGCCTCCTTGATGGTGCGGAAGGCGCCCGCGCTCTTTTCAGGGGCCTCGCGCACCGGCGCCTCCGCGTCGCGAGGGCCGGACATCGTTTCGTCGATCCGCGCCGCGAGGGACATCTGGAGCCTACTCGTCGTCGTGCTCGGCCGCGCCGTTCAGGCCGTTGATCCGGGCCTTCAGCACGTTCGAGGGCTTGAACACCATGACCTGGCGCGGCTCGATCGCCACCTCGACGCCGGTCTTCGGATTGCGCCCGACCCGGCGCCCCTTGCTGCGCACCACGAAGGAGCCGAACGAGGACAGCTTCACCGTCTCGCCGCTGGCGAGGCAGGCGCAGATCTCGGACAGGACCGTCTCGACCAGGGCGGACGACTCGGTCCGAGAGAGGCCGACCTGCTGGTAGACGGCCTCGCTCAAATCGGCGCGTGTGACCGTCTTTCCCGTCATGCGATATTCCCCAAGGCGATTCGAGTTTTCTTAGTATCTCTATGATTGCGCACGCTAATCGGCGTTCAGGCCGGGGTCAACTGCGCGTGAGGCCCCGTTTCCCGAACCCCGTGCCTCTACCAGCGGATGAGGGCCGCGCCCCAGGTGAAGCCGCCGCCGATCGCCTCGATCATCACGAGGTCGCCGGGCTGGATCCGGCCGTCCTTTCGGGCGACGTCGAGGGCCAGGGGGATCGAGGCCGCGGAGGTGTTGCCGTGCCGATCGACGGTGAGGACCACCTTCTCGCGCGCGATGCCGAGCTTGTCGGCCGAGGCCTCGATGATCCGCCGGTTGGCCTGATGCGGTACGAACCAGTCCAACTCCTCGGCGCTGGTGCCGGTGGCCCGGAAGGCGTCGTCGATGACGTCGGTGACGGAGCCGACGGCGAAGCGGAACACCTCCTTGCCGGTCATCCGCAGGTGGCCGGTGGTGCCGGTGGAGCCGGGGCCGCCATCCACGTAGAGCTTCTCGCGGTGGCGCCCGTCCGAGCGCAGGCTCGCGGCAAGCACGCCGCGATCGGCGCTGGTGCCCTCCCCCTCGCGGGCTTCCAGCACCACGGCACCGGCGCCGTCGCCGAACAGCACGCAGGTCGTGCGGTCCTCCCAGTCGAGGATCCGCGAGAAGGTCTCGGCGCCGATGACCAGGGCGCGCCGGGCGCTGCCCGTGCTCAGGAACTTGTCGGCGGTGGTCACGGCGTAGACGAAGCCGGCGCAGACCGCCTGGACGTCGAAGGCGAAGCCGCCGCGCAGGCCGAGAGCCGCCTGGATCTCGGTGGCGGTGGACGGAAAGGTGTGGTCGGGCGTCGAGGTGGCGCAGATGATGAGTTCGATGTCGTCGGCCGTCAGGCCGGCCTCGTCGAGGGCGGCGCGGGCGGCGCGGGCGCCGAGGACCGAGGTGGTCTCGGTGGCGTCCGCGAGGTAGCGCTGCCGGATGCCGGTGCGCTGCACGATCCAGTCGTCGGAGGTGTCGACGGTCCGGCTGAGCTCGTCGTTGGTGACGCACCGGGCCGGCAGGGCGGAGCCGCAGCCGACGACGACGGAGCGCAGGACCTTTCCGGAGGGGGCCGTCCCGGTGGTGACCGTCATGGGGCCGTCCTTCTGTTCGCGGCGCGGCTCACGATGCGGCCGCGGCCGGCGTCAGGTCGAGCATGTCGCGGATGGTGCGCATCAGGTCGTGCCGGGCCATGTCGTGGGCGAGGTCCACGGCCGCCGCGAAGCCGTGCGCGTCCTCGGAGCCGTGGCTCTTGATGACGATGCCCTCGAGGCCGAGGAACACGCCGCCATTGGCCCGGCTCGGGTTCATCTTGTCCCGCAGGGCCTTGAAGGCGTGACGGGCGAAGAAGTAGCCGATCTTGGCCGAGAGCGTCCGGCTCATGGCGGCGCGCAGGTAGCTGCCGATCTGCTTGGCCGTCCCCTCCGCGGTCTTCAGGGCGATGTTGCCGGTGAAGCCCTCGGTGACGACCACGTCCACGGTGCCCTTGCCGAGGTCGTTGCCCTCGACGAAGCCGTGATAGGCGAGGTTCGGCAGGTCGGTCTCGCGCAGGTAGCGCGCCGCTTCCTTGACGGCCTCGTTGCCCTTCATCTCCTCGGTGCCGACGTTGAGGAGTCCGACCGTCGGCCGGTCGAGGTCGAACACGATCCGGGCCATGGCCGAGCCCATCACGGCCATCTCGACCAGGTGCTCGGCATCGGTGCCGATGGTGGCGCCGACGTCGAGGACCACGCTCTCGCCGCGCACCGTCGGCCAGAGGCAGGCGATGGCCGGGCGCTCGATGCCCGCCAGGGTCTTCAGGCAGATCTTCGACATCGCCATGAGGGCGCCGGTGTTGCCGGCCGAGACGGCGGCATCGGCCTCGCCGTCCTTCACCGCCTGGATGGCGCGCCACATCGAGGACTTGCCGCGCCCCGAGCGCACCGCCTGGCTCGGCTTCTCGTCCATGGAGATCGCCATCGTCGTGTGGCGGATCTCGACGGCACCCTTCAGGCGCGGCTCGGCCGCCACCAATGGCGTGAGGATTGCTTCATCCCCGAACATCAGGAACGTCATCTCGGGATGGCGCTCGCGGGCTATGGCGGCGCCGGGCACCACGGTCGTGGGGCCGTGGTCGCCGCCCATGGCGTCGAGCGAGATGCACACTCTCTGGGGCATGGTGGGTGGCCGGTGGGCTCTGAAACGCGGAAGGGGCTGCCTCCCGGCGGGGAGGCATCACGGTGGGTGGGGTGCGGCGAACGACCGGCCCCCTGCCCGGCGCGGCGGAAAATAGCGATTGAGGCCCGGCGGGCAAACGAAATCTGAGGCTTTCACCGAACGCCGTTCCGCCCTCAGGGCCGATCGGCTCAGTCGTCGGCGGGCTTCAGGCCGCGCAGGGCGGCGAGCGGCGGCTCGTCCTGGTCCTCGATATGCGGCTCGAAGGCGACACCGGGCTTGCGCGGATAGGGGTCGAGGCCGAGGGCCAGGAACTCCGCCGTGATGGTGCCGAAGTCGATCCGGCCGCCGACGATCGGATCGGGGACGTCGGCATCCTCCGCGTCCGTCCCGGCGAGCCGGTCGGTGTCGGTGAACAGCAGGTCCACCGGCTCGGAAACGGGGCCCTCGAAGGGCTCGAGGGACACCGTACAGACCTGGGTCACCTGCGCCGTCACGGTCCCGCGCACGCGGAAGGCCGAGGACGGGCCGCTCGTCTCGAAGCTGCCCTCGAGATCGCGGATGGCCGGGATCTCGAACTCGGCGGCGAGGGCCGCGCATTCTTCCGGGCTCGCCGTGACGACGAGGCGGCCGTCGCTGCGGCGCAGGCGGTCGACGCTGACGATCCGCGAGAGCGGGCCGGTCTGGTTCTGGCGGGGCGTGTCGTGGTGAGGCTTGTCGTGACGGGTCATGGGATTGTCCGTGTCGTGGTGCCGTCCGGCCCTGCAGCGGCGGCCGCGAAGGTGTTCGGCGGCGGGAAGGACGGGCCGACGCCGATCAGGCCGTCGAGGTCGGAGCGCGCCAGGGCGGCGTCGCTGGCGAGGACGTAGCGCGCGAGTTCGTCCGCGGCCTCCGGCACGTCGAGCCCGAGGACGTTGCGGGCGAGCGCGGCCTTCAGCGCCGCGAGGTCCCCGGCATCGAGGGCGGCATCGTAGCCCTCGGCGCGGCCGTAGAAGGCCGAACCGAGCTTCTTCATGCGCTTGGGCACCCCGAAATCGCCGATGCCGGATTCCCGCAGCGAAGAATCGAGCTGAAGGAACACCGAATTCACGAGGTCCTGGGCCACGTCCGCCGCCGGCTCGGGCAGGCGGTTGAGCCGCCGCAGCACCAGGATGACGTGCAGGATCAGGCACTCGAACCGGCCCTCCAGCGTGTCCGGTACGCCGAGACGCAGGTAGAGGTCCGGGTGGCGCGCCGCTTCGTTGATCCGCCCGTGCAGCGTCTCGATCACCTGCGCGCGCGGGCTCGACCGTCCCCAACTGCGCAGCCGGTCCAGGAGTCCCATCGTCATGCGCCTCTCCTCCCGCCTGCTGGCGTGGCGCAGGTGCGGACGGACCGTGGGTGTGGCCGGGCTTGCCTTGTCAAAACCATAACCCCGCGTTACGGCAGCGAACGGTCAAGGTGCAACCTCCATCGGGATTCTTCCGCCCTCGGTGCCGGGTCGGGATCGGGGCCGCAAGACGCCTTGTCGGAAGATGCTTTCCGGGAAGTCGCCTTCACGGAAGACGCGTTCAGTTTCTCATTTGCAGCAAGGGTGGCCGATGTCGCGCCGTCTCGTCTCGTCGCTCGCTCGCCTCGCCGTCCTCGGCGTGATCGGAGCCGGTGTGTCCGGCTGCATCGGCGAGGACATCCGCCACGGCTACCAGATCGACCAGGCGGCCCTCGCCACCGTGAAGCCCGGCATGAGCGCCGAGCAGGTGCTGCAGATCCTCGGCACGCCGTCCACCGTCTCCACCGTCGGCAACAAGTCCTGGTACTATATCACCCAGAACACGCGCCGGACGGTCCTGTTCCTCGGCGAGCGGGTCGAGGACCAGAAGGTCACCGCCGTCTACTTCAACCAGGGCTTCAAGGTGGAGCGCGTGGCGCTCTACGGCCTGCAGGACGGCAAGGTGTTCGACTTCATCGAACGGACCACGCCGACCAGCGGCGCCGACCGCGCCTTCCTCAGCCAGCTCTTCCGCGGCCTGACCAAGTACGAGCCGTTCGGCAGCGGATCCGGCGCCAGCGTGGTTCCGGGCGCCAACCGCGGGCTGTAATCGTCGCGGCCCTCCGCCGGAGGCGGCCGGGCGCGGCCTATCGCCCCGGCCATCGGCGGAGGATGCCCCGAGCGTCGGCGCGGGCAGATCGCCGCGCGCTCCCTGAACGGCGCGCCAGGGTTCGCTCCCGGGCGGGCAGAGGACCCGAGGATGCCGTTTCGCGAAGCCTTTCTCGTCGAGGGTGGCGAGACCGGCGCGCTCCTGCGCCAACACGACTGGTCGAAGACCTCGCTCGGCGCCCCGGCCGGCTGGCCGCAGGCCCTCAAGACCCTGGTCGGCGTGATGCTCGGTTCACAGCAGCCGATGCTGATCGTCTGGGGACCGGACTACCTCACCCTCTACAACGACGGCTACGCCGCCATGTGCGGCACCCGGCACCCGGCCGCCCTCGGCGGTTCGTTCCGTGACCTCTGGCACGACATCTGGGACCAGGTGGAGCCGATCCTCTCCCGTGCCTATGCGGGCGAAGCCACGCACATGGACGGCATCGCCTTCGTCATGCACCGCAACGGCTACCCGGAGGAGACCTTCTTCTCGTTCGGCTACACGCCGGTGCGCGACGAGGCCGGGCAGGTCGCCGGCATGTACTGCGCCTGCGCCGAGACGACGGGCCGGGTGCAGGCGGAGCGCCGGGCCAGAGCCGAACGCGAGCGCCTGGAGCAGCTCTTCGCCCAGGCGCCGAGCTTCATGGCCGTCCTGCGCGGTCCCGAGCATCGCTTCGAACTCGCCAACCCCGCCTATCGGCGCCTCGTCGGCGACCGGCCGGTCCTGGGCCGGACCGTGGCGGAGGCCCTGCCCGACGCCGTGGCCCAGGGCTATCTCGACCTCCTCGACACCGTCTACCGCACCGGGGAGGCGTTCACCGCGCGCGCCTCGAAGCTCACCCTCAAGGCCGTGGCGGACGGGCCGGAGGTCGAACTCTACCTCGACTTCGTCTATCAGCCGATCTTCGACGACGACGGCACCGTCACCGGCATCTTCGTCGAGGGCGTCGACGTCACCGACCGGGCTCTGGCCGAGATCGCCCTGCGCCGGAACGAGGCGGAACTGCGCTTCCTCAACGCCGACCTGGAGCGCCAGGTCGTGCTGCGCTCCAACGAGCGCGGTCTGACCTGGCTGGTCAGCCCCGATCTCCTCGGCGTGTTCCACCCGGACGGCTACTTCGAGCGTCTGAATCCCGCCTGGGAGGTGGTGCTCGGCTGGTCCGAATCGGAGATCGCCGGGCGCCCCGTGGTCGACCTGATCCATCCGGACGACGTCGAGCGCACCCGGGCGGCGATCCACACGCTCGCTGCCAGCACGCCGGTCTTCCGCTTCGAGAACCGCTACCGTACCCGGGACGGCGGCTACCGCTGGCTGTCCTGGACCGCGGTGCCGGAGGGCGGTCGCTCCTATTGCAGCGGCCGCGACATCACCGAGGACAAGGCGCGGGAGGCCGCCCTGGACCAGGCCCAGGAGGCCCTGCGCCAGGCTCAGAAGATGGAGGCGGTGGGCCAGCTCACCGGTGGCGTCGCCCATGACTTCAACAACCTGTTGACGGTCATCAAGTCCTCGACCGACCTCCTGAAGCGTCCGGGACTCGCCGAGGATCGCCGCCGCCGCTACGTCGACGCCATCTCCGACACCGTGGCGCGCGCCGCCAAGCTCACCGGCCAACTCCTCGCCTTCGCGCGGCGCCAAGCCCTCAAGCCCGAGACCTTCAACGTCGGCACCGGCGTCGCCGCGATCAGCGAGATGGTCGGAACCCTGACCGGCGCCCGCATCGCGATCGTGGTCGAGGTGCCCGAGGCGCCCTGCTACGTGCATGCCGACCCGAGCCAGTTCGACACCGCACTGGTGAACATGGCGGTCAATGCCCGCGACGCCATGGACGGCCAGGGCCGGCTGACGATCCGGGTCGGCACCGTCGAGGGCATCCCGCCTCTCGACATCCGCCAGGGCGCCTTCGTGGCCGTGTCGCTGACCGATACCGGTGCCGGCATCGCCGCGGGCGATCTCCACCGGATCTTCGAGCCGTTCTACACCACCAAGGGCGTGGGCCAGGGCACCGGCCTCGGCCTCAGCCAGGTCTTCGGCTTCGCCAAGCAATCGGGCGGCGAGGTCGTCGTCGAGAGCGCGCCGGGCCACGGCTCGACCTTCACCCTGTTCCTGCCGCAGGTCGCGGCCGTGCCGGAGACCGCTGACCCCCCCGAGGAGGCCGAGCCCCTGACCGAGGGGCACGGCACCTGCGTGCTCGTGGTCGAGGACAACCCGGAGGTCGGCCGCTTCGCGACGCAGACCCTGGCCGAACTCGGCTATCACACGGTCTGGGCGACCTCCGCCGCCGATGCCCTGCGCCAGCTCGAGAAGATCCCCTTCCGCTTCGAGGTGGTGTTCTCCGACATCGTCATGCCGGGCATGAACGGGATCGAGCTCGCGAAGGAGATCGCTCGGCGCCGGCCCGACCTGCCGGTGGTGCTGGCCAGCGGCTACAGCCACGTCCTGGCCGAGGAGGGCGCTCACGGCTTCGAATTGCTGCACAAGCCCTATTCGGTGGAGCAGCTCTCGCGGGTCCTCAGGGAGGCTGTGGCGCGCAGCCGGCGCGGGCGCCGCGCCCGGACCTGACGGGATCAGCTCCCGCCCGGTTCGCCGGCTTCGAGGCGTGCGATTAGGCCTGCGAACACGTCGGAGACGTCCGCTTCCAGCTCCGGCGCGTAGGTGGCCTGCAGGCCGCCGGCCAGACAGGCCACCAGGAAATGCGACCGTGCCCGGCGCGCCTGGGATCGGCGGACCGCCGGGTCCCGGCGCGCGGCTGCATGCGTTCCGGCCGGCGGCGAGCGACGTGTCGTGTCCATCTACAAGCGTCCGTTCCGCCGCACGTCCCGGCCTATCACAGGTTAATCTGGCGCCCGATGGACCCGCCACGCAACCGGTCCGAAACCTCCGCGGCGCGGTTTCCAGGCGCCTGTGGCGGCGTCGACACGACGCATCGCCCGATCGCGGCCGGTTCGGAGAAGACGTGCGCGGGCGCTCGGGCGGCCAGGGCATCGGCGCGGGTATAGCCCCAGGCCACTGCCCCGAAGGCGCAGCCCGCCTCCGTCGCCGCCTGGTGGTCGCGGATCTCGTCGCCGACGTAGAGCACCTCGGACGGGACGATCCCGGCGTCGCGGATCAGGGCGCGCAGGCGTCTCGCCTTGCCGAACAGCGAGGCGCCGCAGGCGTAGTGGGTGAAGCGCCGGGCCGCCGGTCCCAGCGCCCGCCGGATCGTCGCTTCCCGGTTCGAGCTCGCGATGCCGAGGGCAAGACCCGCCCCATCGAGGTCGGCCAGCAGGTCCGGGATCCCGGGGAACAGCCGGATCGCGGCGATGTCGCGCGCGGCGAGCCGGTGCATGTGCCGGGTGATCAGCGGGAGCTTCCAGGCCGGGATTCCGAGGTGCCGGACGATCGCCCGCGCATCCATGCCCCGCAGGGTCTCGGTCTCGTGCTCGGCGATGCGGGCGAAGCCGTAGCGGTCGGCCACGCCGTTGATGATTCCGGCGAACCAGGGAAAGCTGTCGGCCAGGGTCCCGTCGAAATCGAAGACGACGAGGCGATACGGGTGCGGGCTCACGAACCGAGATTGTCCACCGGCACGACGAGGCGCATGACGAGGCCGCCCGGGGCCCAGTCCTGCTCCAGGGTGCCGTCGAGCTGCCCGACGACGCTGCGCTGGGCCAGCACCGTGCCGAAGCCCTGCCGGGTGGGCGGTCCGGTCACCGTCGGGCCGCCGCTCTCCGCCCAGGTCAGGATGTAGGATGGTCCGTCGCGAAGGCCGGTGAGGCGGACGCTGCCGGCCTCGGTCGAGAGGCCGCCATACTTCATCGCGTTCGTGGCCTGCTCGTGCATGATGAGGGCGAGCGCGGTGGCGGCGCGCTCCCCGACGGCGACGTCGTCGCCGTCGACGACGATCCGCGCGCGCCCGTCCTGCACGTAGGCCGCCATGATCAGGCGCATCAGGCCGAACAGGGTCTGGCCCTTCACCGCGGGGGCGCTGGCGGGCGAGTGCGGCCGGACGTATTCGTGGGCCTGCGCCAGGGCGCCGAGGCGCTCGCGGAAGGCCGAGACGAAGGGGCGCGCGGCCGGATCGGTGCGGGCCGAGAGGCCGGCGATGCCGCCGACCACCGCGAAGATGTTCTTGATCCGGTGCGAGAGTTCCTTGATCAGCAGGTCCTGCGCCTCTTCCGCCCGCTTGCGCTCGCGCAGGTCGCGGGTGACGGTGGCGTAGCCGACGAAGCGGCCCTCGTCGTCGCGGACCGGGAAGATGTTGTAGAGGACCGCGATCCCCTCCCCCGTGCCGAAGTGCCGGAAGGCGAGCTCGCCCTCCCACCAGCCCTGCCGCTCGACGGCGGGCAGGGCCGTCCCGGTCACGAGCGCCTGACTCTCGGGCATGAAGTAGTCGAGGAGCTGGGTCCCGGCCACGGCGGTGACGTCCGGCAGCCCGACGAGGCGCCGGCCCGCCTCGTTGATGTGCTGGACCAATCCCTCGCGGTCGGCCATGCCGATGAAGTCCTGCGACTGCTCGACGATGGCGGCGAGCTTGCGTGCCTCGGCCTCCGCCCGCTTCAGGTCCTCGATGTCGGTGCAGGTCCCGAACCAGCGCTCGATGCGCCCGTCGGCATCATGGAGCGGCATCGCCCGGCCGAGGGTCCAGCGATAGGCCCCCGAATGGTGGCGCAGGCGGTACTCGACCTCGTAGGGCTCGCCGGTGGCGAGGCTGTGGCGCCAGCGCGTCCAGGCCCGTTCCTGGTCGTCGGGATGGAACATCCCGTTCCAGGCCTCGCCGTCCGTCGAGCCGGGCGGCATGCCGGTGAACTCGTACCAGCGGTCGTTGTAGAAGTCGTGGTAGCCGTCGGGCTGGGTGGTCCAGACCATCTGCGGCATGGCGCCGGTCATCACCCGGAAGCGGCGCTCGCTCGCCTCGAGTTCCGCCTCGCGGGCCTCGACCTCGCCGCGCGTCCGGGTCAGCTCGATCAGCGTCGCGGCCTGTTGGGCCAGGGCCTCCAGCATCTCGGCCTGGACCGGGGTGATTCCGTCGGGCCGGGCGACCCGGTCGAGGACGCACAGGGTGCCGAGGGGATAGCCCGCGCGCGAGCGGATGATCGCACCGGCGTAGAACCGGAGCTGGCGCTCACCGGTGACGAGGGGATTGTCGCGGGTCCGCGGGTCCCGGGTCAGGTCCGGGATGACGAGGAGCGTCCCGGCCGCGATGGCATGCGAGCAGATGGACATCCGCCGGGGCGTCTCGGGCACTTCGAGCCCGACCCGGCCCTTGAACCATTGCCGGTCCGCCTCGACGAGGCTCACCAGCGCGATGGGCGCGTCGCAGAGCCGGGCTGCGATGCGGGTCAGGTCGTCGTAGACCGCTTCCCGCCCGGAGGCGGCCAAGTCGAGGCTGGCGAGCTCCGCCAGCCGATCGGACTCGGTCCATCCGGTCGGTGCGACGGAGCAGGCATCGGTCGAAGGCAAAAGCGGCTATCCTCGTCGATCGCCACACATAGGGTGTCTCCGGTCCGAGCGATAGCGCCGACCTCTACCGAGACGATCCGCACAGGTTGGCAAAGGACGCGTCTGTCATCCGTCGGCGGGCCGTCTCCTCCCGCGAACGAAGCAGGAGACGGCCGCAATCCCGTCGAATCGCAGATCAGGCGGCCTTCGCCGCATCCCGCGTCGGGTAATCGACGTAACCTTCCGGCCCCTGGCTGTACCAGGTCTTCGCTTCGTCCTTGTTCAGGGCGGCGCCCGCGAACAGCCGCTCGGGCAGATCGGGGTTGGCGATGAACGGGCGCCCGAAGGCGACGGCGTCGGCGCGGCCCTCGTCGAGGGCCGCCTGCGCGCGGGGGCCGTCGTAATCCGAGTTCAGGATCAGGGGGCCGTCGAAGGCCGCCTTCATGGTCGGGGCGACCGGGGGATGGTTGGCCGTGCCGAAGGTGCCGTTCGGCCCGGGCTCGCGCAGCTCGAGAAAGGCGATGCCGATCTTCGAGAGGACGGCCGCGGCGGCCCCGAACAGGGCGTCGGGGTTCGAATCGTCCACGCCCTGGATCGCACCGTTGGGCGACAGGCGCACGCCGGTGCGGTCCTTGCCCACGGCATCGGCCACCGTCCGTGTCACCTCGGTGAGGAGGCGGATGCGGTTCTCGATGGAGCCGCCATAGGCGTCGGTCCGGAAGTTCGCGCCGTCGCGCAGGAACTGGTCGATGAGGTAGCCGTTCGCGGCGTGGATCTGCACGCCGTCGAACCCGGCCCGGATGGCGTTGCGCGCAGCGCGGTCATAATCGGCCAGGAGGCGGGGAATCTCGTCGACGGGCAGAGCCCGGGCCTCGGCGTAGGGCTTCTTTCCCTCGTAGGTGTGGGCGGCGTCCGGGGCCGTGGTGGCCGAGGCCGAGATCGGCTTTGCGCCGCCGAGGAAGTCCGGGTGCACGATGCGCCCCATGTGCCAGAGCTGGCAGACGATCTTGCCGCCGGCCTCGTGCACGGCCCGCACCACCGGCTTCCAGGCCTCGACCTGCTCGTCGGACCAGATGCCCGGCGCGAAGGGCCAGCCCAGGCCTTCCTGTGAGATGCCGGTCGCCTCGGTGAGGATCAGCCCCGCGCCGGCACGCTGACGGTAATACTCCACCATGATGGGCGTCGGGACGTGCTCGCGGGTGGCGCGGCCGCGGGTCAGTGGCGCCATGAAGACGCGGTTCTTGGCATCGATCGCGCCGATGCGGATCGGGTCGGACAGGGCAGTCATGGGGACGCTCACGTTGTTTCAAGGACAAGCGGCAAGGACGAACGGACGGTGCGCGGCCTCCGCCGCCCCCGTTGATGTCCTCATGTGGTCGCCGCGCCGGGGCAGGCCAGACACGTACGCCGCGACCGTCGCAAGCTTGTGCGGGTGCGCACGCGCCGTCCCACGCGCCTGGAACCCTGGGGCGGCTTCCTGCACCGCCCGGGCTGGAAGACCATCCGGCTCTGCCGGCGGGCCGCCGGTTTTCGACGGCGTCCGTCGGGGCCGTGGCCTCGATGTCCGCTTCTTCCAAAGCGGCCCCGGTCTGGGGCGCGGCCCGGCGGCCTTGGTCGCCCGCGACCGCGAGCGGCGGCAATCGGAGGAAGGGCGGTTTCCACCACGGCCCGGTGGCCAATGGCGCCGCCGATGCGAGACGCATCACGGGGCGGAGGGCTGGTCGGACCATGGCATCGATTTGCGACGCCGCACCGCACAGCCTCGGGGATCCCCTGCCCCATCGCCGCGGGGCGTCCGGAGCAGTACCGCAGGGCCGGGCCGGTTGCGCTCGCCCATCGGTTGTGCCCGCGCCGATGACCGTCGCCATGGCGTTGCCGATTGCCGGGGCGCCGCATGCGTTGCGGCGAACGGTGCCCCGGCGCTGGCTATCGTGGTCTCACCATCCGGCCGACGATGCAGGTTCAGGCGCCTCCGGTCGATTCCGGCTCCTGCTCCATCCGCACGCAGGCGAGCACTTCCCCGTCCTTCCGGACGACTTCGGCGACCGGCGGCGCGTCGCCGGCGATGCGTGCCACGATCCGCGACGACAGCAGCCAGATGTTGGCCTCGGTGATCGCGTCATCATCCGACTCGGCCCGCAACTTTCGCGAGTGTGATGTACGATGGGCAATCGTGACATCCTCCCGACTGTAAAGATGATGCGCTGTATAAGGCATTATTCCTCCGGCGCGTTAGATGGTCCGCCAAAGATAGTAAAAATAACGCAAGCAACAAGCGTAATTATTGGTATGTAGTATTTTAAATACCAAGAGAGGATAGTCTGATCGTTCTTGCTCGGACTCGCTCTCGGTCGGGATCGGGCCGCCCGCGCCGGAACCCACTGCACCGGGCCGGTGCTCGCCGCTCCGCCCTGCGCGGTCCGGATCGGAAGCCGGCCACCCCGCTGCCCGATCCGGGCACGGTTCGGCCGGGCACATCGTTCAGCTTCCCGGGGGATCGTGCCGGGAAACCGGAGGGCGTCATGGTTGCAGCCATAGCCTCGGTCGCGGTAGCCCTGCAGCCCAGCGAGCGAGGGAGGCGACGACGTGTTCAGCCATATGGTGATTGGCAGCAACGACCTGGCCAAGTCGAAGGCGTTCTACGATGCGCTCTTCGGAGCCATCGGCGGCGAGCCCGGCACGACGGATGCCCTGGGACGTCTGGTCTACGCTCACCGCGGCGGCCGGTTCGTCGTCACCAAGCCGATCGACGGGAAGGCCGCGACCGCTGCCAACGGAGGCACCATCGGGTTCGCGATGGACAGCCCGGATCAGGCCGGCGCCTGGCACGAAGCGGGTGTGACCCACGGGGGCACCTCCGTGGAGAACCCGCCGGGCGAGCGCCAGACGCCGATGGGCCGGATCTATCTCGCCTACCTGCGCGATCCGGACGGCAACAAGCTCTGCGCCCGATACAAGTTCGCGGATTGACGCCGGGGCCGGCCCGACCGGCCGGCCCGCCACGAGCGAGGGCGTGTCACCACCGATAGCTGACCGTTCCGGTGACGCGGCGGCCTTCGCCGTAGTTGCAGCCCACGAAGCCGATCTGCTGCGAGCAGGTGCCGACGAAGACGCGGTCGAGCAAGTTGTTGGCCGCCACCTGGAAGCGCCAGTTCTCGTACTGGTAGCGAATCGCGGCATCGACCAGGAAGTAGTCCGGCACCCGGATGGTGTTCTGAGGGTCGCCGAAGCTGGCGCCGACGTAGCGGAAGCCGGCGCCGAGGCCGAGGCCCCGGAAGGGGCCGTCCTGCACCGTGTAGTCGGCCCAGGTGGCGGCGGTGAAGTTCGGCACCTGGATCGGGCGCCGCCCGACCGCGCTCGGGGCTCCGGCGGGGGGCTCGTCCTTCGTGACCTCGGCGCTCAGGACGGTCGCCGAGGAGATCAGCTTGAACCCGTTGAGCAGATCCACGGTGGCCTCTGTCTCGAAGCCCTTCACCGAGATCTCGCCGACCTGATAGAACGCCTGCTGCAGCGGATCGGTGGGATCGAAGGTCAGCGCGTTGGTCTTCTTGGTGTCGAACACCGAGAACAGGATCGAGCTCGCGGCACCCGGCGGCTGGAACTTCACGCCGGCCTCAATGGTCTCGCCGCGCTCGGGCTTGGGCGGCAGGATGTTGTATGAGGTCGGGACCGCGCCAACGCCCGGAATGGTCTGCGTCGTGCTCTGCTGGACGTAGACCGGCAGCACGTTGAAGGAGCGCGCCGCCGAGACGTAGGGCGTCAGGCCGTTGTCGAAGAGATAGGACAGGCCGGCCCGTCCGCTGAAGGCCTGGACATCCTGGTTCGCGCCGAAGGCGGCGGGGATCGCGTTGGGAACTCCGAAGGCGTCGAGCTGCTGGCGCACGGCGTCGATCGGCGGGTTGATGGCGGTCGTCTTCGTCGTCACCCAGTCGTAGCGGCCGTTGAGGCTGAGCACCCAGCGATCGTCGAACTTGACCTGGTCCTGTGCGTAGAGGCCGACCTGCTCCTGGTCGATGCGCGCGAGCCGCGTCTGCGGGAGCGTGGCGACGCCCGTGCCGTAGACCGGGTTCAGGATGTCGAGGGGGCCGACGAGGGGACCGGCGCCGAGGAGGGCGGCGGTCGGCCCGCCGAACTGATTGCTCTTGTTGTTGACCTTGCTGTAGTCGACGCCGACCAGCGCGGTGTTCTTGATGCGGCCGAACTGGGAATCGTTCTGGAGCTGCGTGTCGACGGTGAAGACGCCGTATTCCTCAAGCCAGGTCTGCGCCGAGCGCCCCAGGATGTTGGGCGCCGTCGGGCTGCTGCTGGTGGCATAGACGGCATTGTAATCCGTCGAGGCATGGGCGTAACGCAGGTTCTGGCGCACGGTCCACGAATCGTCGAACCGGTGCGAGAACTGGTATCCGCCCTCGAAGTGCTCGGCGAGGAAGCGCGAGAAGTTCGGTTCTCCGAGGAAGCGGCTGCGCAGCTGCGCCCGGTAGGGATTGCTGCCGTTGGTGTAGTCGCGCGGAATGGCCCGGAAGGTGTCCCCCGTGCGATCGCGCTGATAATTGCCGAGCAGCGTCAGGCTCGTATCGGCCGAGGGCGCGAAGGTGACCGCGGGAGCGATGTAGATCCGGTCCAGCGGCGTATTATCCACCTGCGTGCCGCCTTCGCGCAGGAGGCCGGTCACGCGGTAGAGGATCGTCTTCTCGGGGTTGACGGGGCCGCTCAGGTCGAAGCCGAACTGCTTGCGGTTGAAGCTGCCATACCCGCCGAAGATCTCGCGATAGGGAACCGCGAGGGGCTTCTTGGTGATGAAGTTGACGAGGCCGCCGGGATCATTGAGCCCGAACAGGCCCGAGCTCGGCCCGCGCAGCACGTCGATGCGCTCGACGCCGTAGGGTTCGATGGGAAAGCCCGAGAAGCTGGTCTGCGGCAGGCGCAGGCCGTCCTTGTAGATGCCGCGCTGGGTCTGGTCGAAGCCCCGGATGATGAGCTGGTCGAACCGCCCGTCCTGTCCCTGCGGCGAGGTGACCACGCCGGCGCTGTAGCCCAGGGCATCGGCGAGGTTCTGGACGCCGCGGTCCTCGATCTGCTTCTGCGTCACCACCGAGATCGACTGGGGCACCTCGCGCAAGGGGGTGTCGGTCTTGGTGCCGGTGTTCGAATTCGGGACCACATAGGAGGTGGCCGCCTTCAGCGCGCTCGCGGTGCCGGCCGGGATTCCGGTCCCCGAACCGACCACCGACAGGGTGTCGAGCTGCACCGCGGCGGTGCCGCCCGCATTCTGCGCCAGGGCCGTACCGCTCCCCAGGGCCGGCGCCATCGCCGCCAGCGCGAGGGCGGAAACGCCCGCCGCGCCGATCCAGCGACCGTGGCGCGCGGACTTCGGGAACGCGGGAAGGGGCTCGGCCTGGATCATGGGGAATGCTTTCCGATGCCGATCTTGACGTCATGCAGCAGACGGGATCAGCGAGAACCGTCGAAAGGACACTTGCCGAACACTCCCGAATAAATTTGGAGCTGTTCTAAGCAGGAGATCTTGTCTTACAGCGACGAGGTGCGCATGCGGGAGGCTATTGATCAAGCTGACTCTGCGGCCGGTTCCCATATTCCAATGCGGCGTTGTTGATTCAACACATAAACACTTTGGAATAAATAAAAACTCGAAGACTTACCGCCGCGCCAGCAGCCACATCATGAAGGGCGCGCCCACGAGGGCGGCCACGAGGCCGGCCGGAAGCTGGTCGGGGAAGAACGCCGTCCGACCGAGGAAATCCGCCGCCACCATGATCAGCGCGCCGACGAGGGCGGAGCCCGCGAGATGGGGCGCGGCCCGCGCCAGGCCGGCGAGCCGCGCCACCTGCGGCGCCACGAGGCCGACGAAGCTCAAGGGGCCGGCGACGAGGGTTCCGGCCGCCGTGAGGAGGGCCGCCAGCGTCAGGATGGCGAGCCGGCTTCCCCCCAGATTCAGGCCGAGCGCCCGCCCGGTGGCGTCCCCCAGCGGCATCAGGTCGAGCCAGCGCACCACCAGGGGCAGGAAGGCCGCCCCGATCCCGAGGAGGGCCAGGGCCGCGACGGCATCGTCGGGCGCCACCCGCGCGGTCGAACCCGCCGTCCAGGCCCGCAGCATCACCACCGCCGGATCGCCGCTGATCATCAGGATGGTGAGGAGCGCGCCGAATCCCGTGGTGAGGGCGATGCCGGCGAGCAGCATCTGTTCCGGTGCGAGGGCGGCCCGCCGGCCGAGCGCCAGGATCGCCAGGAGGGAGACCAGGGCGCCGGCGCCGCCCGCGCCGAGGAGCATCGCCCGATCCGGCAGGGCGACGAGCAGGCTGAGGGTGATCAGCCCGAAGGCCGCTCCCGCGCTCACGCCGAGGACCTCCGGGCTCGCGAGCGGGTTGCCGGTGAGGCGTTGGACCAGGGCGCCGGCCAGCGCCAGGGTCGCGCCCGCGGCCAGCGCGGCGACGACGCGCGGCCAGCGCCAGGGCATCACTTCGGCGAGGCCGTCGCCGAGGCTGACGACCCAGCCGCCCTCCTGTCGGCCGAGCACCAGGGCGCCGACGGACAGGAGCGTCAACAACGCGCCCCAGGCGGCGATGCGGCGCCAGGGCCTCGGCGCGCGCGCCGTCGCCTCGCCGGCGTGGTTGAGACTTCCGACCCCGCGCAGGCGCGGCAGCAGCCAGAGCAGCAGCGGCACGCCGAGGAGCGCCGCGAAGGCGCCGGTCGGCAGGGAGACCAGGGGGCCGAGGGCCAGCACCACCGCATCGGTGAGCCAGAGCAGGGCGCCCCCGAGCAGGGGCGCGGCGATCAGGCGGTCGCGCAGGCGCCGGGTTCCGGTGAGCCGCACCAGGATCGGCGCGGCGAAGCCGACGAAGCCGATCACGCCGACGCCGCTCACGACGAAGCCGGCGAGCGCCACCGCGAGCACCAGGGCGCCGAGACGGGCCGGCCCGAGGCCGAGCCCGAGGCTGCGCGCGCTGGTCTCGTCGAGGTCGAGGAGCGCGAGCGGCCGGACCATCAGGGCCACGAGTCCGGCGGCGATGGCGAGGCGCGGCGCGAGGTAGGCCGGGGCCGACCAGTCGTTCATGGCCAGCGACCCGGCACCCCAGACGAACAGCCCGAACAGGCGCTCCTGGTGCAGGATGACCAGGAGGGTCTGGATCGCCCCGCAGGTGAGCTCGACCACGAGCCCGGCCAGCAGCAGCCCGAGGGGCGCGAAGCCCCGGTTTCGGCCGAGGGCGAAGACCGCGAGCGCCGCGAGGCCGGCCCCCGCGAGCGCCACCGCCTCGCGCCCATTCGCGAACAGGCCGGGGGCGAACAGGGAGGCGAGCGCCAGGGCGAGCTGTGCGCCGGACGAGATCCCGAGGGTCGACGGCGAGGCCAGGGGATTGCGCAGGACCTGCTGCAGCACGGTGCCGGACAGGGCGAGCGCCGCGCCGGCGAGCCAGGCGGTGGCGAGGCGGGGGGCGAGGCTCTCGTGCAGGATGACCTGCCGGATGTCGGTCCAGTCCGGGTTCCACAGGGCGGACAGGGCTCGCGCCACGGGCAGGTCCGCCGTGAGGCCGCGCAGGGTGAGGAGCGCGGCCGCGAGGCACACGGCCCCGATGAGCAGCGCCGTGCCGGAGGGACGGCGCGCGGGGGGACCCGCGATGGCCCGCGCCTCAGCCACGCGGACAGGTCTCCCGCTGCCGTTCCGCCATCAGACCGACAAAGCGCGCGATCGCCGGCAGTCCGCCGTAGAACCAGACCGGCGGCAACACGGCGACCCGGTGGTCGCGGACCGCCGGGAGTGCCTGCCAGAGCCGGCTCGACGCCAGGGCCCGGGCGGCATCCGAGCGGATCGGGCCGATATGGACGATGCGGGCGTCGGGCGGACCGGCGGCCAGCTGCTCGATGCCGAGGGCGGTAAAGCCGTAGGCGTTGGTCGGCCCGGTCCAGGCATTGGCGAGGCCGAGCCGGTCGAGCACCGTCTGAAACAGGCTGTTGCGGCCGTAGACCACCACGTTGCGGTGATCGACGATCCAGACGAGGAAGACCGGCCGCCGGTCGCCGGGGCAGGCCTCGGCGGCGAGGGTTTCCAGCAGCGTCGCGGTGCGCGTCTCCAGGGCCTCGGCGGCGGCCTCGCGCCCGATCAGCGCGGCGATGCGCCGGGTTTCGGCCCGGGCCCGGGCGTAGGGCGTGCCCGCCTGGGCGTAGATCGAGACCGCCTCGGTCGGCGCGATCCGGCGGAGGAAGTCGCCCTGGCTCGCCACCTGAAGGGGGTTACCCAGGATGAGGTCGGGCTTCAACCGGGCCAGGACCTCGAGATTGGGTTCCACGACGAGGCCGAGATCGGTGACGCCCGGCGGCAGGGTGGGCGCCACGACGGTGCGGTTGTAGCCCTCCGGCTGGGTCACGCCCACGGGCACGAGGCCGAGGCCGAGCAGCAGTTCCACCGCGCCCCAGTCGAGGGCGGCGACCCGTGGACCCGCCGGTTCGGCCCGTGCCGGCAGCGATGCGGCGAGCAGGACGAGGATCCATCCGAGGACGATCCGGCGACGAACCTCAGCGCGCATCGGCGCGGACCAGCCCGGCATGGCCGGTCTCGGGGCGCTTCTCGGGCGCGAGGCTCGCGCGCCGGAGGCTGGGGACGAGGGCCGCGAAACCGGCCGTCGCCGCGAGGCAGAGCCCCCCGCCCGTCACCAGGGCGAGGCGCGCGGAGGCGAGATGCGCGCTGGTGCCCATCTGCAGGCCGCCGAGCGCCGGGCCGAGGGTCTCCTCCAGCACCCAGAGGCTCGAGACCCGGCCGAGCATCGCGTCCGGCGTGGCGCGCTGGATCAGGGCGGCGCGCAGGATGCCGGCCAGGCTCGCGGCGGCCCCCAGGACGGCGAGGACGAGCAGGGCCGGGACGAGGCCGCCGACGAGGCCGAGGGCGAGGCAGGCTCCGGCCCAGACCGCCACGCAGGCCAGCAGCCAGCGCCCCGCCCAGGGGCTCGCCCCGGCACGGCCGGAGCCGAGGGCGCCGATCAGGGCGCCCAAAGCGGGCGCGGCGTAGAGGAGGCCGAGGCTGTCGGCGTCGCCGCGGAAGGCGCGGGCGGCGAGTTCGGGCAGGAGCACGTAGGGCACCGCGAAGACCAGGGCGACGAGATCGATGAGCAGGAGGCTGAGGACCAGGGGCGAGCGCAGCAGGAACCGGAGGCCGCCCGTCCGATCCGACGGCACGTCGCCGTCGGGAGCGATGCGCCCCGGCGGCAGGCGCGGAAGCCGGGCGAGCAGGATCGGCGTCAGGCCCGAGGCCAGCGCCACCAGTCCGTAGCAAGCGACCAGGCCCATCCGCGCCGTGATCGCCCCGGCGAGGAACGGCCCCGCGATGGCGCCGGCCTGGGCCGCCACGGCGGTGAGGGCGGCCGCCCCGGCGAGGTGCTCGCGCCCGACCAGGGCCGGGGTCGCGGCCATCAGGGCCGGCATGCCGAAGCCGAAGGTCGCCCCGCCCACCACGGCGGCCGCGAAGATCGGCAGGATTCCGGGCTCGGCCAGGGCCGCGTTGCCCATCAGGATCAGGATCGCGGCCAGGTGCGCGGTCCGGGACCACACCATCACGGCGCGCCGGTCGAAGCGGTCGGCGAGCCAGCCGCCGACCATCAGCGACAGGGCCATCGGCCCCGCCACGGCGGCGTTCAGCAGCGCCACCTGAAGGGACGAGTCCGTGAGCGCGTAGGTCTGCAGGCTGACGGCGACGCCGAGCACCCCGAAGGCCAGGAAGGAGGCGGCCCGCGCCGCATAGAGCAGCCGGAAGCCCGGGCTCGCGCGCAGGGGCGCGACGTCGATGAAGGCGAAGGCGGCCATCGCGGGTCCCTACGTGTCCGCGTCCTCGCTGTGCCCGCGCCGCCAATAGGCCACCGCGAGGTGCCGGTCGCGGGGAAGGCCGCAGGTCCTGCGCCAATGGGCGCGCAGGGCCTTGAAGGTCTCGAACTCGGTGCCGGCCCAGGCGAAGACGCGGCGGTCCTGCGGGATCGGAACCGCCTTCACGGCCTCGGCCAACCGGAGCGTGGATCCCGCGGGTGCGCCCGTCCGGTGCAGCCAGCGCAGGGCGATTCCCTCGGGATGCGCCAGGGTCAGTTCGTCGGCCGCCTCACCGACCTCGATCACCGCGACGCCGGTGGCCTCCGGGGCGAGGCGCTCGAGGATGCGGGCGATGGCCGGCAGCGCCGTCTCGTCGCCGGCCAGCAGGTACCAGTCCGCCGGCGCGACGCCCCGGCCGCCCGGACCCAGCAACCCGACGACGTCGCCGAAGCGGGCGCGCGCGGCGAAGGCCGCCCCCGGGCCGGGCGCATCGTGCAGGACGAAGTCCACCGCGATCTCGCCGGCCGCCGCATCGACACGCCGGACGGTGTAGGTGCGCAGGGCCGGCGCGGACGGCCCCTGCGGCCAGACCGGGATCCCGTCGGCGCCCGGCACCGGCCAGACCGGTGGCTGGCCCTCGGGCGGGATCAGCAGGTGGATGTGCATGTCCGGCGCGTCGTAGCGCGCGAGATCCCGGCCCGCGAAGGTGATGCGGCGCAGGTGCGGGGTCAGGTCCTCGATCCGGCGGACCCGGACCTCGCGTAGACTCGGCAGGGTGGTGTCCGCGCAGCCGTCCCCGGTCCAGATCAGCCTGGCCTCCGCCGCGCCCGGCAGTTCCCGCAGGTGCTGGGCGAGCATGAACTTGATGGCGGCGAGCCGGGTGGTGTCGTCGGCCTCGGCCCGCAGGGTCAGGCGATCCCGATCGATCTCCAGGCTGCCGGTCCCGATGTCGAAGGCGATCCGGGCACGCCCGGGCGCGGCCTCGACGACGAAGTCGTGTTCCTCGAAATGCTCGCAGAGATGCGCCACGTGCCGCTCGGCATCGGCGAGATGGACCTGGGCTTCGGCCGCCAGCAATGTCACAGGATGGTCTCCCCGTACGCGCGAAGGACGCGCGGATGTGCGATTCGAGCCGATCGAGCGATGTCTCTGGTCGGCCAGCCCTAGAGGATGGACGACGCAGAAACAACAGAGATGCTTGTTTTGTAATGGTTCTAAGTCTTTCGACGCGGATGTTGTCCATTCACGAAGAGCGATCTGTTCTTCGGTTTGTCTGAAGTGATCCTCGACGATCGCCCGCGCCGTTCCGCGCCGGAACCGATCGAGATCGCCTCACGCCGCCGCGGCCCGGCACAGGGCGGTGCCGTCGCGGATCATGAAGTTCACCAGCGTCGGCGAGATGCCGGCCTCCCGGGCCAGCACGTTCTGGGGCACGCCCTCGATGCGGTGGGCCAGGAAGACCCGGCGGGTGCGCTCGGGCGTTTCCGCCAGGGCGGCCAGGACGGCGCGCAGAGCCTCGCAGCGCTCCAAGTGCGCCTGCGGGCAGGTGCAGGGCGCCGGCACGGCATCCGCCTCGGCGTCCGGCGCCAGGCGGCAGCGCTCGCGCAAGTGGCGGCGGGCGCAATCGATCGCGGCGTTTCGGACGATGCGGCGCAGATACGGCGCGGGTGCCGCGACCTCGGGACAGGCCGAGGCCTCGCACAGCTTCAGCACGACGTCCTGCACCACGTCCTCCGCGGTGGCGCGGTCACGCAGGATGCGGGCGGCGACGTCCACCAGGGCGGCCTGCTCGCGCACCAGGGCGGCGAGCAGGGTGGCGATGGCGGGCGAGGAGCCCTGCGGGGGCGCGGAAACCCGGGTCTGTGTCATCGACAGCCTTCCTCGTCGTGATGGCCGCGACGATCCTTCGGAGACGGGGCGGGCTCGGCGCCCGGTGCCGCGTCATCTGTGATCGTCGAATCCACAAGCGAGGCTATGTCGGCAGATCTCCGACGAATTCAAGCTTGTACTTGAAAATAAGATCTGGAATTAGAAGAGTTCCAATTCAAAATTACCCTATTTATGGACAATAGTCTTTCACTGTTGCTATCTATTATACCGATGGTGGATGGGCATCGTCTTGCCCCCGCGCGCCCTGGCGAAGCGACACGAGAGGCGGAATCCATGGTTCGAACCGAAACGGACTTCGCGACGCTGCTCGACGCGCATCTGCGGATGCAGGCGGGATGCTACGTGGCCGGTGTCGCGCCGGCCCCCGCCGGCGGATGCTACGTCTGGTCCGCCCTCCCCGAGCCGGGCTTCAATCTGGCCATCGGCACGCGGGATCTCGGCTGGATGGCGGCCATGGCCCGCCGGCACGGACGCCGGCCCGCGCGCCTCGCCCTCGACGGCGAGGCACCGGTCGATTCGGATGCGAAGCCGGCCTGCCTCGCCCGCTACCCGACCCGGTGGATGGTGCGGGACACGGCCGCGTCGGAGCCGGCCCCGCCGGAGGGAATCGACCTGACGGTGGAGACGGCCCCCGCGCCCGGCGACGCCTTCCTCTCGGTCTGCGGTGACCTTTACGCGGAGCCCGCGTTCAACGCCGTGGCGCAGGCTGTCTTCGTGCCGCTCCTGGCCGCGGCGCGGGCGGTGCCGGGGGTCGAGACCCGGCACCTCACCCTGAGCGCGGCGGGCGTGCCGGTGGCCTGCGCTTCGCTCTACCGGGCCGGCCCCCTGGCGGGCCTGTACAATGTCGGCACCCGCGCGTCCCACCAGGGCCGGGGCCTCGGCGCCCGGGCGACGCGGGCCGCCCTCCGCTGCGCGGCGGAGGCCGGCGCCGGGACGGTGTTCCTGCAATGCGTCGGCGACGGCCCGGTCGAGCGCCTCTACCGGCGCCTCGGCTTCACGGTGGCGGCGAGCCCTGTCCTGGAGGTCTACGACGAATCCTGAGCGCGCCTCAGGCGCCGCCCGCGTCGAGACGGGCCGCGAAGCAGTCGTGGAAATCGGCCGAGTCGACGATTTCCCGGTGGGTGACGCCGGGAATGACGTCGCGGCTCAGCACATGCCCGGAGTAGCGGCTCCAATCCACGTGGTTGAGGCCCCGCGCGAGCGATTCTCCGGCGAGCCAGACCCGGATCGGGGCATCGAAGGCCGCGGCTCGGTATCCCCGGTACAGCAGCGTGTTGTCCACGAAGGTCCAGAGCTCGAATTCCTTGCTGCCGAGGCCCGGCCCGTCGGCGGGCAGCGGGCCGGTGGCGGCGACGTAGGCGAGGAACTGCGCCGTCAGGCCCTCGTCCATGCGCCGGAACAGGTCCTCCCAGTCGGCCCGCATGGGCGAGCGCTCGAGCCAGAGGGCGACCTGCGCCTGCCGGGCGCTGCGCTCCTCCGGCGACAGGCGCGGCAGGGCGCCGACCGAGAAGTTCACGTCGATGTCGCAGACATCGAGCATGCCGACGAAGGTCAGGTCCACGTCCGAGCCCAGCATCCGGGCGGCCTCGTAGGCGAGCACGCCGCCCCAGGACCAGCCGAGCAGGGTGCAGGGCCTGCCCGCGCACTCGGCCCGGATGGTCTCCGCGTAGCGCGCGGCGATGTCCTCCACCGAGACCACGCTCTTGCGGGCCTCGGTGAGCGAGTAGCACACGAAGCCGGTCACCGGCTGGTCCGGCCCGAGGCGGCGCACCAGGGGCGCGTATTCGCGGGTGTTCACCATCAGGCCGGGGAAGCAGTAGAGCATCGGGCGCGTCCCGGTGCGTGAGAGGTGCACCACCTGAGCCGTGCCGACCGCGTCGTCGCTCAGCGCCGCCGCCAGGGTCGCCACGGTCTGGTTGTTGAACAGGTCCGCGATGGTGGGCGCGCGGCCCGGAAAGGCCTTCCCCAGGGCGGTGAGCACCCGCAGGGCCGTGAGGGAATGCGCGCCGGCTTCGAAGAAGTTCTGGTCTGGGGTGATGGTTTGCAGGCCGAGGGCCTCGGCCCAGATGCGGGCGACCGTGGCCTCGGTCTCGTTCAGGGGGCGGGCCGGCGCCGCCTCGGCGGGGCCGTCGGCGGGCGCCGGCAGGGCCGCCCGGTCGAGCTTGCCCCCCGGCGTCAGCGGCAAGGCCGCCAGCATCACGATGCGGGCCGGCACCAGGTAGTCCGGCAGCCGCCGCGCCAGGGCCGCCCGCACGGCCCCCTCCTCCGGCGCCGCGCCGGGGGCCGCCACCACGTAGCCGACCAGGCGCGGACCGGCCGGCCCGTCCCGCAGGGCGGCGGCGGCGCCCGCCACGGTCTCCTGGGCGAGCAGGGCCGCCTCGACCTCGCCGAGTTCGATCCGGAAGCCGCGCAGCTTCACCTGCGCGTCCGCCCGCCCGAGATACGCCACCGTCCCGTCCGCCCGCCAGCGGGCGAGGTCGCCCGTGCGGTAGAGCCGTGCCCCGGGCGCTCCGTAGGGGTCGGGCAGGAAGCGGGCCGCCGTCTGTCCGGGCTGGCCGAGATAGCCCCGCGCCAGGCAGGCGCCGGCGAGGTAGAGCTCGCCCGTCACGCCCACCGGCACCGGCTCCAGGGCCGGGTCCAGGACGAGGGCGCGCCGCGGGCCGACCGCCCGGCCGATCGGCGCGTAGGCGTCCTCCACGCCGGCCTGCCCGTTCGTCTTCCAGGCCAGGGGCGAGATGACCGTCTCGGTGGGGCCGTAGCCGTTGACAAGGAAGCGCGGGCGCAAGGCCCGTGCGATGAGCCCGAAGCTCTCGCGCGAGAGGGCCTCGCCGCCGAAGGCGTAGGAGCGCGGGCTCGGGGGCGGACCGGCGGCGGCCTCGATCGCCAGGGCGTGCATGTAGGCGGTGGGGAAGCCCGCATGGCTGACGCGGTGGCGCTCCATGGCGTCGAGGGCTTCGCGCGGGGTCCAGAGGCCGTCGGGTTTGAGGACGAGGCAGGCGCCGAAGGCGAGGGGCACCATCCAGCGCTCGTGGGCGCCGTCGAAGCTCATGGAGAGGACGTGGAGTTCGCGGGTGTGGGGTCCGGTCTCGTAGAGGGCGCCGGTGGCGCGGACATGGGCGGCCAGCGGGCCGTGGGCGACGGCGACGCCCTTGGGCCGGCCGGAGGAGCCGGAGGTGTGGATCACGTAGGCGATCTGGTCGGGGTGGAGGGGCACGTCGGGTGCGCCGGCGGGCGGGCTCGCGGGGTCGCGGGTATTTCGGTCGCGGGCGTCACGATGGAGGGCGTCGAGGTCGAGGGTTTCGGGCAGGCCCGGGACGGGGGCGAGGCGGGCGAGGGTGTCGGCGTCGCCGAGGACGAGGCGGGGTTCGGCGTCGGCCAGGAGGGCGGCGATCCGGGCGGGGGGCAGGCCGGGATCGAGGGGCAGGAAGGCGCCGCCGGCGCGCAGGACGGCGAGGAAGGCGGCGATCTGGCGGGCGGAGCGCGGCAGGGCGACGGCGACGATCGTCTCGGCCCGGACGCCGCGCCGGACGAGGGCGTGGGCGAGGCGGTCGGCGTCGGCGTCGAGGGCGGCGAAGGCGGTGGTGGTGTCGCCGCAGATCACGGCGGGGGCGTCGGGGCGTGCGGCGGCGGCCCGCGCGATCAGGCCGGGCAGGAGGTCGTCGGCCAGGGGCAGCGGTCCCGGATAGGGCGCCGACAGGGCCAGGCGGGTCTGTTCGGTGACGAGCGGCAGCAGGTCCACCCGCCGCGCCGGCTCCGCCACCACGGCCCCCAGAAGACGCAGGAAACCGTCGCGGATCCGC